>JBEKTF010000023.1:0-40384 GCA_049516355.1 Bryobacteraceae bacterium | reverse complement strand
CTCAAAACGTGAGCGTTGCCCGGGGTTGGGGGCTGAATGCACGAAAGCAGCAGCCGCCGCAGGCGGTAGGGGAAAACTGTCTCTTGACATTCCCTCTTATAGGACATTCCCTCTTATAGGACATTCCCTCTTATAGGACCTCCGGAACGAAATGTATGTGATCAGCGAAGCCATCCGGCTGATCGAGAAGGGCCACAAGACTGAATTCACCGCCGACGACGACAAGGTCCTGACGAATTACAAGAAGCACCTCGACCGCGCGACCAAGTTCATTCCGACCTGGGTCAAGGTTGCGGTGGCGATCGCGCTCGGCCTCGGAACCATGATCGGCTGGAAGCGGATTGTGGTCACGGTGGGTGAGAAGATCGGCAAGGATCATCTGACTTACGGGCAGGGCGCGGCGGCGGAAATCACGGCGATGGTGACGATCAGCACCGCCGATATGCTGGGGCTGCCGGTCAGTACGACGCACGTGCTTTCCTCCGGTGTGGCGGGCACGATGGCGGCGAACGGTTCGGGCCTGCAGTTCGCCACGGTTCGCAATATGCTGCTCGCGTGGGTGCTGACGCTGCCGGTGGCAATGATGCTATCCGGGTTCCTGTTCTGGGTTTTCCGCGGGATGGCCGGTAGTTAAGAAGGTGGAAAACGATCACATGGAAACTCAGGAAACGCAGGAAAATACAGTAGACCTCGACAATCTCCTGGCCGCGTATAAAGCGGCTGTCGAGGAGTGGATCGTGGCAATCCGGGAAGAAGAGCGGCTGGCCCTGCCGGACCATTCCATGAGGGATTGGGAAATCTGGGATCGGGCCGTGCTCAACGAAGAAGAAACCGGGGAGAAAGCACAGGACGCGCGCCGCGAATATGAGGACGCGCTCCGCAAGCAGCTTCTCAACTTTTGAGGAACACGCGCAAAACGGGTCGCGTTCGCGCCACCGCAAGGGAAAGTTCCTCCCTATATGGTGGCGCGAGACAGCGCCCTTTGCGCTTTTGACGAACACGCGCAAAACGGGTCGCGCCGTCGTCGAATGCGCTTCTGATTCCCGGTAGCGATCAGTTTGAGGTCGTGCAGCTCGATGATGCCGCACGGCGGGCGGCGAGAAGAGCTAAAGCCAACGCGACGGTCCAGATCGTACCCGGCTCCGGAACCGTGGGTGGATCCTCGATTGTTACTGCGGCTCCAGCAAACGTAGAGCCGTTACCGAGCGTTACGGCCTCGAAGAGCGAGAATGAAAAGTCGACCTCCGCGCTCCCATATTGGTCAAGGGGCGTCGCAGGGACAAGGAAAGAAACGCTGGAGGTAATATCGAACTCCTCTCCGAGCGTGAATGGCTCGAACTGCCCGTCGAGAGGGAGCGGAACACCGACCTCTCCCGGAACCGTGCCAGTCACGGCGCCCACGCTGAAGCTCCCCGCCGCGCTGGCCGCGCCGGAGGAAGCGGTACCAGTCGGCCCATAGGAGAACTCAATAAACCCGGCCCTCACCGGTCCGTCGGTCATGCCGGTTTCATCGATGGTCACTGAGCCGGAGCCACCCGGGCCAGGATCGTTTCCCAGAGTAATATTGTTGCCCATAGCAGTGAGGACCGCGGAGAACACGGTAGTACCAAAGCCGCTCACGCTTCCGCTAGCGGTGCACACGTCATTTCCGGTGCAATTGTTGACGATAGAGATAGAATTCGCCGATAACGGCATAGCAAGCAGGGCGAATAATGTCAGGGTGCGCACCGAAAGGCTCCTTTCGAGTGAGCCTATCACAGCCTCCCACTGGATTGCGAGCTTTTTCAAGTTACCTGATTTTTGTCGCCTGTCGATGTAAAGGCGTGATATCGCGTGTACTTGCGCCATTTGGAGCACAGTACAGCCGACTATCCCCCTTCCCTCGCTGAAACGTAAGACCTTTGCGGGTAACCGGCATCTGGCATGGATTGTGCTGATCGAATGGTGGACTCGAACGAGCGAGTGTACTGCTCGTCCCCGTGGAGGTTTTAAATGATGGTTCCAGACGATCTGAAAAAGCTGGCCGAAATCGACGGCCCCTGTTTGAGCATTTTTCAGCCCTTGCGCGACGAGTTCTCGCAAGTGACGAAGTCCGATACGCGCTTGACCGCCGCCGCCCAGAAGGCGGACGCGCTGCTCGCTGAGAAGGGCTTTAGCGCCGCCGACCGGGAAGAGTTCCTGCGGCCCGTATTCAAAGTTGCCGAAAACACCGATTGGTCCGGGCGCACCGGGAGCATGGTTATGTTCCGGGCGCCTGGCTTTACGCAAGCGAGTTTCTGGCCCGACACGTTGAAAACGCATGTCCATCTCGCGGATGAGTTTTTCATCCTGCCGCTGCTCGCGGGGCTTGCCGCGCAACGTAACTTCTGGATTCTGGCACTCAGCATCCATCAGATACGGCTGTTTCGCGGGACGTTGCAAGGACTTTCCGAGGTTGAGTTGCCCAAAGACCTGCCACGCAGTCTGGCGGATGCAGGCGGTTTCGATAAGCCCGATCACGATCTCGAGAGCCGGTCCGCGCCGGGAGTTTCCACCGGTCAAACGGCGGCAGTTCGCTCCGGCACTTCTTCCGCAAAGGAAACGCAAGGGCAGTATTTACATGACTTTTTCAAGATGATCGACCGCGCGATTCAGCCGATTCTGGCGGGAAGCGGCGATCCCTTGATCCTCGCAGCGGTCGCGCGGGAACTCGCCATCTATCGCGACGTGAACACCTACGCGCCGCTTCTCGATCAGGCGATTCATGGGAGTCCGGAGTCGCTCGGCGAGGACCGGAGCGAAGATCGGCTGCATAAGGCGGCGCTCGAATTCGTCGCTGCCAACTCCGCGCACACCGCGGACCAGGCCCGGCGGGAAATGGATGCCGCGGCGGGACGGGGATTGCTGCTTACAGACCTCGCCGCGATCATTGAGGCGGCGCGGATCGGGCAGGTCGAACGTTTGTTCGTCGAGGCCAATCCGCAAGCCAACGAGGATTCGATCAATGCGGCGGCGCTGGCGGTGATTCGCAATTCGGGCACGGTGGTTTGCGGCGAGTTTTCGGGGGGTAAATCGGGAGTCGCCGCGATATTGCGCTACCGCGTCGCCCAAGCACCCGAGCCCGAACTTGCGGCCAGCCGGAGGTGACGCATGAACCGATTACGTTTGGCGCTCTTCACTTCGGCATGTCTGGCCGTGACGATTGCGCCTGCCCGGGCGGTGGATAAGGCGCCGGCCGGCACCACTCCAGTACAAATGGTCGTGACCGTGGAAGCCCGGCACGGCCACGATGTGCCGGTGCTCAGCCGCGAAGATTTCATGGTCAGGTTAGAGCGCGAGAAAACCCAGGTTACCGATGCCGTTCCGTTGCTGGGCGGCAATGCCGATCTGGAGTTGTTTATCCTGGTCGATGAAGCATCCCCGTTGACTCTGGGCTCGCAGCTGGCCGATGTGCGCCGCTTTATCAATTCGCAAGCGCCAAACACAGCGATCGGGATCGGGTACATGCGCAACGGGATGGTGGACACCGCGCAAGCCCTGACCCGGGATCATGTCAGGGCGGCTAAGGCTCTCCGGCTTCCTATGGGCGCAGGCTCGAGCCCTTATCTTTCGCTGAGTGAACTGATCAAATACTGGCCTGCAAGTTACGCGCGACGCGAAGTGCTGATGTTGACGAGCGGCGCCGATCCGCTCGGCGGGGAGGGCGTGGAAAATCCTTATCTTGATGTCGCGATCGCAGACGCGCAGCGCGCGGGAATTATCGTGTATGCGATCTACACGGGGGGTATGGGGCATTCCGCGCATAGCTACTGGCGAATGAACTGGGGCCGGGATTATCTCGCGAAACTCGCCGAAGAAACGGGCGGCGAGGCGTACGTGATGATCCCCGGGACGCTGGTTTCCATAGCGCCTTACCTGGCCGAGGTTACCCGCCAGTTGAACCATCAATACCGAATCACATTTCCGGCTAACGCTGACGGCAAGCCGGGACTCAGGTCCGTAAAACCAACAACGGAAGTTCCCAATGCGGAGATCGTGGCCGCGAGCAAGGTTTACGTGCCATCTGTTTCCGCTGTGCCCATTTCAATCACCCCGTAGGAGATCTTATGCCGCAAATCAAGAAGATCCTGTTCCCTGTCGATTTCTCCGAAAGCTGTCTCGGCGCGGGCCGTTATGTGGAAGCTTTCGCCGGGCAATTTGAAGCCGAGATCATGCTGCTCCACGTCATCACGAGGGGCGAACATACTTTTCCCCAGGAACTACTGCCGGGGAGGAAAGCAAAGCTCGATGCGTTTCTGGCAAACGAGCTCAAATACTTCACTACCGACCGTATCTGCACGATTGCGGACGATGACATCGATCCATCGCAGGTCATTGTGGAGGTGGCGCAGTCGTGGTGTCCGGATATCGTCATGCTGCCGACCCACGGACTCGGGTTCTTCCGGCGGCATCTTTTGGGATCGGTCACCGCAAAGGCGCTGCACGATCTGCGATGCCCGGTGTGGACCAGCGTTCATGCGGAATCCGCGCCGGCGCTCGAAGACATCCACTGCCGGAAAATTTTGTGCTCAGTGGACCTCAGCGTGTGCAGCCGCAACGTTCTGCAATGGGCTGCCTGGCTGGCCAAACAGTATCGGGCAGACCTGGGGATTGTCCATGCGACTGCTGCGATCGACGCTTCGGTTGCGTCACTGAATATCGAGGAGGAGTTCAACCGGCAGGTCTCAACCCACGCGAAAAAACGGATCGACGCGCTGCAGGCGGAAGCCGGCACGACGGCTGAGGTGTTCATTAATCCAGGACGGCCCGAGACGATAGTTGCCCGAACGGCGGCCGAGTTCAACGCCGACCTGGTGGTGATCGGGCGGCACAGCGGCGAGGGTATCGCTGAAAATGTGTTCCATAGCGCCTATGCGATCCTGCGTGAAGCGCCGTGCCCGGTCATCAGCGTTTGAAAGCACGAATTATTGGTTTGGCGATTTTCTGCGCCATTGGTCTTCCCGATGGACGTGCTCACGCAGCCGACGCCGACTTGCAGGAGATCATCCGCAGGGGAACAGACGCGATTAATGCGGACTGGGCCGCGGACCCGGATTATGCGTACATTGAGCGGGATGAGACGCAGAAAAACGGGAAGGTGACCAGTAAGACTTCCCAAGTCGTGATGATGGCGGATTCCGACTATTACATGCCCATCGCGTTTGACGATCATCCGCTCTCGCCGGATCAGCAAAAAGTGGAACTGCAGAAGCTAAAAAATGAGTTTCAGCGCCGGAACAGGGAAGATCCGGCCTCCCGCGAACGGCGCATAGTGAACTACAAGAAAGCACGGGATGAAAATGGCGCTTTGGTGCTCGATTTTCCGAAAGCCTTTAATTTCGAACTTCTGCGCGAAGAGACGGTGAACGGCTACCCGGCTTACGTTCTTTCAGGAACCCCTAAAAAGAGGGCCGGGCCCTTGAGCCGTGCAGCTAAAGTCCTCAGCGGCATGCATGGGACGGTCTGGATCGAGAAGGAACAGTTCCACGCGATTCGAGCGGAATGCACGGTCGTAGCCCCCGTCCCGATTTATGGCATTCTGGCGCGCGTTCTGCCGGGCACGCACGTTGAGCTCGATATGACGCCGGTCACGGATTCGGTCTGGCTAATCCGCAACTTCTCAATGACACTGAACGTTTCGAAGTTGTGGTTCAGGTCGACTCAGGTGACGCGTTCCACTTATTCGGATTTTCGCGTGAACAGCGTCGTGCTCGATGAGCTCCTGGCGAAAGCCGACTTACCTTAGGTTAAGTGTGCCGGACGAGGGCGTCCGGCGCGGACCGGGGGGCCGCCCCATCAAGTGCTATTTCCACTCTCTGAGATCGTCCCAGTCACTCGCGACTCTTTCGCCTTGCGTCCGGTAAGCGTGGGCGTCTCCGTGCGGGAGGAAAAAGCGGTATCGGGAATGCTCCTGCCTTAAGTCCTGGGCGTGTCTGATCGGGCAGAAGCGTTGTTCCGTGCGAGCCGCAATCTCCGCCACGTACGCGAGCACGCCGTTGCCATAAGAACAGTAAACGCAATGTACCTTCTCGATCGCATTGAGATATGCAAGGCGGCCGCGGTCGAAGATCAGGTAATCGCTGCGCCGGACTTTTGGAATCCCATAGGCAGGGAAACAGATCAATTGATAGATCGTAAGCGCGAGATCGAGGGCCATGAACGGGATTATGCAAGCGTAGATCACGGGAACCGTGAGAATCACAGGCAAACTGGAAGTCCGCACATACTGCCATAGCGGGGTTTTCAGGTGCGGCACCGGCAGATCGCTCAGTACCGGTGCGGTTTGTTTTGTCATGTGATAGACCTCGGGTCGTTGAAGGGGCACGGGTATGGCCGTTTGCCCACAGGTTGGAAATGGACTTGCAAGAGCGAACGCGGAAAGGTTCCTTGTGATGGATCTGGGAAGTCTGTTCGGCAAGACGATTTCTATCCGGCTCACGGACGACGGTGCGTTTGTGTCCACTGTAAGGTATGGCTGGCTGTACCGGCGGTCAGAGGTCTGTATGACGGAAACGCCTCATGCGACGCCTCAGAAATCGGCTGTTGACGATGCGTCATCGTCGGCCGAGCATTAAAATCGCGCGCAATCCTGCGCCAAAGCACTCAGGGTCTGGCCGGTGCACTGGTCTGCAGTTTCCAGGTACCTCATTTTAAAAAGCTTGCTCGCCGGCAGTCTGGCCTCCAGGCTGCACTTCTCTTGTGCAGGCGGATGCCATGCCAATAACCGAAATACCAGCGCAAGAGCCGGGCGTGAAGAACGCGCCTGCCGCGCATACGTCCCGCAAATGGGTGCTGGCGGCCCTGGTCGTAGCCGTTCTGGGCGTTGTCGGCATCTTCGTACGCGTCCACAGCTCCGGTAAAGCCACATACGTTACCGCAAGACTGAGCCGGGGAAACATTGAATCCACTGTGACGACAACCGGCAACCTGAACGCGGTGATTACGGTGCAAGTGGGCAGTCAGGTTTCGGGAAATATTATCGCCTTGTACGCCGACTTCAACACGAAAGTGAAGAAGGGCCAGCTGGTGGCGGAAATCGATCCGGCTCCATTCAAGGCGGCGGTGGATCAGGCGGCCGCCAGCCTGAACGCCGCAAAGGCCGCGATAGTCACCGCTCAGGCCATGCTTGCCAAGTCGAAATCGGATCTTGCCACCGCCGAGGCCAACGTTGCCAGCCAGAAGGCCAACGTCGTGAAGGCGCAAAGCGCCGTCGACCTCGCCCGTGTCGAAAACGAGCGCAGGCAGGGAATGGTCAAGACCGGCAGCACCTCGCAGGAAGACGCGGATACGGCACAGGCAAACTACGATCAGGCAGTCGCGAGCATCGATGCCGTGAAAGCCGGAGTTAATGCCGCCGAATCGGCCGCGGAATCGGCAAGAAAAGGCGTCGATGTGGCCCAGACGCAACTCGATCAGGCAAAAGCCGTGGTGGCACAGGACCAGGCAATACTCGCACAGGCCCAGCTCAATCTTGACCACACCCGAATCCTCGCTCCGGTTGACGGCACGGTCGAATCCCGCAATATGGACGTGGGGCAAACCGTCGCCGCTTCGTTCCAGGCACCGGTCATTTTCCTGATCGCGCAGGACCTGACGAAGATGCAGGTGGACACCAACGTCGACGAGTCGGACGTGGGCCGTGTTCAGCTGGATCAGCAGGCGACCTTTACCGTGGATGCCTGGCCGGGGCGGGTTTTTCGGGGCCGCGTCGCGCAGATCCGCCAGGCGCCGATCAATGTGCAGAATGTAATCACTTATGACGTGGTGATTCAGGTTTCGAATGAGGATCTCAAGCTGTTCCCGGGCATGACCGCAAACGTTACCGTCGCGGTGGGCCGTGCCGCCAACGTCCTGAAGCTTCCGAAAGCCGCGCTCCGGTTTCACCCGCGCGCCGCAGCGGGCGCGAGGCAATCCACGCAACAGACACAGATCGTGAGTGTCCTTGATGCAGTCGGCCAGTTAAAGCAAATACCGGTGAAGCTCGGGATGAGCGATGCCAATTACGTGGAGATTGTGAGCGGCGATCTGACGGAAGGGCAGCAAGTCGTGGTCGGGATGGCTGGACCAGCGGCGCAACAAGCGGCTACCCCGTCGCGAGCCCCAGGAAGGACGGGATTTTAGCGGTATGAATCTCAGAAAAGCGTCCGCCAGCATGAAAATCGCGTTCCGGGCGCTGCGCATCAACAAAATGCGCTCCGCGCTCACTATGCTGGGCATCATTATCGGAGTGGGGGCGGTAATCGCTATGGTTGCTGTCGGGTCCGGTGCCCAGGCGCGGATCAAGGAGCAGATTGCATCCATCGGAAGCAATCTGATCATTGTGCTTTCGGGAAGCATCACGAGTTCCGGTATCCGCATGGGCACTGGAAACGCACAGACGCTGACCGAAGAGGATGCGAGGGCGATCGTTCGGGAGTGCGACGCGGCGTCGTTGGCCGCGCCCGCGGTGCGCGGGGGAGCGCAGGTTGTCTATGGCAACAACAACTGGGGGACGCAGATTCTGGGCACGACGCCGGATTACCTGCCGATCCGCGATCTTGGCATGCAGGAAGGCCAGGCCTTCACGAGTTCGGACGTCGAAGGCGCCACCAAAGTCGCCCTGCTCGGCAAAACCGTCATCGACAATCTGTTCTATGGGGAGGACCCGATTGGGAAAATCGTTCGCATCAAGGCCGTCCCGTTTACCGTGATCGGTTCGCTGGTGCCCAAGGGCCAATCGCCGACCGGCCAGGATCAGGACGACGTCATTCTGATTCCGATCAGCACGGCAAAAAAGAAGGTGATCGGCACGAGCCAGGCCAACTACGCCGCAGTAGGCCAAATCCTTGTGCAGGCCCGTGAAGGCCGAAGCGCGGATGTCCAGGAACAGATGGGCGCCTTGCTTCGGCAGCGCCACCACCTGCAGGCCAACGAGGATGACGATTTCACGATCCGGAACATGGAGGAAGTGTTCAAGGCGCAGGAATCCTCTGCGCAGGTGATGTCGCTTCTGCTGGCCGCGATCGCCTCCGTATCGCTTATTGTCGGAGGGATCGGCATCATGAATATCATGCTGGTCTCAGTCACGGAGCGAACGAAGGAGATCGGGCTGCGCCAGGCGGTGGGCGCAAAAACACGGGACATCCTGAGCCAGTTTTTGGTGGAGGCGGTGACCTTGTCTCTCGCCGGCGGTGCGGCAGGCATCGTACTTGGAATCAGTGCGAGCCTGCTCATATCGCACTTCGCCAAATGGTCGACTGTGGTGAGTCCGGGCTCGGTTGCGTTGGCGTTCCTTTTTTCGGCGCTGGTCGGGGTATTCTTCGGGTTCTACCCTGCTCGCAAGGCCGCCTATATGGATCCGATCGAGGCGCTGCGGTATGAATGACCGCGCCAACATCATCGAAGTGGAGCATCTGGCCAGGACTTTTTCCATCGGCGAAATGAGGGTGAAAGGCCTGGACGATGTATCTCTCGAAATCCGGCGCGGTGATTTTGTGGCGATTATGGGGCCGTCGGGATCGGGAAAATCCACGCTGATGAATATCCTCGGTTGCCTCGACAGGCCTACATCCGGAGTCTACCGGCTGGATGGAATCAGCGTCCAGGATCTCGACCGCGATGAACTGGCGGAGATCAGGAACCGCAAGATCGGTTTCGTCTTCCAGCAGTTCAATCTTCTCGCCCGGACCAGCGCGTTGGAAAACGTCGAACTACCCCTGCTGTATACGAGCGAACCGGTGGCCGATCCCCACGCCCGCGCTCTGCAGGCGCTTGCTTCGGTGGGACTCGCGGAACGCGCCGATCATCACCCCAACCAGCTTTCCGGCGGCCAGCAGCAGCGGGTCGCTATCGCACGGGCGTTGGTGAACGATCCACAGATCGTGCTCGCCGATGAGCCGACTGGCGCTCTCGATTCGCGCACGAGTATCGAGATCATGGCGATTCTGCAGCGCCTCAACCGCGACAAGGGAATCACGACTCTGATTGTCACGCATGAGCCGGATATAGCAGCCTATGCTAATCGGAACATCTATTTCCGGGACGGGCGGATCGTCCGTGACGAGCGGCTGGATCATCCCCTTCAGGCCGATCGGGAACTACTGGAGTCTGCCCGGGCGGTGGTTTAGTATCCATCGCCGGGTTCAATCCCACCGCTGTTCCGGAGCCGACATGGCGCACGCTCTCAGCGTGCGTGTCGAGACTCTTCCCGGCACCCGTTTCTGCGAATGATACGGGCGTCGGCACGAGTGCCGACGCGGCACGCAAAAAGTGCGTGCGCCACGCACTTCAGGCGACTTTCAGTCGCAACCAATCCTACTGGCTTGAGCCGGTAGCTGTTTAGAGGCAAAACGCACTTCGGTATGATGAGTTGCTGCAACGCGCTGAAGCGTGAACAATTCCAGCTCACAGACGACCTCTCCACCCACGGTTCTTTCCGTTACAAAGCTGTGTAAACAATACAGCGGGGCAGTTGCTGTAGACGAAATCTCATTTGCAGTACACCGCAACGAGATCGTGGGACTGCTTGGCCCCAACGGC
Organism: Bryobacteraceae bacterium; assembly: GCA_049516355.1. Taxonomy (GTDB): domain Bacteria; phylum Acidobacteriota; class Terriglobia; order Bryobacterales; family Bryobacteraceae; genus BOG-234. The sequence goes on along the minus strand of JBEKTF010000023.1, from coordinate 29,848 downwards.
GCGGGAAAGACCACGACCATCAACATGATTCTCGGCGTGCTCGAGCCCGATTCGGGCACCGTGCGCATCGAAGACATCGATCTCGCGGCGCACCGTTCTCAGGCGCTGCAACGCACCAATTTCGTGGCGGTTTACTCGCCGCTTCCGGGCAATCTGACAGTAGTCGAAAATCTGCGCTTCTTCGGTTTGATCTACGGGGTTGGGAATCTCTCCGAACGCATTGACGAGCTCATCGGGAGCTTCGATCTGGGCAAATTCCGGAACACCAAATGCGGCGTCCTTTCTTCGGGCGAGCAAACACGCGTGGGCCTGGCGAAGGCGATGCTGAATCGTCCCAACCTTTTGCTGCTCGACGAGCCGACGGCTTCGCTCGATCCCTCGGTCGCGCGCGAAGTCCGCGAGAAGATTCGCGAGGTTACTCTGCAAGGTGCAGGTGGCGTTCTCTGGACATCGCATAACATGCATGAGGTGGAGGAAGTTTGCGATCGCGTGCTTTTTCTCTCGCGCGGAAAAATCCTCCTCGAAGGAGATCCGCGAAGCCTGCCCCGCGAGCACGGAAAAGAGACTCTGGAAGAACTGTTTATCGCCGTAGCGCGCGAACCACTCACGCTGGAGCGCGGCTGAGACTCATGAACCCCAAACGCATCGCGGCTATCGTGCTTCGCCAGTTTTATTTGCTTCGCGGGAGCCCTGCGCGCATTCTGCCCATGTTTGTATGGGTCGCGATCGATATCGTGCTTTGGGGATTTATCACCCGCTATCTGAATTCAGTCGCTTCCGCCGGCTTCAATTTCGTCCCGACATTTCTTGGGGCGGTTTTGCTGTGGGATTTCTTTGCCCGCGTGATGCAGGGCGTAACAACGGCGTTCTTCGAAGACGTCTGGTCGCGGAACTTTCTGAACGTCTTCGCCACGCCGCTCCGCATCTCGGAGTATGTCGGCGGCCTGGTGATGTCGAGTATTGCGACCAGCATGATGGGGTTGATTGCCATGCTGGTGCTCGCCACCACGGCATTCGGGCTTTCGTTTTTTATGTACGGCGTGCTGCTCGTGCCTTTCCTTCTCGTGCTTTTTCTTTTCGGAGTGGCGCTGGGCATCTTCGGCTGCGCGGTGGTCCTCAGATTGGGGCCCGCGGCTGAATGGTTTATATGGCCCATTCCGGCCTTGCTTTCACCTTTGGCCTGCGTCTTCTATCCGCTGTCGGCGTTACCAGCGTGGATGCAATATCTCGCGCGTCTTATGCCGCCATCCTACGTATTCGAGGCTATGCGGGCGATCGTGCGCGGCGGCTCTGTTTCCGGATTTGCGGTGCTGTGGAGCGGCGGGCTTGCGTTGCTCTATATCCTCCTCGCCGGCTGGTTCTTTACGCGCATCTATAAACACGCCGTGCGCAGCGGACTGATTGCGCGCTATAGCGCCGAAAGCGCGGGTTGAGAGCCAGGGCTCAGCGGCGATAATCGCGGTCGTGGTCGCGATCCGAGTGATGGTCGTGCTCCATCCGTCCGTGGTCTCCATCCCAATACCCGGCGTAAAAGCGCTGACCATCGTGGCGGGGCTCTACCCAACGCGCGCCAATATACGGGGGACGCGTCCAATATCCGTCGTGCCATCCGTAGCGGCTTCCGGCGGCATACCAGTAGCCATTGATCCAAATAGAATCGCCGCCCGGGCTAATCGGACGCACTGTGACCACGCGCGGCCGTGGCGGCGGGCCGATTCTAATTCCAAGCGATATCTGAGCGAACAGACTCCCGGCAACCAATAACACCAGCGCAAGAACCTTCTTCATTGATCGGTACCCTTCTTTGAGTTCGAGTTAGTTAAAGCACGTTATTCCCCAACAGGTTAAGTCAATGAAAGCAATCAAGAGCGCCGACGCAGGTTTATGCCAACCGGGCATATTGTGCCGCCGCTGCAGTAGATTAGTGTTTAGTGCTTGCGTTGCTTCTTGCCGCGGCGATCGGCCCTCCCGCGGTACCTGTCTTCACGCGAGATATTGCGCCGATTCTCTATAAGCATTGCGCGTCGTGCCATCACGAGGGCGAGGTCGCGCCCTTCCCGCTCGTTACATACGAAGACGCGAGTAAGCGCGCGCGCCTCATCGCCGAAGTCACGCGAACGCGGTTGATGCCACCATGGAAGCCCGTTGCAGGCTACAACCACTTCGCGGGTGAAAGGCGTCTAACCGAAGCGGAGATCCAGACCATCCAGCGATGGACGGCAACCGGGGCACGTGAAGGGAATCCGGCGAGACTGCCTCCTCCGCCCGAGTTCGGAGCCGACTGGCAATTGGGTAAGCCGGATCTGGTGGTGCAGCTACCGCAGCCTTTCGATATACCGGCGGAAGGTCAGGATCTCTACGAATGCTTCGTTGTGCCGATGAATCTCCCGCGCGACCGGTTTATCCGCGCCGTAGAGTTCCGGCCTTCGAACCGCCGCGTCGTGCATCATTCCCTGATGTTCGCGGACGCGAGCCGTCTCTCGCACGAATCCCGCTATCCCTGCTTCGGAACCGTCGGCCTCTTCCCGAGTCTCGGCATCGGCGGGTGGTCGCCCGGAATGGGCCCGATCCGGATGCTGGATGGCGCCGCGCCGCCGTTGCAGGCGGGATCGAAACTGGTTACGCAGGTCCACTATCATCCGGATGGGAAGCCGGAACAGGATCAATGGAGCGTGGGCTTTTACTTCACCGAGCAGGCTCCGGTGCGGCGCGTTGTCGATGTGGGACTCTCTTCGACAGCCATCGATATCCCGGCAGGCGATCCACACTACGTGGTCCGCGCGCACTTCACCATCCCCGTAGCCATTGACGCAGTCGGCGTGATTCCGCACGCGCACCTGTTGTGCCGCGAGATGCGTGGCTGGGCCATTCTGCCCGACGGCCGCAAGCAATGGCTGCTCAACATCCGCGATTGGGATTTCAACTGGCAGGATCAGTTTCAATATGCTCATCCGATACGCCTGCCCGCCGACAGCCGCCTCGAGATGGAGTTTGTGTATGACAATTCGGCGGCAAATCCGCGCAATCCGAATTCCCCGCCCGAGCGTGTCCGCTGGGGGCCTGGGACGAACGATGAGATGGCGGGATTGCACGTGCAGTCGATACCGGTTCACATGGATGAGTTGCAGGAACTCAACCAATCGCTCTGGGGCGCGGTCATGCGATCGGTCGGGGGAAGCTTCTATCATTTGCCACAATAGCGCCAGCCAAAATAGCGTCCAACAACGGCCAGTCCGAATAGCCCGGCGACGATCAGGGAGATCGAAGTGGGTTCCGGGGTGACCAAAGCGAAAGCCGCATCAGCGACCAGCGCCTGGCCGGCCGCGGTAGGGTGGTCCCCGTCCCAAAAGAGATATTGATTCGGCATCGTGCAAGGGGTTCCACCGGCGAAATTGACCTCACCGGTGAGACACGGATCGGTGACATTCGTGAAACCGTAGAGCCCCGGGTCCGCCACAATGGCGTCAATCAACGCGTAAGTATTCAGCACCGAAATATTAATCGACTTTCCGGCGGCGAGTGCCGCGAGCGATGGGATGGGCGAAGAGCCATTCACCAATGCGTTGTCGAAACCCGCCGAAAGTGCGGACTCCGCGGCGCTCGTGCCCGCGGGTGCCTCCAGCGCATCGGGAGTAACGCCGAGATCCGGCACGGTGACAACCAGAAAATTCTTTGCCCCGAGCGATGCCAGCGCACCGATGGCGGTGTCGATGTTCCCGACTATGTCGCCGATATCCGTTGCAATCGCACCAGGCGTCGCAGTTCCGGGGATGGCGGCCAGATCGTTCGAGCCGATCCAGATGGTATAGAGAGCATTCGGGTCGGCACCGGTCGGATTCGCTAATTCGAAGGCAGGGAGTTGGCCGGTAAGGAGGTCGGCCGCACCACCGGTGTTGTAGAGGGTAGCCCCCGTCTGCGCGCTCCCGACGGCGTAATCGGTACCGCCAGCAAGAAGACTGGGAGTGAGCGGCGCAAGGCCGAGATCGAGGGCCAGATCCTGCACCCAAATGTTACCGTTACTGAACTGACCGCCAACATAGGGGGCGGCCGGCTCAGCGCCGCCGGTTGCTATAAAGGCATTCCCCACGTCCGAAAGGCTGTCTCCGAATGCATCGATGGCATCGATCGTTCCAGCATGGGCAGTGATCAAAAAGACGCTCGCAGCAAGCGCCGGCAGTATGCAGGTTCGTGGTGCGCTGAACACTTCCGCATTTTAGCTTTTCCTCTCCGGAAACGCTTCACGAAAGAGTACGGTAAGTCACGATGGGCTCATGTGCGGCGAGTGCGACCGATGCGGTGTATCCGGCAGGCGCATTGACATCGATGGCGTATATGTCGGCTGGGGGCTTGTCGAACAGAGCGCCGCCGGCCGCTTTCGTTTTCGCTTCACGCCGGGTCCATACCTTATAGAGATCCGTTGTCGAGGAAGGCAAATCGGTTTCGCCCAACCGCCGCAGAAGAGTCGCCATCTCGACTTCGTTCCGGATGCGCTCGATGTCCACACCGACCGGGACCGACCGGGATACTGCAACCATGGCCCAATCGCCGGCGTGCGAGAGATTGAATTGAATCTCGGTGAAGGGCAAAAGTGCGGGTTTTCCGTGCTTGCCGTACCCAAAGTAAAGGCTCCCGGGATCTTCGCCCGCATACCTCGACAGAATCATACGCAGCGACGAGCGGGCGCGTACCCAGCGCACGCGGTCCTTCTCGAACCGGAAGCGGTTGGCACGCGCGACTTCATCTTCCGAGAGGTGTGTCGGGACCTCGCGGGTAAGTGGGAAGGTCCACAATTCTACCGGGTGTGTTTCCATCGGCTAACGGTCCTCTTATGTTACGGCGCGTGGATGGTACGGTGGAAGATTCAATGAAATTCTGCCTCGTGTTCGCCCTCGGCGCGGTATCGCTGTGTGCTCAGCAGGCGCCATTGCCGCAGCAGCAGGAAAGCATTGTTGTAACCGGAACCGCCGAGCCCATTCCGCTGTCGGAGGCAGATCGCGACGTTAGCGTCATTCGCCTGCCGGAGGAACAGCGGCCGCTCTACGAATCGTGGTTCGATTTGCTGGACCTCGACCCCGCGCTCGACCTCCAGCAGCGCGTACCCGGAGGCTTCCAGGGAGATCTTTCCATTCGCGGCGCCATGTTCGGGCAGACGCTCGTACTGCTCAACGGCATGCGACTCGACGATGTTCAAACCGGGCATTTTAACCTCGATCTCCCGCTGCCGCTCGAAATGATTTCGGATCTCGAGGTGCTGAAAGGCTCCGGCTCGACGCTTTACGGATCGGACGCGATCGGCGGCGTGGTGAACGTGAGAACGGAACCGCTGGAACTCAACGAACTCCGTTTGCTCGCCGGCGCGGGGAACTTCGGCTTCAATCAGGAGCATGCGGTCACCTCCTTTGGACAATCCTGGTGGCAGGAGGAATTGGGGTTCGCGCGGGATTTTTCATCGGGCTTCATGCCGGACCGCGACTATCGCAATCTGGCATTGAGTTCCCTGAGCACGTTCAAGTCGCGGTTTGGCGCCACCAGCCTTTTGTTCGCATACAGCGACAGGCCGTTCGGCGCGAACGATTTCTATGGGGCGATTTCGCCCCAGTGGGAGCGGACCAAAACCTGGTTTGCTTCCGCGCATCAGGATCTTGGAGAAAACACCGAGGCCAACTTCGCTTACCGCCAGCATACGGATCTGTACGTCTGGATCCGGGACGATCCGGCCCTTTATACCAACCATCACACTGACGAAAGCTGGCAGGGAAATCTGCGGCGGCATGACAAACTGCCCCTGCATGGCGTTCTGAGTTATGGAGCGGAGGGCCTGGCGGAATCGATCGTCAGCACCAATCTGGGAATTCATAGCCGCGAGCGCGGCAGCGGCTATTTGTTCTACGACCTGCGTTCGGTGCGACGGTATTCCGTCTCCGCGGGGATTCGCGAAGAAGTCTATGGCGCTCACTCGGTCGCAACAAGCCCCTCATTGAGTGGCGCGGCATGGTTATCGTCTCGATTTAAACTAAGGGCCTCGGCGAGCCGCGCATTCCGGCTTCCGAGCTACACCGATATCTACTACAGCTCTCCGAATACGCTGGGCAACACAAACCTCAAGCCAGAGAGCGCGACCAGCTACGAAGGCGGCCTGGATGCGTATATGAAAAGTAACCTTCACGCTTCGGTCACGGTGTTTCAGCGGCGGGACACAAACGTGATCGACTACGTTGAACCCTCTGGAAGCGATATCTACCAGGCGCAGAATCTGCCCCCGTTGCATTTCACGGGAGTGGAGGCGGCGGTGGTTTACGAGCCTCAGCCGGGAGAGCATATTTCGGTCAGCTTCAGTGCGCTGCACGGCCAATACTCCTCGCCGCAGAATCTTGTGACCGAGTACACGTTTAACTATCCGGCGCAGAGTGCGGTTGTGGAGTGGCGCGGATCTATCGCCAAAAACACCATCGCGAAGAACGTGATCGCGCGAACCAGGATCGGGGTGATTAATCGCTTTGCCGGCAATCCTTACGCAGTCTGGGATGCTTCCATGGCGTATTCAACCGGGCGCATCCGGCCCTTCCTGCAATTGACCAACATCACCAGCACGGTCTATCAGGACATTCCGCTCGTCGCCGAACCGAAACGCGGGATTATCGGTGGTGCTGAGTTCTATTTGTTCGGTCGTTGAAGCAAACGCGACTTCAAGTCGCGTCTCCGCGTACGAGAAGGACCATGGCCTGCGCTTCCGCCGAGCGTCCCTCGCCGACCGGCCCCAGGCCTTCGGCCGTCTTGAACTTGACCGAAACAACTAAAGCGTCCAGTTCCATCGCGTTCGCCAGCGATTCACGAATTCGAAGCCGGTAATCCTTCAGCTTGGGCCGCTCGATAATGACGGTGGAATCGACGTTGACAATGCGAAATCCAGCCTCACGCGCCAGGTCGCAGGCATGACCGAGGAACTGGAGACTGTCGCAGCCTTTCCAGCGGGGATCGGTGTCCGGAAAGTGCATCCCGATGTCGCCGGCCGCAATTGCACCCAGAATCGCATCGGTTATTGCATGCGAGAGAACGTCCGCATCGGAATGCCCTGCAAGACCGAATTCGCACGGGATTGTGATGCCGCCAAGAATCAGAGGCCGTCCCGCGGCGATGCGATGAACGTCCCAGCCCAGCCCCACTCGCATTCCCCGACCCGGAATCAACGCCGCGCCGTTTCCTGCTCGAAGAACAGCCGCGCGAGGTCCATGTCACTCGGCCGGGTGATCTTGATATTGCGCTCGCTTCCGAGGACCACGCTGATTTCCGTCTGGTCAAGACGCTCCACCAGGCTTGCCTCGTCGGTGCCGGAGAAATTATCGCGCCGCGCGGCCTCGAACGCGCGCCGCAGCACGTCATAACGAAAAACCTGCGGGGTTTGCGCCAGGATGAGCCGCTCGCGTGAAATCGTCCCGCGCACTTTGGCGCCACCGGCCTGCGCGCCGCTGACCTGTTTCACCGTGTCGACCGGCACAATCCCGACAATCGCCGCTCCGTGCAGCGCGGCTTCCTCGATGACCCGCCGAATCGTTTCCAGTTCCACGAACGGCCGCACGGCATCGTGGACGGCGACAATGTCGGTGTCCGGGTCGAGCGCTGCAAACGCGTGTTCCACCGATTCCTGCCGCGTGTTGCCCCCCGCCACAACCCGCAACGCTCCTAGCAGGCCGCGCCCTTCCTTGTGGAGCATTTCTTCAACCCAGTCGATCTCTTCTTCACGCACCGCCACCACGATATCGGTCACGAGCGGCGAGGCGACAAACTTGCGCACCGTATGCACCAGGATAGGAGCGCCTTCGAGCAGCATGAACTGCTTGCGGCTCGTTCCGGTTGTCTCGGCCGGGACGGCTGGGACACCTCGCTGCATGCGCGTGCCGAGGCCGGCAGCCGGCAGAATTACGGCAGTCTTCACGATCAGCTTTCTCCCACCGCCTGCTCGGGGCGCGGCGCCGGGTCCGGACGAGACGAAGCGGAAGCCGTCGCCGCCTGGGCCCGCTCGTCATACTTGCCGAAAATCATTTTTCCCGCCGTAGTTTGCAGAACGCTCGTAACCGAGATATCGACCGTTTTTGAAATCATGCGCCGTGCGTTATCGACTACCACCATCGTACCGTCATCCAGATAGGCGACGCCCTGGTTGTATTCTTTCCCCTCCTTGAGGATGAACACCCGCATCAGTTCGCCGGGCAGCACGATCGGTTTCAACGAATTCGCCAGCTCATTGATGTTCAGGACTTCGACGCCGCGGACATGCGCGACCTTGTTCAAATTGAAATCGTTGGTAATGATTTTGCACTGATAGAGCTTCGCCAGCTCGATCAGCTTCATATCCACTTCGCGCACCTGGGGAAAATCGTCGTTCACGATCTGCACTTTGACGTGCGCCATTTTTTGAATGCGATGCAGGATGTCGAGGCCGCGCCTGCCGCGATTCCGTTTCATCGAATCCGCCGAATCGGCAACCATCTGGAGCTCGTGCAGAACGAACTGGGGAACCACCAGAACGCCATCGAAGAACCCGGTATCCGCAATGTCCGCGATACGGCCGTCGATAATCACGCTGGTATCGAGGATCTTCTGGTTGGTGCGAACTTCGGTTTCGCTCCCGAAAAGTCCGCCCAGAGCGGAAAGGTTCAACAGCTCGCCCTTCGCCGCACCGGTCACCGCCCCCATGTATGCAAAAAGCAGCAGGCAAACAATCTGGGTGAAATGGATCGCGTTCGAACTATCGGCGACGCTCGCGAGCACCACACTCACCAGGGCCGCGGAGGCCAGGCCGGCAACGAGCCCGAACGCAACGCCGATCAGGCGCTTCAGGCTGATGCGCTCGATACGCCGTTCCAGCACGATCGCAAGCACGCCAAGCGCCGCCCCCATCAGGGCTGCCGGCCAGAATGAATCCTCCGGAGGGCGAAAGTACCCGGCGGCAAGGCCAAGAATCAGAATGAATAAAGTCCGGAAAAGGATAAAATCCAGCACTCCCGACACCCCCGCGCGTTTTAATGCGCCTCGACATACGTCACAACCGCACCAATTTACCAATAATGCGGATGCCACGAGATTGTACCATTGCGCGGGTGTGAAGCGCTGCGTTAACCGTTGACAAGTAGTGCGCGACATCGTACGCAAGGTAACGCCGGCGGTCTCCGCCGCCGGTCTCGTTCGCACGCCCGAATGGTACTGCACCGGCGGCGGAAACCGCCGGCGTTACCTTGCATCTATAGAATTCATCGCCCTGATGAGTCCACTCTTATGTCATGCACCCGTTGATAAGCATTGTCAGGTCAACCTTTGATAACAAAATTGATGAGCTTATCCGGTACCGCGATGATCTTGACCACCGTCTTGCCTGCCAACAGCGCTTGGACCTTCTCATCGTCCCGCGCGATGCTTGTGAGGCCGTTTGCATCCGTTCCCGGCGGAACGATCAGACGAGCGCGCACCTTCCCGTTGATCTGGACCACGATCTCCACTTCGGATTCGCGGGCAAGATCGGGATCGAAATCGGGCCAGTCCTGCTTAAAGACCGGTCCGTCGCCGCCTTGCTCTTCCCAGAGTTCCTGGGCGACGTAGGGAGCGAACGGCGCCATCATCAGAGTCAGAATCCTGAGAGTCTGGGCCATCGCCGCGGACGAGATGTGCGACTCCTCGAGATACATCTCGTTCACCAGTTCCATGATGGCCGAGATCGAGGTATTGAAATGCCACCTCGTGTCGAAGTCGTGCGTGATCTTCTTCAGGGTTTGATGGAGCTTGCGCAGGATCTTCACGTCCGCCGAGCCATCGCCGCCGGGTTCCACAACAGGCAGATTGCGCGTGGCAAAGCGGTACACGCGGCCGAGAAAGCGATAAATACCCTCAACGCTCGAATCGATCCAGTCGACGTCCTTCTCCGGTGGCGCGGCAAACAGGGCAAACAGGCGCGCCGTATCGGCTCCGTGCTTGTCGGCGACCTCATCCGCGGGGACAACGTTGCCCTTCGATTTCGACATCTTTGCCCCGTTACGGATCACCATCCCTTGCGTGAATAACTTGCGCACGGGCTCATCGCACGTGGTGAGACCGATATCGCGCATCATTTTCGTCCAGAAGCGCGAGTAAATGAGGTGCAGAATCGCGTGCTCCACGCCGCCGATGTATTGGTCGATCGGAAACCAGTAGTCGATTTTCTTCTTATCGAAAGGCGCCGACGAGTTCTTCGCGTCGCAGTAGCGGTAGAAGTACCAGCTCGAATCGACGAACGTGTCCATCGTGTCGGTCTCGCGCCGGGCCGGGCCTCCGCACTTCGGACACGTTACGTTCACGAATTCAGGAACTTCATCGAGCGGCGAACGGCCCTTGCCGGTGATCTGGATCTGCCGGGGGAGCAATACCGGTAACTGGTCGTCCGGGACCGGGACAACCCCGTCGTTGGGGCAATGAATGACGGGGATCGGCGTGCCCCAATAGCGCTGGCGGGAAACGCCCCAGTCCTTGATCCGGAACGTAATCGCAGGTTTGCCGAACCCTTCAGCCTGAGCGCGCTCGGCCATCCTGCGCCGCGCTTCCTCGCTGGTCAGCCCGCTCCAGGGGCCGGAATTTTCAACGATCCCGTAGTCGTCGGATGCGTCGGTCATCGTTGCCGGGTCGGCGAGTTCGCCATTGACGGGCCGAATCACCGGCCGGATATCGATCCCGTACTTCCTGCAGAACTCGAAATCGCGCTGATCGTGCGCCGGAACGGCCATGATGGCTCCCGTGCCATACCCCATCAGCACGAAATTGCCTACCCAAACCGGGATCGTTTCCCGGTTCAATGGATCAGTGGCGAACGGGTTCATGGCCCGCAAACCGGTATCGAAGCCTTCTTTCTCCACATCGCCGGGACCTTGCTGCGCGCGTGCATCGATCATTTTCTTTGCCGCCGCCTGAGCCTCCGGTCCCAGCCTGGTCGCGACGATCTCGTGCTCGGGCGCCAGAATCAGACAGGTAGCCCCATAGATAGTGTCGATGCGGGTCGTAAAAACACGTACCGGGCCGTATCCCGCAACCGTGAAATCAACCTCCGCGCCTTCGCTGCGGCCGATCCAGTTGCGCTGCATGGTCAACACGCGCTCCGGCCATGCGCCTTCCAGTTGTGCGATGTCCCTCAAGAGTTCGTCGGCATACGCGGTCGTGCGCAGGAACCATTGTTCGAGAGCGCGTTGTTCGACCGGCGTGGTTTCATGCCGCCAGCAGCAACCGTCGACCACCTGCTCGTTCGCGAGCACCGTCGCGCAGAGCGGACACCAGTTCACCAGAGCCTGCTTGCGATAAGCCAGGCCGCGCTCGATCATGCGCAGAAAGAACCACTGATTCCAGCGGTAATATTCGGGTTCGCAGGTTGTGACCTCGCGGTCCCAATCGTAGGAGAACGCGAAGCGCCGGTGCGTGCGCTTCATTTTTTCGATGTTGGCGAGGGTCCACTCGCGGGGCGGCCGCTGGTTCGCGATGGCCGCGTTTTCCGCGGGGAGCCCGAACGCATCCCAACCCATCGGATGCAGCACGTTGTAACCGCGCATCCACATGTGGCGCGCCAGCGCATCGCCGATCGAGTAGTTACGGATATGCCCGATATGGAGGGCTCCGCTAGGGTAAGGCAGCATCTCAAGGACGTAATACTTCGGCTTGGTGGAATTTTCCTCGGCCCGGTAAAGGCCTTCATCTTTCCACCGCTCGTGCCATTTCAACTCGATCTGATTGTGGTCGTACGTCTTTTCGGGCATTGATCAGGGGGCGAAACTTCAGTTTCGCAAACTGAGCCGTTTCAACGCGTCGACGTTCTTCTGGTCGTCACCCTCTTCATCAACCGGAGTTTCGAGGATAAAGGGTTTTGCTCGCAGCTTCGGATGCGCCAATATCCGGCGGAATCCTGCCTCTCCGATCTGCCCTTCCCCGATATTGGCGTGACGATCGAGATGCGAGTTCAATCCGCCCTTGGAATCGTTCGCGTGAATCACCCGCACCAGATCCAACCCCAACACACTGTCCGACTCTTCGATACAACGCTTCAGCCCAACGGCGCTCGCCACGTCGTAGCCGGACGCCAGTAAGTGACAAGTATCGAGGCAATAAGCAATCGGCAAATCCGTCTCGCGCGCCGCAAGGTCCCGTATCGTGCGCAATTCCTGAAACTTCCCGCCGATCTGGCTGCCCGACCCGACCGTATTCTCCAGCAGCACGGTCAGCCCCGGAGCGCGAAAGCCGCGCGCGGCTTCCGCAAGCCCAAGCACGAACGCGGCCAACCCCTGTTCGACCGACTGGCCCTTGTAATTCCCCGGATGAAGCACCAGATATTCGGCGCCGATCATCGCGGCCCGGTCGAGTTCTCCACGAAACGCAACGATCGACTTCTCGCGGATCACGGGATCGAGCGTTGCCAGGTTCGTCAGGTAGTTGACGTGTATGGCCAGCGGCGCGAGATCGAATTTCGCGCGCGCATCGCGGAACCGCTTGACGTCCGCCGGGTCCGGGATTCCCGCGCGCCACATCCGCGGGCTTGCGGAGAAGATCTGAAATGTGTTCGCGCCGAGCCTGTTTGCGGTAATCGCCGCGTCTTCCAGAGATTTCGCGCGCGACGTGTGGATTCCGATTCGCAGAACGCCATCGTAGCAGGCGCGTTCCGTGTGCTCCCTGGCTCAAGAGCGTTGGACGGCCCGCGGCGGCGGTGGCCGCCGCTTGCAGCGTTGCCTTCGGTTAACGCAGGAAGGCCTCCATCGGGCTGGATATGGGACTAAGCTCATCGATAGCATTGACGTTCCCGGCGTGCACACCTTACTCTGTGCCTGTGCTGTCTAACTCCCGCAAGCGCCGCTATTGGGCCGGATAAAACCACGCCGGCAGCAGCGATGAGCGGGCGGGCGGCTGAGAAGCACTAGTTTGACAGGAGGATCATTTTTCCGTGCCGAGTTCTGAAGGGTGTGTCAAAATCCGGTCCGCAGGCAAACGGATCAGCGCCGGCAACAAACGAGGCCAGGCGGTGGCTGAGTTCGCCCTGGTCCTTCCGCTTCTTATGATGGTTGTGACGGGCCAGTTAGCTTTCGGGCTCGCCATCCACAATTATCTGGTCCTGACGAATGCGGTAAACACCGGAACGCAGGTTCTTGCGATTAGCCGGGGGCAGACCGCGGACCCGTGCGCTACGGCCTCCGGGGCCATCGACAACGCGGCGTTCGGTCTCACTACGGGGAGTCTCTCGTTCTCGTATGTGATTAACGGGACCAGCTATAGCGGGACGACGTGCACGGCGGCGGCGGCGAATATGGTGCAGGGTGCATCTGCCAGGGTAAGCGCCACTTATCCCTGCACTCTCACAATCTTTTTAATGACTTTTCCCTCATGTACTCTGGGGGCGCAAACGACGGAGATTATCCAATGAACCAGAACAACGACAGTTTCCGGAACCAACCGCACAAAAACCGGCGCGGGCAAGTGCTTCCTTTGCTTGCGCTGTCGATGACCGCGCTTCTCGGAATGGACGCAATGGTGGTCGACTTCGGCCTTGTGTATTCTCACCAGAATGAACTCAACGCTTCAACACAAGCGGCGGCGTTAGCGGGAGCGGAGGCCATGTCCCTGGCCGGGGCCACGCCAACAAGCACCTCTACCGCCGTTACCACGTACGGCGGCGCATCGGGAGGCGATAACGCCTACGCCAATCTGCCAGGCGTTTCGATGGTATCCGGTTACCCCCAGTTAAAGTGCCTGACGACCGTGACGACCCATTTTGGAGTCCAGTGTTACGGTCCTTCGAACTCAAACGCCATCGTCGTGAAGCAGCAGGAAACAGTGCCGTTGCTTTTCGCCCGGCTGTTCGGCAGCAATTCGGTTACGCTCGTTTCCACCGCGACCGCGAGCATGAGGGGCGCATTGGCAGGCCCGTTCAACGTGGCGATCGTCGTCGACGCAACGGCGTCGATGAATTCAACGGACTCGGACAGCAACTGCAGCAGCACAAGAATCACCTGCGCATTGGCCGGCGTCCGGGTTCTGCTTCAGAATCTCGCGCCTTGCCCGCCGAGCCAGACAACCTGCGGCACCGTCACAAGCGGCAACGTAGCAAACTCGGTCGATAGAGTCAGCCTGTTAACCTTTCCGCCAGTGACAGCGGCTACGGTCATGGACGAGTACAACTGCGGCAGCACAAATTCCACGACGGCAGCTTACTTGACTCCCTTCCCAACCACCGGCTCAAGCGCCGAGACCTACCAGGTCGTAAATTTTTCGAGCGATTACCGCACCTCCGACACAACTACTTCGTTGAGTACCACTTCCAACCTCGTGCGGGCGGCCAGGGGAAAGAGCGGTTGCAACGGCCTGCAGGCCATAGGCGGTTATGGAACCTTCTATGCGCAGGCGATCAACGCGGCACAGGCGGATCTTGCAGCCGAGAAGGCCTTATATCCGAATTCGCAGAACGTGATGATCATTCTCAGCGATGGCGACGCAACTGCTACATGTACTACTTCCGTTGGGGGTGTCTGCACCGCGGGAGCCATGAAAGGGGCCTCAGTGACGGCCGCGACGGGTGCATACCCCCCGCAGTCCACGAAACAGGAGTGCCATCAGGCGGTCGCGGCGGCCCAGGCAGCCGCAACCGCGGGAACCCGGGTGTACTCGGTTGCTTACGGCGCGGCGGCGTCGGGATGCGCGAGTGACACCAGTCCGACTATTACCCCATGTCAGACGATGCAGCAGATGGCTTCCTCTTCGTCGTACTTCTTCTCCGACTACACTGCGACCGGAGGCAGCAGCAGCTGCATCTCCGCCTCCCAACCGGTCACCAGTCTGAACCAGATTTTCCAGGTGATCGCCGGGGATCTCACGTTCGCCAAGCTGATCCCCAACGGCACGACGTAGACGCCTGAAGAAAAACGCGGGGTGAGCATCTCTTCCCGATTGGGTGCGCCTGAACAGGCCCGCTCATCGGGTTTCCGGAAGGCAGTCGACCGCCGCTGCGTCGTCCAGGGATCGCCCGTATTTCCGTTGGAAGTAGTGGCTCTCCGGCAGCCCACTTGACGACGCCCTTCTCCGCGCGGCAACTCATTCCTGATCCGGCCAGCACGTTTCCAATGAAGCTATTTGAGATTTCCGCCGCGGCCGGCGAGGCTCCGATTAACCCAAAGATAGCGCTGATGGATCAACCTTAGTCAGACTTGTGAACGCTAAAGCGTGGCTGTACTGTGAGTGAAACGGTGGCTCGTATAGTGAGATTCCTGTGCATTTTGCTGGCGTGGGGAGGATGCGCCGCGCAGGCCGAGCCCATTACGTTCTACAAGCACATCGCCCCCATCGTTTATCAGTCCTGCGCGCCGTGCCACCGTCCAGGCGAGCCCGGACCCTTCCCCCTGCTCACTTACACCGACGTCCGAAAGCATGGCCAGACGATCGTCTCGGTCGTCAAGCGGCACTATATGCCGCCCTGGCTACCTGAAGCAGGCCACGGAGATTTTCGGGACACGCGGCGCCTCACCGACGAACAGATCCGAACCATCGAGGAGTGGGTGCGGCAGGGCTCTCCGGCCGGTTCGCCCGCCGATGCTCCTCCGCTCCCGAAGTTCATTCCCGGCTGGCAACTGGGCACGCCGGATCTGGTGATCGAGGCCGCCGTCGCTTATCATCTGCCCGCCGAAGGGCCGGACCAATACTGGAACTTCGTTCTGCCGCTGAAGGTGCCGGGCACGCGCTGGGTGAAAGCAATCGAGATCCGCCCAGGCAATCTCCGCGCCGTGCACCACGCGAACGTGGTCATCGATGTGCTCATCGATCACAGCCATGAGGCGGGGCGTGCGGGAAAAAGCCCCGACGGTTTCCCCGGCATGGACCTGAGCATCGAGTCGGGCACCCTCGATTCCGACAGCCATTTCCTGTTCTGGAAACCCGGCGGGACTCCCTGGGTCGAGCCCACCGGCCTGGCCTGGCGCGCGGATCCCGGCACCGATCTGGTCCTGAATGTCCACATGAAGGCGACAGGTAAGCCTGAACTGGTGCAGCCTTCCATCGGGTTGTACTTCACCGGCGAACCGGCCACGAAACATCCCATGCTGCTGCCGCTCGAGCACGATGGCGCCCTGGATATCCCTCCAGGCGACGCGGACTTCCTGGTAAGTGACGACTTTGTGACGCCGATGGATATGGATGTGCTCGCGGTCTACCCGCACGCGCACTACCTGGGCCACCTGTTGGAAGGCTATGCGACATTGCCCGGCGGGACTCGCAAGTGGCTGGTCCGCATTCCGGCATGGGACCCGAACTGGCAGGCCGTCTACCGCTACGCAGTACCCGTATTCCTGCCGAAGGGAAGCGTGGTTTCGATGCGCTACCATTACGACAATTCGGCCGCGAATCCGCGCAATCCCAATCAGCCTCCGCAGCGCGTGCGCCACGGGAACCAGGCCACCGACGAGATGGCACACCTCTCGCTGCAGGTTCTGCCGCGCGGCGCGCAGGACCGCCGCATGGAGCTGCAGGAGGCCATCATGCTTCATCGCCTGGAGAAGTATCCGGGGGACTTCACTTCGCAGTTCAACCTGGGCGCGAGCATGCTTGCGCGCGGCGACAACGCGGACGCCGTCCGCTACCTGCGCGGCGCGGTCGCGGCGCGGCCGGATCATCCGAAGGCGTTGAACACGCTGGGCACGGCGCTGGTTTCGGCGAGGAATGTGAGCGACGCGGCCGGATTCTTCGAACGGGCGCTCCAGGCGAATCCACGCTATACCAACGCGCGCTACAACCTGGCCAACGCGCTCGCCGAACAACAGCGCTGGGAACCGGCGGCGGCCGAGTTCCGCAAAGTGCTCGGCGACAATCCGGACGACTCGCATGCGCGGCAGCATCTGGGTGAGGTGTTGCGCCTGTGGGGCTACCAGTGCTTCATGAAGGGCAGTCTCGACGAGGCGGCCACACACCTGCGCGAGTCGTTGCACTTCCGGCAGGACGACCCGGTGCTGCACGGCCTTCTTGGCACGGTGCTGGCCCGCCTCGGCCGTTCCCGGGAGGCCGTGCCGGAATTCGAAGCCGCGCTGCGCCTTGATCCGAAACTGGAGACAGCCAGGCACGACCTGCAGGCCGCACGCGCGCAATTGGAGAAGGTGGGGCACTAAGGCCGGGCGGGGATACGCTTTCGCCGGGCGTCTTCCTGGTTCGCAAGGTGACAGAACTGGTTGACAGCCTCTTTGTTCAACCTTCGGCAATCTTGCGCCCACACCGCCATTTGCACAGAATGGTTCCAGACTGTTTTTCGCAGTTTGCGTCACTGGCTTCCTCCTTTCGACGATGAGGGGGCAATTTGACGCAGTAGTTTGATAGCGTTTTGCTAAACGGAGTACGATTGCTTATGCGACTGTTCCGCCAGACGGCGACGTTTCTCATCCTGCTGTCCGTTCCCGGTTGGTCCGGCATGGTGTATCTCCCCAGCCTGCCTCAAGACGGGATTTCCGACACTTTCGATATTTCGTCCGATTCCACAGTGGCCGGGGTGTCGAACATCGGTCTATGGGCGCCCACCGCGGAGCGGAGGAAGTAAAACAGCCTATGACTATTTACCGGAAATCTTTGCGATCATTCTTGCTTTGTGTTGCGAGTTTGTTTGCCGTTGCGGCGCCAGCATCGATGGCGGCAGGCACCATTACGTTCACCTTTACTGCCGACGGCAGCGGGACGATCGGCGCCACCCCTTTCGCTGACGCATTGGTGACGGTCACTGCGATCGGAGATACCAGCGCAATTTTTGAAGCCCCGTCGCCGCCGTTTGAGCCTGATATTTTCTTCAGTGTCCCCAGTCAGTTTGACGTGAGCATCGCCGGAGTCGGTACCGCCGACTTCACCGGCACGGGCTACTGGGGCGGAAACGGCTACGTCTTTGATAACCAGACTGGGTCGGGGATCGGCTTCGGCATCGAATCTGACGACTCAGATAACTCCGATTCAGCGTTCGCAACCTACAACCTAAGCTCGTCAATTGGGCCTATTTCAAGCGTGTCCATGAACTTTAGCGATGAGGCGACCACATTGGGTCTGCTCACGTTAACGACCGTCACGCCCGGCACTTTTGCAGCACAGGCAGCCTCAAGTCCTTCAAGTCCTTCAAGTCCTGAGCCGGTCACTTTCGAGCTTTTTGGGGTCGGGCTGGTCGCCTTGCGGATTCGCCAGAAACGCACGGTGTAGGGATCGTTCCCGACTACATTGGACCGTTGACACAGTCTGACGGTCGCACGCCAATGGCGCGATTGATGCTACTGGCACGAAGGGGTCTTTCCAACCTCTGCTCACTCGCTTCCCACGCCGCCACGAGGTCTTCAACACCCCGCAACTGATCCGTGACGCCAGCGGCCGTCGCCGGGGTGACGCGGAGCGTCTGGCGGATCTCGATGAAGTTGTATGTGAAGTGTACGAGTGCGACCTCTGCCATATGGTTGTCGATCTTCTTTGAGAATGCGTTAGTCAGCCTGGTGAAGCACAGTTGCAACCAGTGCATTCCTGCTGACGCGGCGGGGCATCGAAAAGCGGGCGGCGGCAAATAGGCTGTTTGCCCGGAATCCGGAACCGGCGCTACCTTCCAAATATCCGGAACTTGCGTTTGGCCGCGTTCTCCTCCGGGCTTTCCGGGCGCGATAACACGCCGTCGACGGCATCGAGCGCCACCGGAGACATCACCCGGTAGCCTTTCGCATTCGGATGCAGCCCATCGTCCGAAAGATCCGCCTTCATCTGACCCATCGGATCGACCATGGCGGCATAATAGTCCATCCACGCGAACCCCCCGCTCATGCAAAACGCGCGGATCCACTGATTGATCGCGTAAATCGTCGCCGGCGGGCGGCCCTGTGTCCTTTGATACTTGGGATCGGCGTCCTTGTGATAGTCGCTGACCGGCAGTATGGAGGCGAATGCCACCTTGATTCCATGCGCTTTGGCCAAGTCGCCCATGGTCGCCAGATTGTCCTCGATCTGATTGGCCGCGGTTCCATTGGCGATATCGTTCGTGCCGGCCAGAATCACCACAAGTTTCGGATTCAGCCCGAGCACGTCCTGGCGGAACCTGGCCAACATCTGCGATGTGGTCTGGCCGCCGATCCCGCGATTGATGAAATCCCGGCCCGTGAAATATTCATTGAGCCGCCACGCGTCGGTTATGGAATCGCCGAGAAACACCACGCGGGGAGTCTTCCCCGGGGGCAGCAGCTTCGAATTCGCATCGGCATAGCGCTTGAGCCCGTTGGGGTCGGCGTCCTGTTTTTGTTCCACTGCGTTTCGTGCTTCGAGAAGCGCTTCGAAATGCTGCTGAACGCGCTCGAAATCCTCGCGAAGCTCCGCATACTGCCGGTCCGCGGCGGCGGGAAACGGGTACGGCCGCGGCAGGGAGTCCGAGAGCGCCAGATAGGCCCTGACCTGATTCATGAATTGCCAGATCAGCGCGGGGTTCTGTGGCATCTGCTCCATTGCGGCCAGCGTCGTCTCCGCGTTTTGTTTGAGGGGCTCGCTGGCTCGCACCAGCCCGGGCATAACAACCGCAGTCGATTCGATCAGTTGCACCATGCGTGTGGCGAGTTGGCCTGCCTCCTTATCCCCGAGCAGCGGGCCGGCCGGATTTGGATCCGGCTGCGGAGTCTCCTGCGCCCACACGCCCGAAGCCGCCAGAAGCAGGAGTAAAAGCGCAAAGGGCGCTGTCCCGCGCCACCACATAAGGGAGGAACTTTCCACTTCGGTGGCCTCGCATTGGACAACGCCGCGACCCGTTTTGCGCGTGTTCCTCAAAAGCCGCACAGGCGCGAGGGCCGCGCCACCGACTCCGGAGAGGAACTCACGCAGTCTGGCGGCCCGAAGGCGTCCGTTGTGCGGCGAGTTCCCTGGAAGCGCAAAGGGCGCTGTCCCGCGCCACCATACAATGAAGGAACTTTTCACTTCGGTGGCCTCGCATTGGACAACGCCGCGACCCGTTTTGCGCATGTTCCTCATTTGCGCATGTTCCTCAGAGGAAGCGAGAGTGGTTGCTTCACCCCTTCTCCTCCTTTTCGAGTTTCAGCGTGATCGTGCCGATTGCGAATTGCAGGCGCACTTGCAATTGCACCGGCAGCCGAAGGTTGTCGTCGGTAAGCCAGACATGCAGATGGCCGGAGCGCTTATAAAGTACGTTGTCGAACAAAAATACCTCGTAGCGAATCGTTTGCCGCGGCCCCATGGCGGTGTTGAGCTCTTCGCGGCGCTGGGATTCCACCTTCACCTGGACGAATTTCTTGCCGTCGCTGATGGGAATCTCGACCGCGTTGCCGGGTTCCAGATGCAGCGTGCGGAGCACTACCAATCCGCCAATCACGTCGTGGACGCAGGACGGGATATCGACTTCATGTACCGTCGTCGAATTCTTGTTGAGATCTTTCTCCACGTAGTCGGCTTTTTTCGTCTGGGAGTTGTAGCTCACCCTCGTTTCTCTGTTCCGGCTACCCTCGTGCGCCGCGAGAAACGAGTTCTGCGCGCAAAGGTTCTCTCCCAGCGCGGCTGTATAGTCGTCGTCCACGCGGAAGAGCCTGGACACCAGTCCCGCGGATTGCATATGGAGGCGCACCTCGTTCGCGACAGTCGCGGGGCGCGGCATGGTGGTCCACGTCAGCTTTGCGGTGCCGGCCGGAACCAATCTCCACTCGATGGCATAATCGAGCACTTCGTGGTTCGGAATCCCGTCCACAGACGCCTGCGCCGCGGCCTCTTGTTGCCCGATGGCGGGCGCATTGGTGAACGGCGCGGTGATGAGAAGCGTTGACAGGATGGCTGCTCGCCATCGCGTTCCGGTCATTACGCCGTCAGTTTCTCACACTGGGGGCCGTGGGAGGTGGCACAATCACTCTTTGTGACAATCAAAGGTGAGCGAACAGGCAAGGGTCCCTGGCGTATATGAAGTGCGTTATCTCGGGTGGAACAGGCTTTATCGGCCGTCACATTGTGGACCGGCTGCTGCGCGGCGGCCACTATGTGGGTGTCTGGAGCCGTAAACCCGGCCTCGAAAAGCGTAACGCCGTCCAGTCGTTCTCATGGGATCCCTTACAGGGGGAACCGCCTGAGGAAAGCCTCAACAAAATGGATGCCGTGATCCATCTGGCCGGCGAACCGGTCGCGCAGCGGTGGAATCTCGAGGTCAAACAACGCATCCGCGACAGTCGCGTGCTCGGAACGCGCCGCCTGGTAGATGCCATCGGCCGTGTGCAGCACAAGCCCGGGGTACTGGTATGCGCCTCGGCGATCGGCTACTACGGCGATCGCGGCGATGAAATACTGACCGAGTCCTCCCGCCCCGGCAGCGGATTCCTCGCGAATCTTTGCCGCGAATGGGAAGAGGAGGCCGGTCGCGCCGCCGATTTCGGTCTGCGCGTCGTGAAGCTGCGCATCGGATTCGTACTGGGTAAAGACGGCGGTGCGCTGGCACAGATGGTCCCGGCGTTTCGCGCGTTCGTGGGCGGGCGGCTCGGGTCGGGCAAACAGTGGATGCCCTGGATTCATGCCGCCGATCTCGCGGAGATTTTTGTATATGCGGCCGAAGGTGGGACCGCCGGCGCCTCCGGAGTTTGGAACGCATGCTCTCCGAATCCGGTTACCAACGCCGAATTCACACGGGAACTGGGGAGCGTCTTGCACAGGCCCACGCTGTTTCCGATTCCTCCCTTTGCGCTGAAACTTGCGTTCGGCGAACTCGGCCGGCACATGCTGGATAGCGCGCGCGTTGTTCCAGACGCAGTGCTCAGAGCCGGTTATCGGTTTCATTATCCGGAACTGGGACCAGCCTTGCGCAACCTGCTCGGCTAAGTGGCACAGACTTCAGAGGGTGCTGAAGAAATCCCTCACACGACCAGACGCAGGCGAAAACGCCTACTCCACAACGAAGAATCAATAGCTTACAAGCCAGTGGAGTAGGCCTTTTGGCCTGCGCCTTGCTTTTTCAGCAGCCTGTTCAGTCTGCGTTCCGGAGGCTGCTAAACTCCCCGCCTGTTCCCGTAGAGGTGAACATGCAGCCGCGGACTGAAACGAAATCCATGCTGCTTGCAGATTTCCGCGAGCCACGCGCCTCGCTCATCCAGCATCTCCGCCGTAACCCCTTCCGGCATCAGGATCACCTTCGAAGCCGGCGCGCCAACTTGAGAAGCCACGGCGCGCGCTTCCTCTACATCTTCTTCGCGGGCAATCACGAACTTGAGCTGATAATCATAGCCGGCCATCAGCCGCCGCAGCACCTCCGGCTGCAGTCGCAGCCTCTCGTGTTGCGCCCGGAAAACACCCTCGGGCGTGGAGTTCGACAGTTTCGGACTGATGCTCATCAGGTCGCATTCGGCAGGAGCGAACACGGTCCCCGCCGTCTCGATCGTGATGTGCATGCCGCGTTTCCGGAACCGCTGCGACAGTTCCACGATGCCAGGCGCGATCATCGGCTCACCGCCCGTCAGAACGACATGCCGCGCAGCGCTGAACTCCTTCGCCCGGTCGAGAATTTCATCCACGCTCATCTCGACGCCTTCGGGATTCCACGATGTGTAAGGCGTGTCGCACCAGGAGCAACGCAGATTGCAGCCGCTCGTGCGTACGAAAATCGAAGGCACGCCCACGAGGCTGCCTTCACCCTGCACGGAATAGAAAATCTCGGCGATGCGCATTTCAGTGGGTGAATACCGGGTCCGCGATCCCGGCCTCGCGGAAGCCTTTGGCGCGCAACACGCAGGAGTCGCAAGCTCCGCACGCGCGCCCCGAAGCATCCGGATCGTAACAGCTGTGCGTGAGTTCGAAGGGCAAGTTCAGCTCCCGGCCAAGCCGTACGATATCGGCCTTCGAAAGCTGGATGAGCGGCGTGCGCACATGGATTCGCGTTCGCCCTTCCACGCCGGCCTTCGTAGCCAGATTGCTCATTCGCTCAAACGCCTCAATGAACTCAGGCCGGCAATCCGGATAACCCGAGTAATCGAGCGCATTCACGCCGATAAAGATGTCGTTCGCCTCCAGAACCTCGGCCCACGCCAGCGCGAAGGAAAGAAAAATCGTATTACGCGCCGGAACGTATGTGATCGGAATTTCCTTGTTCATAGCGGCCTCGTCACGCCCCTTTGGAACCTCGATGTCGTCAGTGAGCGCCGAGTGGCCGAATACGCGAAGATCGATCTTCGCGACCCGGTGATCCATGGCGCCGAGCGCGCTCGCAATCCTCTTTGCCGCGGCCAACTCGACGCGATGCCGCTGTCCATAGTCGAAAGAGAGCGCATAACACTCGAACCCTTCGCGACGGGCATAGGCGAGGCAGGTCGCGGAATCGAGTCCCCCGCTAAGTAAACAGACAGCCTTCATGTACTGGTGGTCCGATTATAGGAGACCTGACTTCAATTCGCGTTCGCCTTCATACGTGCTTGATCGCACTCCCGTTCGGTTGTTTTTCCTGCAACGGCGCTACACGTGCCTGACTATCCCCGTATTGGAGACGTCATAAATGAAATTTGCCGTATATACCTTGTTATTCAGTGCCGCGCTTTCGGCGCAGATCCCGAGTCCGGTCCAAACGGGCGTAACCCCAGGTCCCAGCGGTTCGGAACCCATCTTTCGCGTGGACGTAACGTCAAGATCGGTCAGAGCCGTCAATTACCACAATCGCCAGGGCACTACCCACATCGATTTTCGCGGTACGGCGCTCCTGCCGGAAGCTCGCGGCGAGGCCAGCGTGACCGCAAACACCGGCGCGACCCGGATATCGCTCAAGTTTCACCATCTTTCGAATCCAGCGCAGTTCGGTCCGGAATATCTCACCTATGTGCTGTGGGCGATTACGCCCGAAGGCCGGGCGGAACGTCTGGGAGAGGTGACCCTGAAAGACGCGAATTCAAAGGACGCTGGACTTTACGCAACCACCGATCTCCAGTCCTATGGAATGATCGTGACGGCTGAGCCCTATTTCTCGGTTAGCCAGCCCTCGGACGTCGTTGTCATGGAAAACTTCCTGCGCAAAGACACGTCCGGCACGCTGGAAATCATTGACGCAAAATACGAGCTCCTGAAGCGCGGTCAGTATACGATGAACATCACCGCCGGATCTCTTATCCCGATTACTTCCGACCTCAAGACTCCGCTTGAGCTGCGCGAAGCTCGCGAGGCAATCGCAATTGCCAGGGCGCAGGGAGCCGACGTGTATGCTCCCGACGTGATGGCTAAAGTCGCCGTCAATATGCAGAATGCGGAAGGCTTTTACCACAGCAGGAACGAGAAAGAACTCGTTACCGAAGCGCGCGAAGCCACCCAGGAGGCGGAGGATGCACGGCGCATCAGCATCGTGAAGGAACGCGAAGCTTCCGAACAGGCCTCTAAAGACGCTGCCGCGCGCCGCGAGGAAGAAGCCAGAAGCAAAGCGGCCGCTGCCGAAGCGGAAGCGGCTCAGCAGGCCAGCCTTCGTGCGCAGGCCGATAATGAGCGTGCCGCGGCGGAGCGGGCGAAGCATGAAGCCGAAATTGCAACGGTTCAGGCGCGCAGTGCACAGCAGGATGCCGAAGCGGCTCGCCAGGCCGCGCTTGCCGAACAAAAGCGCCTTGCGGATGAGAACGCCGCCGCCCAGGCTGCTCGCTTGCAGGCTGAGCAGGCTCGTGTGGACGCCGAGAAAGACACCCAGGTACTGCGTGACCGTTTGCGCGAGCAGTTAAACGCAATTCTGCAGACTCGCGACACCGCGCGGGGCCTGATAGTTAGTCTCTCCGACGTCTTGTTCGATTTCAACCAGGCGACATTGAAGCCCGGCGCCAAGGAGAAGCTCGCGAAGGTCTCCGGCATTCTTTCCGTGTATCCCACTCTGCACATGAACGTCGAAGGCCACACGGATAGCATCGGGAGCGACGATTACAACCTCAAGTTGTCTCAACGCCGCGCCGACGCGGTTCACGATTACCTTACTTCGAACGGCATCAGCACCGCGAATGTCCAGTCCATCGGCTTGGGCAAAGCGGATCCGGTAGCTTCCAACGATACGGCTGCCGGACGCCAGCAGAACCGGCGCGTGGAAATGGTCGTGAGCGGGGACGTGATCGGTCAACCGATTCACGCCACAACCAGTTCACTGCAGTAATTCGCGCCGATTTTTGTCTTCGGGGCAGAGCGCCGGTTTTTTCGGCGCTCTGCCTTTTTTTATTACTTTCCCGATTTCTTGACCCCCGTCCCGGTACCATTGACAACGTAGCGCGCATCTTTTTCTGATTGGATACAGCTATTTACGATCCCCAATGCCTTCAGCGCCCATTTCGTTTGCTAAAGACTTAGCAGGAGAACTCTATGCATATGCCGCCAGTTGCCACGGAACGATCCCCTCAATCGACCCTGAGACGTTTTCTATGGAAACGAACCCAATTTCGACCTATCCAACTCCTTTTCAGTACTTTGACCGGGCAAAGCAAAGTCATCTCGGGGTTCCGGATTCCGAGGTCCCAGCCGTCCAAATCGGACCTGCGACGCCTGGCTGGTTTGACCGCTTTTAACCCCTATGCTACGGTAAGAGTTACCCGTAGTTCGCGGTTCCCCGTTTCCTTATAAAAAATGGTTCAAACTCTCCATGACTTAGGTGGGATTGTATTGAATGGCCTGCCTACGTTTTTTTTGATTATCATCCTCGCCATTTTCGTCAAATTCCTTTATCTCAAGCCTCTCGAAAAGGTCCTCGCGGAGCGTTTTCGTTTAACCGAAGGGGCGCGGAAAGCGGCTGAAGACAGCCTGAAAAATGCGGATACGAAAATCGCGGAATATCAGGAAGCATTGAACCGCGCGCGCACTGAAATCTATCACGAGCAGGCCGAATTCCTGCAGAGCCTTCATGCCGAACAGGCCGAGTTGGCGCGCGCCGCCCGGCTCGAATCCGATGCTCGCGTCGCTGCGATCAAACTTTCCATCGCGGAGGAAGCCGATGCGGCGCGGCAGACTCTGGATTTGCAAAGCGAAGCCCTCGCCGCCGACATTGCCGATGCCATCCTGGGCGTGAGCCGGAGAGCCGCATGAATAAAGCCTGCGTGATAAACAACGGCATCAAACGCTACCTCGTCGCCCTGGCTCTTGCCGCTACTCCCGCTTTCGCGCAGGAATCCGGTGGAGCCGAAAAACCCAGCCTGCTTCTCTGGCAGACGCTGAACTTCCTGATCCTGGCCGTGCTCCTCGGATGGCTCGTGGTCAAACAGGGCGGCCCGCTCCTGGCATCCCGCTCGAAAGAAATCACCGAAGGTCTCGCGGCGGGCGAAAAAGCCAAAGCCCAGGCCGACGCCCGTGCCGCCGAGGTCCAGGCGAAGCTCGGCAATCTGGAAAAGGAAATCGGCGCGCTGCGTACCAGTGCGCGGGAAGAGCGCGAGCGCGAGGCGGATCGTATTCGCCGCGACACGCAAGCCGAGATCGCGCGCATTCATTATCAGGCGGAAATGGAAATCGAATCCGCCGGCAAACAAGCTCGTCTCGACGTGCAGCGCGCCGCCGCGTCGCTGGCAATCGATCTGGCTGAAAAGAAAGTTCGGGCGCGCATGTCGCCGGATGTGCAATCCGCCCTTCTCGAAACCTTCCTGAAGGAACTCACCGGCGAGGCGATTCGCCCCCATACGAGCCTAGGCTGATTCCCCAACATGATTTCTTCAGCAGTAGTCAATCGCTACGCGAACGCCCTTGCGGATGTAGTGCTCTCGCCGGGTTCCGGCATTCAGCCGGCGCAGGCAATCGAACAGTTGCGCTCATTCGATGCAGTCGTCGCGTCTTCTTCCGACTTGCGCAGCGTGCTCGCATCGCCCGCCATTCCCGTAGCCCGGAAGCGGGCCATCGTCAAGGACATCGCTGATAAACTGGGGCTCGCGAGCATCATCCGTAACTTCGTTCTCGTTGTTAACGATCATCGGCGGGCGGGCGCGATGACGCAGATCGTCGATGCAATCGACATGATTCTGGATGAGCGTCTCGGCTTTGTGCGGGCGCAGGTGCGCTCGGCTTTCGAGTTGAATAACCAGCAGCAAACCGAGCTTTCCGGACAGTTGGGGCAGCTCGTGGGAGGGCGCGTGCGCATGCGATTCGCAGTCGATCCGGACCTGATCGGCGGCGTCACGGCGCGTATCGGGTCCAGGGTATATGACGGGTCGGTGCGCGGCCAGTTGGCCACGATGCGCATGCGGCTGTCTTTGAACAGGTAACGACAAAATTTATGGCTCAAATTCGGGCAGACGAGATTACAAGTATTCTGCGGCATGAGATCGAGAACTACGAGCATGCCATCGATGTCAGTGAAGTCGGCACCATCATGTCGGTCGGCGACGGCATCGCGCGGATCCACGGCCTCGACAAGGTCATGGCCGGTGAACTGATTCAGTTCAGCCACGGCGTTTCCGGCATCGCGATGAACCTCGAAGAAGATCAGGTGGGCGCCGTGCTGTTGGGCGAATACCAGCACATCAAAGAAGGCGAAGAAGTGCGCCGCACCGGCACCATTATGGCGGTCCCGGTGGGCGATGCGCTGATCGGCCGCGTGGTCGACGCGCTGGGCCGCCCCATCGACGGCAAGGGTCCGATCCTTACCGACAAAACGAACCCAATTGAACGCATCGCGCCGGGAGTTATTGAGCGGCAATCCGTCAAGCAGCCGCTGCAAACCGGGATCAAGGCCATCGACGGTATGATTCCGATCGGACGCGGCCAGCGCGAGCTGATCATCGGCGACCGCCAGACCGGCAAGACGGCCATCGCGCTCGACACCATCATCAACCAGAAGGGCGCCGGCGTGACCTGCATTTACGTCGCGATCGGCCAGAAGCGGTCGACCGTGGCGCAGGTGGTCAAAACGCTCGAAGATCACGGCGCGATGGATTACACCATCGTGGTTTCGGCGAGCGCGTCAGATCCCGCCCCGATGCAGTATCTCGCTCCTTACTCGGGTTGCGCGATGGGCGAGTTTTTCCGCGATTCCGGCGGCCATGCTCTTTGCATTTACGACGATCTTTCCAAGCACGCGGCATCCTATCGCGAGATCTCGCTGCTGCTGCGCCGTCCCCCCGGACGCGAAGCCTACCCCGGAGACGTGTTCTATCTCCACAGCCGCCTGCTCGAGCGCGCCGCGAAACTGAGCGATGCCCGCGGCGGTGGTTCACTCACCGCCCTGCCGTTCATCGAAACGCAGGCAGGCGACGTTTCCGCTTACATTCCGACCAACGTGATCTCGATCACCGACGGTCAGATTTATCTCGAATCCGATCTGTTCAACTCCAACATCCGCCCCGCCGTGAACGTCGGCCTTTCGGTGAGCCGCGTCGGTGGGTCCGCGCAGATTAAAGCCATGCGGCAAGTCGCCGGCGCTCTTCGCCTCGATCTCGCACAGTACCGTAACCTGGCGGCCTTCGCGCAGTTTGGTTCCGATCTCGACAAGGCTTCGCAGGCGCAGTTGAATCGCGGCAGACGGCTGGTCGAAATTCTGAAGCAGCCGCAGTATAAACCCCTCCCGGTCGAGAAGCAGGTGGCCATCATTTTCGCCGGCACAAACGGGCTTCTCGACGATCTCGAGGTGGAAGATTGCCGCGCGTTCGAGGCTGAGCTTTACAAGTTCCTCGACAATTCGAAACCGGCCATTCTCGCCGCCATCCGCGACAGGAAAACGATCGACGATGCGTTGAAGGCCGATCTGACCGGCGCCATCAACGACGTGAAGGGCTTCATGGTCAAACACAAGCCGGCAGTAGCTGGAGCGCGCGCCTAAGCAATGCCGAGTTTGATAGACCTGCGGCGGCGTATCCGCTCCGTAAAAAACACGGAACAGATCACCAAGGCCATGAAAATGGTCTCGGCCGCGAAGTTGCGCCGCGCCCAGGAGCGTGTGATCGCGGCGCGTCCGTATGCGAACCTGATGCGCGAGATGCTGGCCGATATCGCGGCCGCCGCGCAGTTGGACGACCGGGCGTCCGAGAGTCCCTGGCTTGCGGTGCGCGAGATAAAGCGCATCGATCTGATCTTTTTCTCGAGTGACACCGGCCTTGCGGGCGCATTCAATTCGAACCTTCTCAAAGCCTCTCAGACGTTCTTCCACGATCGGCCGGGTGCGGAAATTGCGCTGACTCTCGTAGGCCGCAAGGGTCGCGATTATTATCGCCGCCGCAATGCCAATATCCTCGCCGAGCACATTAATATTGCGGCCCGTCCCACCTTTCAGGATGCCGGCGCGATTGCGCAGGAAGTGATCCGGCGCTATCGGGACGGCGAAACCGACGCCGTTTTCGTCCTCAACAACGAATTCAAGAGCGTGATGTCCCAGAAGCTGTCGGTCATGCAGTTGCTGCCGGTCGATCTGAAAACAAACGGTAAGCCGATCGAAGTTCGGGATTACATTTACGAGCAATCGCCAGTCGATATGCTCGACCGCCTCATGCCGCGCTACGTGGAAGTGGCCGTGTTCCGGGCGCTGCTCGAAACCATCGCCTCCTATCAGGCGGCGCGCATGACCGCGATGGATAAAGCATCCTCGAATGCACGCGAGGTGATCGACAAGCTGACTTTGAACATGAACCGCATCCGCCAGGCTGCGATCACAAAGGAAATTATCGAAGTGGTGAGCGGAGCCGCGGCCGCTGAGTAAAGAAACGAAGAATAAAGGAATATCTTATGGCAACAGCAACAGAAACCATCGGCCACGTCGTCCAGATCTCAGGACCTGCCGTCGACTGTCAGTTCCCCGAAGGGCAGATCCCTGAAGTTCACACCGCGATCCGCATCATCAGCGAAGGCTTCGACGTTCCGACACCGATCGACGTCGTTTGCGAGACCGAGCAGCACATCGGCGAAGGCCGGATCCGCACCATCG
>JBEKTF010000022.1:0-40679 GCA_049516355.1 Bryobacteraceae bacterium | reverse complement strand
TATCTACAAGTGGCTGGCCACCTGGAACGGTGAACCCACCCCGTTTGTCTGGAAGGCCTCGGCCGACGTCATTCTCGACAAGGTCCGGCGTTGTAAAGAATTATCTGAGACAGGAGACTAGTTGGGGCAACTCAGTGGAGGTTCAAGTCCTCTCATCCGCACCAAATAATTGAAAGTCACCCGATTTTCCCGCCCCCAACGAAACCTCCATTACCCACCACAACACTAATGCCAGACGATGCGATGCTGGTATTGCTTCCATGATTTCAGTCCACCTCGAGTCGGGTGAAGCCAGCATCCGCCGGGTACCTCAACCTCAAAGGCCGGAGGGATTTGCCCTGATCCGCCTGATCCAGGCGGGAATTTGCAACACGGATCTGGAGTTGCAGCGCGGCTACTACGGGTTTTCCGGCATCCCCGGGCATGAGTTCGTGGGCGAAGTGGTTGCCGCGGATTCGAAGGAGTTAATCGGCAAGCGGGTGGTCGGCGAAATCAATCTTGCATGCGGCGTATGTTCCTGGTGCAGACGCGGCATGGGGCGTCACTGCCCGGCGCGGTCCGTGCTCGGAATCGTGCGTCATCCCGGCGCCTTCCGCGAATTTCTGACGTTGCCCGAGACCAACCTGCACGTTGTGCCCGATTCGATCCCGACCGAAGTTGCGGTCTTCACCGAACCCGTAGCGGCGGCATGCGAGGTTCTCGCCCAGGCGCGGATTCCGTGCAGCAGCCCGGTGGCGGTTCTGGGCGATGGGAAACTCGGGCTTCTCGTCGCTCAGGTGCTTCAGGTGAACGGTTACCGGGTACACCAGTTCGGCCGCCATGCGGATAAACTGCGGATCGCCGCGAAGGCGGGTGTCACGACAGAGATTCGCGGCGAGCATCTTCCGGAAGCCGCCTATCGATGGGTCGTCGACGCCACCGGCTCGCAGGCGGGATTGCATGCCGCGATCCGTATGGTCGAACCGCG
Organism: Bryobacteraceae bacterium; assembly: GCA_049516355.1. Taxonomy (GTDB): domain Bacteria; phylum Acidobacteriota; class Terriglobia; order Bryobacterales; family Bryobacteraceae; genus BOG-234. The sequence goes on along the minus strand of JBEKTF010000022.1, from coordinate 39,712 downwards.
TGGAACCGTCATTCTGAAATCGACCGTCCATGGCGAGATCCCGCTGGATACGGCGCCGGTGATCGTGAATGAAATCACGCTGATCGGTTCGCGCTGCGGACGCTTCGAACCTGCGCTCGAATTACTGCAACTGGGCGCGATCGACGTAACTTCGATGATCTCGGAGCGGATGCCGCTCGCCGACGCACCCGCGGCATTCGATCGCGCGGCCCAACGCGGAGCCATGAAGGTGTTGCTGTCGAACTGATGGGCGATGTTGGTTCAATTGTCTCCCCGGAATGTGGATCAGCGTCGTATCGCTGCTGGTCCTGATCGCGCTCATGACGACAGATCGCCGCAGAGTGCTTTCGAGAGGCGGATAGCCATCTCCGGCGAAACACCGGCTTTGCAGTTGACAAGGTGTCGGAAGCCGCGAAGGCTGAAACTGCCGATGACTTCCAATGATTGCATAGCACTCCTGCGTGCCGCGTCGAGACTTTCTCGACGCTTCTTTCTGCCTCACTAAAAGTGTCCGCATGAGTGCGGACACGGCACGCTGAGAGCGTGCGCCACGGATGCACAGGACCTTCAGAAGGCAACCTCCCTTCACCGGCCCTCGAAAATCCCCACGACCGCGCGTCAAAAACGAAGAGAGGGGATTCCCTACCCTTCGAGTTGCATTTTTCTCAAGATCGCGTGGTAGCGCTCGTCGTTCCGCAGGCTCTCGAAGATGGGATTCGATTTCAGCCCGAGAACGTTCGGGTCGCGGTCGTAAATCGCGCGATCCAGATTTTCAAATGCCCGGTCTTTATCGCCCAGCGCCGTGCAAATATAGGCGATGCTGACCGGCGAAATATAGTCGTTCGCGGCGCGGCGCGTGATTTTATCGAGTAGCGCGGCAGCCTCGGCGCGGCGGCCGGCGAGCGCCAGAGTCATCGCTTCGAGCGAGTCCACAAATTTGCTGTTTGCGTCCGCCTCGCGCGCACGGGCATAGCAGGCCAACGCCGCATCGAACTGGCTGGCCAGCGTGTAAACATTGCCCATCATCGCGTGCGCCAGATAATACTGCGGATTCATCTCCAGCACCTTGCGGAACTGCGCGATCGAGTGTTGGTATTGGCCCTGGACGTAAAAGAGAAATCCCAGATGCACGCGGAAGAGAATCGATAATGGATCGAGCGACAAGGCCTGTTGCGTCTCGCTTACCGCTTCCTCGATCCGGCCGACCGGGCGCAGGTAATAGAACGCATAAACGTCGCGGGAAACCGGAGACGAGCCGTTCAGTTCGATCGAACGCAAAAACTCCCGCTCGGCGCCGGCCCAGTCCCAGTCGTAAAGCGCCAGGATCACGCCCAGCGTGGCGTGGGCTTCGGCGACGCTCTCATCCAGCTCGATGGCGCGACGCACGGCCGCCTTAGCCTTCGGCATCGCCTCTTTGGGCGCGATGAATCCCATGAAGCTTTCCTGATACCAGGAGTACGCGAGACCGTCGTGGGCCAGCGCGTATTTTGGATCGAGCCGGATGGCTTCCTCGAACAGATGCCTGCTGGCGTCAAGGCCTTCACGGGTCATCTTGTAAAGTTCGAAACGGCCTTTGAGGTAGAGATTGTAGGCTTCCAGATTTTCCGTATAGCGCTTTACGAGCGGCGTGGCCGGGTGCGGCCCGCCGGTGCCGGAACCCGACTGGCTGGCAAGTTTCACCTTCAGGTTGGCGACGATCGCCTGCGATATCTCGTCCTGAATCTCGAAAACGTCCGTCATCTCGCGATCGTAACGTTCGGACCAAAGGTTGTTGCCTTCGGCGACATCGATCAACTGCACGCTGATGCGCACGCGGTTTCCCGCTTTGCGGACACTGCCCTCGAGTACGCTGGCGACGTGGAGCGTTTCACCGATCTGGCGGATGTCCTGCTGCGCACCGCGAAAAACAAACGCGGATGTTCGTGCCGTGACCCGCAGGTTTTCGATTTTCGTAAGCGCGTTGATGATCTCTTCGGCGAGACCGTCGCTGAAATACTCGTTCTCCTTATCGGAACTGAGATTCAGGAAGGGCAGCACCGCTACCGAGGGGACCGCCCGCGCCGCCGCGGGACGCTTCCAGACCCCTGACGAGAATTGCAGAATTCCCGACCGGCTGGCGAAATAGATCTGCTCGATCGAGTCTTTCACATCCGCCATCGATTGGTAGCGCTGATCGGGATCCTTGCGCAGACAGCGCATAACGGCGTCCTGCACTTCGTGAGGCGCATCCACGCCGGTCTTCGAGAACTCGCTGGGATTATCACGCAGCACGGCGGTCAGCGTGGCAAGGCCGGAACTGCCGTGGAAGGCGCGCTCGCCGGTGATCATTTCGTAAAGGACCGCGCCGAACGAAAAGATATCGGAGCGGGAGTCGATCTTGTGACCCTGAGCCTGCTCGGGAGACATGTACGCAACGGTGCCGATGATTGCGCCTTCCGCCGTTTTCGGCTGGCTATCCATGTGAATCGACATCGTCCTGTCGGATTCGCCAAAGGCGGCGCCCAGCGCGACGGGCCCGGCTTCCTCACCGGCCAGTTTGGCGAGACCGAAATCCAGAACCTTGGCGAGACCTTCGGGGGTGACCATGACATTTGCCGGTTTCAGATCCCGGTGGATGATTCCAATGCTGTGCGCGGCAGCCAGAGCGTCGGCGACCTGCATGGCGAACTTCAGGCAATCGACGGTGGGGATTCGACCGCCCTCGATCAGATCGGCCAAGGTCTTGCCGCGTACAAACTCCATCACGATGCAGTCGTTATCCGGGAGGGAAACGATGTCGTGGATGGTGATGATGTTGGGATGGTTCAGCGATGACGCGGCGCGCGCTTCCTGAATGAACCGGGCGCGGTGGCTGGCGGATTCGCCCGACCCGGCGATGAGAACCTTGATGGCTACAAAACGGCCGAGTTGCAGATCCCGGGCTTTGAAGACCATACCCATGCCGCCCTCGCCGAGTTTCTCGAGAACTTCATAGTGCGAGATGGTGGTTCCAACCATACTGATTTATGAATCCAACACGGGGACTCATCGAGTGTGGCACATACGCCACTGCAAATCAGCATTATGGCGGCGGAGGGGCTTTCGCCGCAAGTTGATGTTTTATTGACAGATGAGAGTATCCCTTGGCCGGGCCAGGCGGCTACAAACAATTTTACCTGGATTTGTTTGGTCTGTGTGGAAGAACGTGACGCCGACGATCCTGATCCCCACCGCGGGAAGTAGTTGAGTGAGTGGTCCAACCCGGTTCGAGTGTTACGCTTGACCACATGCAGAACGCCCGGCAGATGAATGCTGAATCCGCTGCATACACCGGCGATCACGCCAATGCGGGTATGAGGAATTCCATTGCGGAGCTCACGTCAGCGTGTCCCGATATTTCAGGAAAACGTGGTGAATTGCTTCCTTCGCGATATCGTGAAGGCGTGCCAGCCAGTGTGTGCGTCGATGAGCGGCGGGTTCGCATCGCGCGATGGCTTGAGTTCACGGATGATGGCTTCGTTTGTTCAATCGGTGCCTGATCAGCAAAAATGAGCACCGTACCGGGTGAGTCGCCGAGGGATTCCGCGGAACTTGCGGAGCTGAGCGCCATCATTCAGGCGGTGCGGGATCGTGTGCGCGCTCGCTATCCCGAGCCCGGCACCGGCTCCGGTTCGGGTGGTGCTCAGATCGCGGACCTGATGCCTCTGGTCCACGCACGGGACGCGGCGCAGGCGAAGATTGCCGCCATCGGAAGCGTCAATCCGCGGGCCGGCGGTCTGCTTAACCAGGCGATTCAAGAAGTGAAGAGGATAGTCGCCCGGGCGCTGCAGTGGTTTGTGCGCGATCAGATCGCGTTCAATCGCGAGACTGTATCGGCTCTCGATGCCATCCTCGAGGCGCTGAACGAACACAACCACGTGGCGCGGGAAATCGCAGACATCCGCGGGCACTGGACCGAGTGGCGCGCCGATTGGGAACGCAGACTCACCACGAACGAGATTCAATTCCTGCGCAGCGTGGCGGATTTTCAGGGTGCGTTCCAGCATCGCTCCACCCTGATGGAATCCAACTTCCGCGAGATCGTGAAGGCGCAGCACGCCGATTATCTGGGCGCGCTGGATCGTACAACGGTCGGTATTCAGAAACAGCTCTGGTTGGATTTCCAAAAGGTTCGGGCCGAGTACGGCCAGATGATTCACGACGAATTGCGGATCATCCGCTTACGCCGGCCGTCCACTGAACCAGCTGCTGCGCCGGCGATTGCACACCAGGGGCAAGCGGCCTCCCCTGTGGTTCAACCGGTGCGGCCACTCGACCTCGATTACACCCGTTTCACCTTTCGCTTCCGGGGTCCGGAGCAGCACGTCCGCCAGATGGAGGAGTTCTACAAGCCGTTCTTCGCCCTTTGCCGCAATGTGCTTGACATCGGTTGCGGCCGGGGAGAGTTCCTCGATTTGATGCGGGAGGCAGGTATCCCGGCGAAAGGCATCGATCTCGGCAGCGAATTCGTCGCACACTGCCGGGATAAAGGACTCAACGCGGAGGTCGCCGATTTGTTCTCTTACCTTGGCCCGGGCGCATCCGGACCTGGCACAGCCGGCGAATTCGACGGCATCTTCGCTTCGCAGATCGTGGAGCACCTCGATCCGGCGAAGCTCCCGGAGATGATTCGATTGTGCGCCGCGAGTCTCCGGCGGGGCGGAGTGCTGGCCATTGAAACGCCGAATCCCGAGTGCCTCGCGATTTTCGCGACATATTTCTATCTCGATCCGACCCATAAGCGGCCGGTTCCGCGCCAGCTTCTGGAGTTTTACATGGAGGAATCGGGAATCGGTTTCATCGAGGTTCACGAACTCTCGCCGGCGATGGAATCCATTCCGGAGATCGGAGAACTGCCCGAATCGTTCCGCAAACGTTTTTTCGGCGGGCTGGACTACGCGATCATCGGACGCAAGTTGTAGAACGAACCATTGACGCATCCACGTCGCGGGATCGGGCGCGCCTGTACGAAACCGCACGGGACGATACAAGACGCAAACTATTGATACCGCTGGTTGATTGCCCGGAAAACGACGCTTCCACCCGACAATGGAAACGGATCGCTTAACAATCGCGTCAACCGATAGGCACGGCACTGCCGCCGGCATGGCCCGGTCAACATGGAACTTGATTATTCTTTGCGCCGCAACTAAAGTAAAGGCTTCGGTACATGAGCAAACTTCGATACGGATTTTGTGCATTCCTCCTGTTCGGCTTGATAGCCGCCAGTCTCTTTGCCCAGACCGGTACGGCCCCGCAGGCTGCGACGTCCGCATCCCATCCGTTCCCAATCGCCGACATTATTTCCTGGAAAACGGATAGTCCGCCTCCGACCGTCACTCCGGCGCAGATCCAGACAGCACAAATCGCGGCCACGCTTCCGGCAACCCGGTTGACCACGGGGGGGACGGCTGAGGTTGCGTTGCTTACGCTCCCACCGTGCCGGGTGATGGACACGCGTAACGCGAACGGGCCGCTCGGCGGGCCGTTCATAGCCGGCGGCACGACCCGCCTGATCCCGGTCGCCACCAGTGCGTGCAATGTGCCTGCGAGTGCCTTGGCTTATTCGCTCAACTTCACTGTCGTTCCCAGAGCAGGGAAACTGGGTTTTTTGACTGTCTGGGCAGCCGGCCAGCCGCCACCGCCCGTTTCCACATTGAATTCTTTCGATGGCTCGGTTATCGCCAACGCTGCCATCGTTCCCACAAGCACCGGTGGCGGCATCGACGCCTACGCCACGGACGACACGGACCTGGTTGTCGACATCAACGGTTATTTCGTGCCTCCCACGACGAGCACACTTCAGTTCTTCCCGTTGCCGCCCTGCCGGATTCTGGATACACGAAATGCTAATGGCACTTTTGGCGGCCCCTCTATCACAGGCGGCACCAGCCGGTCCTTTCCGATTCCGTCAAGTTCGTGCGCGGTACCCGCTACCGCGGCTGCGTATTCGTTCAACACGACCGTGGTGCCGCACGGTGCTCTCGGGTATCTGACCGTTTGGCCAACAGGGCAAGCACAGCCGCTTGTATCGACGCTGAACTCGTTCGACGGCACAATACTGGCTAACGCGGCGATTGTACCGGCCGGGACCGGCGGCGCCGTTAGTTTCTACGCCAGTGACACCACCGATCTGGTGGTGGATATCAACGGTTATTTCGCACCCCCGGGAACGGGAGGACTCAACTTCCATCCGTTGACCCCGTGCCGGCTGGTCGATACACGCAACGCCACCGGGCCTACCGGCGGCCCGTCGGTGGCTGCCGCCACGACCAGGGTTTTCCCGCTATCGGGTTCCTGTGGAATACCATCGTACCCGGCAGCAAGGGCTTACTCGCTGAATATGACCGCCGTCCCACAAGGCATTCTCACTTACCTCTCGACGTGGCCTGACGGCGTAGCCCAGCCTGTAGTGTCTACCCTCAATGCATTCAAGGGCCAGATCGTGGCGAACGCGGCGATCGTTCCGGCCGGCACCAACGGCTCGGTCGACGTATTTGTAACCAACACCACGGATGTTGTCATCGATACGAACGGCTACTTCGGGCCATAATCGCGTCGAGTTGAAGCGCGCGCCGAAAGTCCTGCTGCGCCGATTTAACCCGGTGCCAGGCCAATGCTGTATTTTCCCGCCCGCAACGCGACAGTTGTTCGGCTTGATCGGATGACGGCGACTCTGGCCGGCAGCGCACAGAGTCCATGAAATCAGTCCTGCCAAAACCCGCGAAACAACAGAGCCCTGCGCCTGGGGCTCCTTCCCCCCGGACCAGGTTAGGAATTGTGTATGCGATCCTGATCGCGGTCGTGGCGGTCACGCCGCTGGCTTTGATTCCCGGAGTCTTCCTGAGCCACGACGTCATTCCCAAGGTGTTCCTGATCCTGACCGGCGCCGCGCTGCTGTTAGTGCTCCAGCCGCGATGGAGTCCGGGGTTGCGCCTCCTGTGGGGCCAGACAACGGGGCGGCTTTTTCTCCTTCTCGTAGCCGCTCAACTCGTTTCGCTCCTGACTTCCACGCTGTTTTCGTCTCAATTCGCGCTGTCTGCCGGGGGAACCACGTGGAGGCGTTTTGGCCTGCTGGAGCAAGCGGCAACTCTGGTTATCGCAACCGCTCTGACCTGCGTGGTGGCGCTGCGGCCCGCCTGGACTGCCGCCTTGTTCCGCGCCATCTCCGTCTGCGGCGGTCTCGCGGCTTGTTACGGAATCCTGCAGTATTTCAAGATCGACCCGCTTCTCGACCGCGCACTTTATTCGATCGAATACTTCGGAGGAGTCCTGCGGCCCCCGTCGACGATGGGGCATGCTCTTTACTTTTCCGCATATCTCGCGCCGATCGTTTTCGTCTCCGCCTCCCTGTCTTTGTTTGAGGCCGGCAAAGTCTGGCGGGGAGTGCATGCTGCCGTGGTTGTTCTGGCGTGCACCGCGATCTTTCTCTCGGGCACCAGAAGCGCGCTTCTGGCAATTGCGGTGGGCGGAATTCTCTTCGGATGGCGAAGACTGCGCAGCCGCGGGAGGGGTTCGGAGGCGGCATACTCCGTTGCGCTGTCCGTTTTGCTCGGCCTCGCCGCCACGGCGATTTTCGTGTTGTCACCGTTGGGCGCGACCCTGCGTAACAGAATGCTGCAGGAGAAGACCGAAACAGGCGGACCGAGGTTGGAGATGTGGCGGGAGTCTCCCGCGCTGATCGCCCATCATATTCCGATTGGCACCGGCCCGGAGACCTTCGGGGTTGAATTCCGGAAGATCCAGTCCGCAAAACTCTCGCGGGCTTATCCGGACTATTACAACGAAACGCCGCACAATGCATTCATCGACGCCGCTTGTGCCCAGGGTATTCCGGGATTCCTGATTCTGGCGGGTGTTTTCGCGCTGGGATGCTACGCCAGCCACAGGCGTGTTTCTCCGCGCAATCCGGTGATGGTGGGCGTTGAACCTGCATTGGCCGCAATTTTCGTAAGTTCGATGTTCGCGTCGCTCACGCTGGTCGAATCCCTGTACCTGTGGTCGATCGCCGGTCTCGCCGTGGCCCTGATGCTTGCGGAGACGAGGCAGGAGCCGGCGTTGCAGTTTCGACTCCCGCGTCTCCCCGCCGTTGTTGCCGCGTGCGTCTTCTTCTTCTTCGCGGTTTCTCTTGTTGCACAGGACGCGATGTGGGCGAAGCTGGGGTCGGCCGTTGCTAAAGGGAGCTTCGACGAGGCTGGCAAAGCCTGGTCCAGGGCGATTTTTTTCTCGGCCGGGATGCCCGGCTACGAACTATGGGCGTCGCGGGAAATGGCCTTACTGGGAAGATCGTTGGGAGATACGAAGGACGGCGCAGCCTGCTGGAAAAGGGCCGCCGAAGCCGCTACCCTGGCGGAAACGCGGAGCGAAGAGCGCTTTAGCGCGGCTTATCAGTTGTCGTTGCTGGCCGTAGCGGCGGGGAACCTCCCGCAGGCTGAACTGAAGGCGCGAGAGACGATCCGACTGGCGCCGAACTGGTATCGGGGACACGAGCTCCAGAGCCAGCTTCTCCAGATGGCGGGTCATAATCGGGACGCCCTCCGTGAAGCCCTGGTGAGCGAAGCGCTGGGCGGGCCCAAATAGCCGGATCGGGGAAACTTCTGAGGCAGGCCGGCAGTCGATCCTGGATTATTGCGCCGGCGGCGGTGGAGGCGCCTGGACAGGCAATATCGCCGAATTACTGGTGAATGTACCTTGAGTCAGCACCACTAGTGCAAGGCCATTGGGTGTGCCAGGCGGAATCTGGAAATTTACCTGGTAAAGGCCGACTAGGGTAGGAGTGAGTCCAGCGAATAGTACGGTGGCGGGCGTTCCGTTCAAGGTCACGACCGGAGTAACCGCCGCGGCGGCAGGGGGATCTGAGGGCGCGACGTCGCCGGCTGAAATCGGTGTAGTGGTGTCTCCCAATCCGGAAAGATAAGCGACCACCTCCTCCCCGGGTTGAGCGGGCGAAGCGGCGGTGACCAAAGTTCCGTCGCCGTGCTGCGCGATCAAACTGCCGTCCGCGTTTACGGCAAAGCCGGGTGTAACCGGCGCAAGTTGAACCGTGATGGGTGTTGTCAACGCGCCGTTGGCGCTCGCAATCAACTGATATTGATTATTCGGACTGAGTTGAGAGGGGATCTGCGCATTCACCTGGCTCGGGCTGACATAAAACAGAGGCGCCGGAATGCCTCCGATGATGATTTGGGTTCCGTTCAGACTGGTCGGCAGGGGAACGTTAGTTGACTGGACGGTGGCGGATGCAAGGCCGGCCCCGAAGATCTGCACAATTGTTCCGGGAGCCAGCGCGGCGCCTTGCTGAGGATTGAAGCCGTTGAGCGTGCCGTCTTTGTTCAACACGGGCGCCATGTTCGGAATCACCTGGCCGGCAATCCGTAAATTAGCGGTCGCGAAACCGGGCGCGGTAGCGCGGGCATTCAGTGAAACCTGCGACGACGTTTTCCGCGGCGTCCACGTTCCCGAGTAAAGTCCCGTGGTGCTGTTGGCCAAAGCCAGCGCGAGTGGCGGATCGCCGTTGGTAAAGGTGGCTACGATCTGCCCGTTGGCCACAGCATTCCCGCAATCGTCCATCAGGAGGATCGAGAGCGGCGTGGGCCAGGAAGCAGGTGTCGAGAAGTTGTCCACCAGCCCCGCTTGTGCCGGCGCAAGAATTGATGGAGTACAAGTGGGAGCCGCCGTGGTGTTCGGATGGACCGAGTCCGCGGACGGTCTGGCGCCGCCGCTTCCTGTAATCGGGGGCTGAACGATCAAAGTCACGCTGACGGTCCGAACGGCGGCGGGTGAGAACGAGTAACTTACCTGGCCATAGTAAATGCCCGGCGAGAGACTCGAAGGGTCAACCGCGACCTCACTTCGGGCGGGGGTAGCCGAAGTATTACCCGTCGTGGGGCTTACGCCAAGCCACGGCGCGCCGTCGTTCGTGGTGGCAGAAGCCTGATAAGCGCTCGCCATCGCCGAAGTGGCAAAAACCTGTACCGTCTGCGTTGGCGGCGCCGCATTGGCCTGGGTCAGAAATACGAGTCCGGTCGGTTCGGGATCCGGGAACAAAGGAGTCGACGCAGGCGAGACATTAAGAATCACTTCGAAATTCTGCGGTGAGTTGATGGCGCCCGGGGCAGTCACCTGGATGTTTGCGTAGTACGGCTGCGCGGCGAGTCCCGCGGTCATGGTCGGATCGATCGAAAAGCTTACCGTGCCTGGTGCGGAACCGCTGGCGGTACCGCTGGTTGAATTCAGGATGAGCCAACTGGTGTTGGTGGATGTAATGGACGCAGTCCAGTTGACGGTCGCGCTGCCCGCGACGCTTACCAGGAATGAACCGTTGGGATTACCGGGCGAACCACCCACGAGCATGGGAATCTGCGCACCGGCGGGAGCGAGAAGAAGTTCCTCCGACTGAGCTACCAGCAATGTAATGGGGATCGAAGCAAACCCGGCGGACGAGGTGATGTCGACCGTGGTGCGATAGTAACCGGCAGCGAGTCCTGTCGGATCGGCCGTAATGTTGATCGGAATCGACGATCCACCGGACAGAAACGTAGGTATGCTGCCCACCGTGCACCACGACGCCTCGCAATTGACCGAGCCAAAGGTAAGCGCGCCGCCACCCGTATTCTCCACCGTCAGTGACTGGGTGGAAGCGGCGGGGGGCGAAGAGGTGGCCGAAAAAGACAGCAAGTCCGTCACGGCTTTCAGAACCGCGGGGGCCGGCGCGACCAACAGCGACACGTTCACGGTCTGGGTTTCATTGGCACAGGGCGTCGAAACATTACAGGTGACGGTGATGGCCGTCGCATAGGGCGTCGGAGACGGTGCCAGATTGAGAGCCTGACTGGTGAGACTGACGACGAGAGCCGTTGGGGTTGTCGATCCGCCCGACACCGTCAGCCATGCGGATGCCGGAGTAACTTGAATAGTGAACGGAAGTCTCTGGTTGACATCGCTGGATGAGATCGAGACATTCTGGGCCGCGGGCAACGCGGCGCCTCCCGAAGAGAGGGCGAAGGAGAGCGTTTCGGTGGAAAGAACCAGGTCCGTCGAAGGGGGTCGGATGGTGCCCACCAGGGTTGCCTGAGTCTGGGTATCGACGTTGTCCCGCACGGTGACCGTTACGCTGAAACCTCCAACGACAGTGGATGTCGGTGTGGGCGTAGGTGTTCCGCTGATCGCTCCATTGGTGAGACTCATGCCGTTGGGCAGGCTTCCCCCTGTAATCGAAAAAGTGTAGGGGGGAACGCCCCCGGTTGCCGTGAGAACCTGCAGCGGATAGTCCACGTTGACAATTCCCGATGTCAGCGGTGACTGGGTAGTGATCGTCAGAGTTGGGGGGTTGATCAGGAGCGTCGCGCTGGTGGACGCAGTTGCACCGGAACCGTCGGTTGCTTCCACCGTGAACGAGTAAGAGCCGGCGGTCGTCGGTGTGCCCGAAATAACACCCGTCGAACTCAGGGACAGCCCGGGTGGGAGAGCGCCGGCCTCGATGGCCCACTGATAAGGCGGGGTACCTCCGGAGGCCGAAGAGCTCAGCGAAGCGGAGTAGGGGACGTTCACCATTCCATTCGCCAGGGAGGGCGCAACGATGGCAAGGGGGGCCGGGCCATCGATTGTCAGGCTGTAAGTCGACGACACAGTGATGGAGACGCGGTCCGTCACATGAACGCTGAAGCTGTACGTTCCAGCCAGCTTAACGGTCCCGGTCAGGTTGCCTGAGGTCGAAAGCGACAATCCGGCTGGCAATCCCGTCGCCGAAAAGATGTACGGGGTCGTTCCGCCGCCCGCGTTGAAAGCCGCCGAATAGGCCGAGGTCGTGGTGCCGGGAGTCAGAGGACTCGTAGTGGTAAGTCCGAAGACGCCGACGTTGATCGTCGCCGAAGCAGTGTACGGTTGGGGCTGGGAGTCCTTTACCTGTGCAGAAATTGCGATGGTTCCCACCTGTGACGACGTGCCCGTCAGTAAACCGCTCGACGTCAGAGCGAATCCCTGCGGCGGGGTTCCAGCGGCCATCCAGGTGTACGGCGGTAAACCTCCTGTTGCGGCGAGAGTTGCAGACACCGATCCTCCGACTGCAATTTCGATCGGCGCGGGAGTGATCGAGAGCGGGGCGTAAGCGATCTGGAACGTGATTGTCTGGACCGCTTGGGATTGCGGTTGACTGGAGTCGGTGACCTTCACTTTGAACGAAAAAGGACCGGCGGACGTCGGGGAACCGTGTACGTTACCGCTCCCGGTATCCAATTGGAGTCCGTCCAGAGACCCGCTAAAGAGGCTCCACGAATAAGGCGGGGCACCGCCTACCGCTTGAATAGGCTGGCTGTAAGGCGCCCCTTGGACACCGGGTGGCAGGGTCGTGGTTGTAATCGTCAGTGGCTGCGGTAAAACCTTCAGAGTGAGCGAAACGGTTGCAGTTTTAACAGGGTTCGATCCGTCCGACACGGTAACCGAGAAGCCAGTGCCAACCGGGTCCACCAGCGTCGGCGTGCCGGTGATCAGACCCGCGCTGTTCATTCCAAGCCCGGCGGGTAAAACCGCGGAAGAGTAGATATAAGGAGCGGTGCCGCCCGTTGCGTTCAGCGTCGTCGTATACGGCACATTGACGGTGGCGGAGACCAGAGTTGATGAAGGGACCAGGCTAATGCCGGGGTTCGGGAGCTCGTCCGCACTTGCGGCTGTCGCCATCGCGGCGAGTAACATCAGGCTTGCGCAGAGCCAGCCGTACTCGATTCCCCGGCAGGACCGGATCAGCGGCGTCAGTGAGTGTCTTCTTAGCACAGTTTTATCGGGAATGCGTTCAAACGCCACCAGGCGGCGAGAACGAACGCGGAAAGCGCCATTTCCGCAAAAGTCGCCGGCTCCGGCGCGGCATCGGAGTTATACGCGGACGTAACGGTCCAGCCGCCGTCGGCGGCGGGCGTGAAAATCAGGTCCAAACCTGCCAGATTCGAGTTGTCGGGCGGATTGTTATCGATCGCCTGGTAGATGGTATTGCTTGCGCTCGTGTAGGAAAATCCGGCAGGCTTGGCGATCGACGATAGATCGAGGGAGCCTGGGTCGGAAGCCCCATATCCGTCCGTAATTCCGACAATCGCTTGCGGTGAGCCCACCAGGGAATTATCTACTCCAGTAGTCAGAGGATTGAGAGAATTAAAAGCCTGGTACGCGAAAATAACCGTCCCGTTACCGTCGAGAATCACCTGGAACGTTGCCAGATTTTGTGGAGGCACCGATTGCCCTGGCAGCGGCACAAAGGAAGCGACATCTTCCCATGTGAAAACAACCTGACCCGGCAACATGCTGACCAGAATCGACCCGTTCCCGTCGATGGCCTCGATGTTGTACCAGGCGGGCGCTATGCGTGGAAATCCCTGCAACAATTCGGAAACGATCGCCAGCGGTTGCGAATCGCCGGGTGCTCCGCCAAAGTAAATCGACCCGTTCGAAGAGACGGTTGCGGACGTGTAAGTCTCGCCGAAGAGCGGGAACACAAAAGTAGAAGGGAAATAAATTGTTGCCAGTCCCTCATTGGCAATACCGGAATTCCAGGACGCGATCGGATTTCCGACGGCGGGTATCCAGATCGGCGGCATGGAATCCGCCATGCCGAGGCTTGCTAACCCGAACATCATGATAGCAAACCGAACTTTCGCCGCCGCGAAACACATAATTTTACCGGGCTCAAAGCAATGACGGCAAAACCCCAAAGTGGGCGCACTTTGGCCACACGGAAGTATACCATCGTTAACTATATGACTTGAGTGTACCGATTTGCTTCAGGGCTGCCTAAAAACTAAAATTCGACGCGTACTAGTACCTGAAACTGCCGCGCCGTTTCGTTCACCGGCGAAACTGCTGGAAATCCGGAAGCGGTGCCCTGCCTGCCGTAGGTGGCCAATCCGAAAGTGGGCGATCCGAGCAGGCTATCGGGATTATTGAGATTCGCATGGTTCAGGACGTTGAAGGCATCGGCTCGCACCGTCATCCGGGTACCCTCGCCCAGGTGGGGCACACGGAATGAACGCGCGAGGGACAGATCGATGTTGTAAAGTCCAGGCCCCCGGAACGCGTTCCGGCCGATGTTCCCCACTGTTCCGGCCGCGGGCACCGCAAAAGCAGCCGGGTTGAGCAGGATTACTCCGCCGGGAGCCGCTTGTGGAGTGGGAAGGAAAGCAGCGGCTGGGTCAATCAAACTACCTCGCTGGTTCTCGATCGCGGCGACGCCCGGGATGAATCCGGATTGAGGAGCCTCGATCGAGTAAGGGAACCCGGTGCGAAAGGCAGCCATCCACGAAACCTGCCAGCCTTGTGTCAGTATCCGCCGCCCCTCGGACTGCCAGATGCCGAGCAGGAACAAATTCTGCCGCTGGTCGAAATCGGAATTCCCGCGGTCCCCGTTGCTGTTGTATTGTTGCGCGAAAGAGGAGCGTTGGGAGGCTGTAACCCCGTTGCCGACAGTCGTGAATTCGAGATTGAATAACTCGGCGCCGATGGGATCGCTCTGATTGTCGATCGCGTGGCTCCAGGTATAAGCCGCCTGGAATTGAAGCATTCGCAGACGATAACGGGCGAGCGCAGTCATCGCATAGTAATCGGAAAGGCCCTGGCTCGAGCGCCATTCGATGTCCGGAAAATTCTCGTTCGGGCGACCGTCGAAGCCCGCAGTCGTTGTGAACTGGCGGTTCACGATATCGGACGTGATCAGCCTGCGGCCAAGAGACCCGGTGCCGTTGACCTCAAGCGTAAAGTTGTCTCCGATCGAACGCTGTACGCCGAAGAAGAAATTCTCTGCATAACCATTCTTCAGGTTCGGGTCCATCAAGGTCAAAGGCGGGAAGCCCCCGGGCGCTTGCGGTTGATTGGCATAAGAAGGAAGTACCGCGGAGACCGGTTGCAGATAATTCGTCGTGCCCGAAACCGAGTAGAGCGGCAGCGAGATATTGTTGGCGCTGACATCCTGCCAGAGATTATCGAACGGCCGGTCGTAGAACATACCAAAGCCGCCTCTGAGAACGGTCCGGCCTTTCCCCGTCAGCCTCATGCCCGAGAGATCGTAAGAGAATCCAAATCGCGGCGCCCAGTCGCCGTTATCCGCGCCGTAGATCTGCTCGTTGCCCGCGCCCGGAATCTGCAGAGTCGCCGACGCCAGACGGGCAGTAAAGCCGCTCCCAGCCCCCATCATCACGAGTGCATCCTTGACTTGCCCCGTATTCTGCGCAGCGCCGAAACGTTCGTACCGCAATCCGTAGTTCAGCGTCAGCCGTGATGTGGCCCGGAAACTATCCTGCGCAAAGAAGTAGCTTTGCGTCGAGCCGTAGCTTCGATTGAAATCGGGCTGCGTGGGAGTCGGTGACAGGCGGTTGGTGGCAACATAAAACTCAGCGGGTTGGTCAAAGGCGAAACTGAGAACGTTCTGGAACACATATTCCCCGTCGCGGAGCGCCGTGAGATAGCCGCTCTCGAAGCGGAAGAGCAGTCCCACGCCGGCCGTAATGACGTGGCGATTGCGTGTCCAGACAGTGCTGTAAATGGCTTCGGGCGAGCGGTCGTGATTACGGTAGGCGTAGAAATTCGGGGCGCCGGGCAATAGAGTCCCATCCGCCGACGCCAGAGTGGGGACGTTGGAGTGCGCGCGATCCCACCAGAGGTTGTTGTCGTTATAGCTGAGCTTGAACTCGCTGGTGATGCGCGGAGTCCAGGTGTGCATCCAGTTTGCCGCGGCTCCAGTGGTGTTCTGATGCAGGGCGGAGTTGAACTCCTGGTAGGGATACCAGATGAAATCCGGCTCCGTCAGCCGGGCGATGTTGATTCTCGCCATGATGCGGTCGCGCCCGCCGTGCGTTGTGTAATCGCCACGTTCGAGTGCGATCAAACGATCGACCACCACGGGCTGCGACACCGTGTAGTTGGCAACGATGGCGCCGGTCGGCGAAGTGATGGCCGGTCCCGGATACTGCGTGAGTAATTGGTACGCGATGCGGCTGGACGGCAGATTCAGCGCGGGAATGAAATTTGTAGTAGGCAACTGATAGGTCGCGGGATTCAATTCGCTATGGCTGATGAGCTGTTCGAGCGCGCTCGAAAAAAACAGGCGATTGCGCAGGACTGGACCGCCGACCTGATACCCGAACTGGTTTTCGTTGTCCTGCCGGCGCCCGAGGCCTTGCAGATTGTCGGCAAAATCAGCCGCGTTGAGGACCGTGTTTTTCAGATACTCGTATGCGACGCCGTGAAATTGGCTGCCGCCGGCCCGGGTGACCGCATTGGCGATAAATCCGCTCGTGCGGCCATACTCGGCGGAATAGTTGTTGGTCGAGATGCGATATTCCTGGATGGCTTCCGGCGCGACGGGGTTGAGCGGACCGGTGACCAGGTAGTTGTTGTTCTCCACGCCATCGAGAAGGAAATTGGAAGAAGACGGGCGCTGGCCGGTTACGCTGACTCCCAGCCCGCGCGCGGTGCCATTGTCGGCGGTCACGCCAGGCAGACTCACGAGCATCGTATAAACGTCACGGCCCTGCAGCGGAAGATCTTCGATCTGGGCAGGATCGATCACGTACGATACCGAGGTATCGAGCGCGCTGAGCGTCCCCTGCTGGCCTTCAAAGGAACCCGAGCGGCTGGTATCGACGTCCGGTCCGTAGAAGGTCACAATCGTTTTGCTGCCGGGCAGATAGACGCTGCGGTACTGGCCCGCTTCCCACACGTCGCTCAGCGGACGAAGCTTGAAATCGATCTGGATGCGTCCGGCGACGGGCAAATCCAGTTGCTGCAATTCCTGCGACTGGTAGCCTGCGGCGGTCGCCCGGATTGAATACGTTCCCGTCGAAAGCAGCGGCAAAAAATAATAACCGTTCGAGTCGCTTTGGTATGTGCCGCTGGCCGAGAGAGCGGGGCTTTCGTAAGCGATCGACGCTCCGGAAATCGGCCTGCCGGTCACCGAATTCACGATGCTGCCGGAAATCAGCCCCTGGGTCGTTTGCGCGACGAGACAAGAGATTCCGCATGTAAACGTAATCGCCAGCCGGGCAAGAACCCTGTGCATCATCAGTTCAACCAGTGTACTGTCTGATTCGGCTTGTGGCTGGAGCTATGCAGTGGAGAGACGCTTCCTGTCAGAGTTTCCGGCGACTGCAGAGCAGCTCACCCACTTACGTGGTTCCCATTTGCCGGTATCAGACCTCTCGAACACCTCTCACTGACAAAGCAACGTTCGACTTTGATTGAAGTGCACGTCCGAGAGGCTGACCAGGTCCGTCACACTCTGAACCCGCGCGTCAGGGGCTGGCGTGCGAACGGGCGACAGACGAAGCAGCGAAAGAAGTCGATTACTCGTAGGCAACGAGGGTAACGCCGGCGGTCTTTGCCGCCGGTTCCGTTTGCTCGCCGGAATTGCTCAGTACAGCTGCAGAAGCGTCGGCGCTGGGCGCCGGTTCGACAAATATATCCAAATCTTATATAACCCGAGTGAGTCGGGTTTGAAGCCGATCGCGGCCCCGGCGGACATTCGTTCGGACGCGGGCTACAAGTTGGACCTGGTTCAGCGAGGTGAAGCTCCTGCGGATTTCAGGCCGACGCCGGATGTCGGTTCAGGAGTGATGGAGATTCGCCTTCACGACGACAACGAGTGTCGAGTGTTCTACGTCGCGACCCCGGAAAGCCGACCTCGACCTGGGCAGGCAACGCTACTCCCCCGCCATGAACGAACGCAGAACGACGAGTTCACGCGGTACGCCGAACGGCATTTCATCACCAAGCCGGATCTGGCCCACACGCTAACTGAGCTCCGGGTCTTGCACGGCCAGGCGCAGCAGCATTTCAGCCGCGCCTGGTTGCGATTACCACACCCGGAGCCGACGCGTAACGGTATTCTCAGAAAAGGAGCCGAAGTTATGGAAGTCCACTTTCCCCCCGAAGTACAGGCGAAACTTGAGCAGATGGCGCGAGAGACCGGACGCCGGAGTGACGAACTCGTGGAAAACGTCGTGACCGATTTCTTTGACGAACTCACCGCCACGCGGCAAACGCTCGATGGGCGCTATGACGATCTGGAAAGCGGCAGGGTCAAACCCATCCCCGGCAATGAAGTATTCGCGAGGCTCCGGGCGAAGAGCGCGGCTCGCCGCGCCCGGCATCAATGAAAGGGTATGAATTTCACCCGGAAGCTGAAATTGACCTCGATACCATTTGGGAATTCATAGCCGAAGACAACCCTGATGCAGCCGATCGGATCATCGATGAAATTGAAGCGACTATTGAAGCGCTTGTCCCGTTCCCTCATCAAGGCCACCGCCGCCCCGACCTCACATCGCGCTCGCTGCGCTTCATGACCGCGGGGAATTTACCTGATTGCCTACGCGCCGGACAAAGCGCCGCTGTGGATTGTCGCCGTCATGCATGGGCGCCGCAGCCCTCGCGTAATGGCAGCGATCCTGAGAGGGCGAGAGTAGCCCCCACGGTGTCTTAGGCCACCCGGGTTTTTCAGGCCACCCAGAGGATCGGCGCATCCTTCTTGTCCCGGTGCGGCCTGACAACGATCTCCACATCCTGCCCAAGCGCGACCAGGAAACGCAGCAGCCTTTCCACGGAAAACTGACGGAACTCGCCCCGCAGCATCTTCGAAACGTCGGGCTGGCGGATGCCGAGAAGCCTGGCGGCGTCCACCTGTCTCATTCGGCGTTCTTTCATGATCGAATCGATCTTGAACACGAGTTGCGCTTTGACGAAGTGCTCCTCCGCGTTCGGAACACCAATGTCCGCGAAGACATTCCCTCCTTCCTTCCGGCTCTCCCCGCTGCTCATCGCTTCATCTCCTTTGCCATTTGCTCGGCTCCCATCAGCCGCAACCTGACCAGTTCCAGTTCGGTCCGCGGCGTCTCCTTCCCCGTCTTCGATTTCTTCTGGAAAGCGTGAAGGACGTACAAGCCACCAGCGAGTTGCACGGTATAGCGCAAAGGGCGCTGTTCTCACCGCCATACATCAAAGGAACTATCAACGTTGGCGGCGAGGACGCGACCCGTTTTGCGCGTGTCCCTTACAAAGACGGAACGGAACGCATCGCCGCGATAGTCCGTGACGACTTCCACCACCCCAGCACTTCCAAATCCGGCCAAGGCTTTGGCATCTCGATGCTTGCCGCCGCGCTGCGCAACGTACCGCGCGTAACCGACGTGATCCTGAACCGGTTCCGGGAAATTTCTCAAATCCCGCAGGCTCGATCCCACACAGAAAATTGGCTTGAGAACCGATTCACCTGTTAACTTCCTATCTCGCTTTATAGTGATTTCACTATATCGGAAATGAAACCGTTCACATCAATGCGGTAACGCCCGCTGAGCTTCGCCTCGGTATTTAAAATTCGGGCACATGGCCGTCCGCGTATTTCTTCAGAAGGTCGTTGAGCAGTTCCTTGCGGTAATGAAAATTCGTGCGCTTGAGCCGGGAGATGGCGCCTGCAAGATCGAGGAGTCCCCGTTGCGCGGCGCGCGTGAGAAGGCCAGGCGTTCCGGTGATCTCGAATCCCTTTCGAATCGCCGCCGCTGCGCCTTTGCGATCGTCGATGAGAATCAGATCGGCCCCGATCGCCACTCCCAGCGTAAGAGCCGACTTCTCGCCCTCGTCCAGAGCCTGAAACGCCGGATCTTCGCTGGCGGTCACAGGCGCCACCTCCAACCAGGTTGGCGGCGAATCAGCCCACGCCCGCACAGCCGCAGGCGGGTGGAGCAACTCTTCGTACACGAGTGCGGGGACTAATATTTTCTCGAACAATTGAGGCAAATGCCGACGTGGCCGATTTCAACGAGATACCGAATCGGGCCGGTATCGGCGACGACAAGGAGCATCAAACGCCCAGGCGCTTTAAGCCCTCAAGTTCCCGCTCCAGATCTTCCATCGTGTAGTCTTCATACACTTCATGGGCCTTGAGAAACCCGTCGAGTTCGTACCTGGTTTCAAATCCCAACAGCCGCCGCAACTCCGGCCTGGTGATGTGGCCGCTCTTGAATTCCTCGAGCGCCAGCGCTTCGAGAGCGCGCCGCGACAAATCGCCACCGGCCGCACTCATGCTCCTGGCGAGGTCGTCGGGAATCTGAACGGTGAGTTCCATACTCTTTCTCAAGTGTAGCGCCGGGAGAATACTTAACGACGTGGAGGCGTAACGTCGCGGTCCCGCTACAAATCGATATCGAGGCCCTTGAACGGGGAATCCGCGAACAGTTGCGCGAGGCTTTCGCCGCATAGCCGTCGTTGTATCGAGCACCCGCAATGACAGATTGTTCGCTTGCGCAGGGGAAGAATTGCGGCGGCAGCTAACGCAACCACTCCCGGCAGTTATGCCGAAGCGGAAGTCCCTTTCAGATAATGCCCCGAGCGTTGCGCAAGGGCATCCAACTCCTCCTTGCAGTGAATGATAACGTCCTTTATCATTCACTGCAAACATAAACGGGGCGGAATGTTCTAATGGGTAAAAGGGAGATTGCTCTCGATGAATGAGCTCGTTCCTACAACACCGCCTCGTCTGGACCCCGCTCCAGACCTGACGGCCGCCGACTGGTTTGCCGGATTGGCCACTGCCGGGGTTGCCGGTATTACGGAATGGTGGGCCGCTCCCGCCGCTGTTCTGCTCAACATGGTCACGGCACCGCTGCTCAGCAGGCGACGGGACGCGTGGTACGAAGAACTCCGGTTGAATTTGAACGACCTGAATCGGCGGGTTGCCGGGCTAACGCCCGAGGCGCTGTCCAACAACGAGGCATTCGTCTCGGCACTTGCGCAGGCTACCCAAAGCGCAATGAAGACGAACTCCAAAGACAAAGAGAAGCTGGAGGCATTGCGAAACGCCGTTTTGAACATCGCTCTCGGGAATTTCCCGGCGGATGATCTGCAGGCCATTTTTCTGAACCTCGTGGACAGCTTTACCACGGTGCACCTGCAACTACTTCGGTTATTTTGCACCCCAATGCCGTGGATCGCGATCGGTTCCGGAGTGAACGATACGTGAGCGACCAAGCAACCATGGACCTTCTAAGCCGCGGGCTCATTCGCGACAGTCGGTCCATTGCGGCGCGCAACCCGGATTCCGATGAAAGCTTGGTGATCAACGAGTGGCCGGTATCCAATCTCGGCAAAAAATTTCTTGATCTCGTTTCGAACCCGCCGCAGCTTGGCGGGAAACAGATTTAGAACGCTCCCTGCCCTTTCGTCCGCTAACAGATTTTATCGGCACGATACGAGGATTTGCAGTCTTCTTTGCGCTCGCCGTAATCGTCGGGATCGACAAAATCGTCTATTTGTAATGCACTCGGAAAATTAATGTCGCCGGCGCTCCGGAATTCGACCACGCGAACCAAGTCGCCTTGCTGCCGTTGATCTCCAGCCGCGGACGTCCCGCGCATGTTCCTCCATCCGGGCACTGATAAACCCAGCCGCAGGCCTCACCACGGCACTCAAAGTCGACGCCGGTTATCTCGCTTGGGGCTGAAAGGTTCACTTGGAGCAAATGTCCTCCGTCTCCTACAGGGACCGGCGGCTGGACGAAGCTGGCATTCTTATCGACCACTAACGTCAAAGGCGAAAACACAGAGCTCGCGAATGGAACACGGGGCTGTTCTGGCTTGACTTCCTTTGGAAGTCCGGGGTCCGGCGGTGGCGAAGTGGCGGCTTTGGGAGGCGTGCCCTGCGGCCCCGATATTTTCGCGTAGAGCTCATTGCCACCCATCGCAAGAGCGCAAATCAGCAAAGTATTAATCAACCACAGCGCGATATTCGCCGGGGCCCCCTGTTTCGTTTTATTGGGGTTTACAAGGACGATGCCAGCAGCGAACAGCCCACTAAGCATTGGCGCAAGGTATCTGACATCCGGTAGTCTGAAAGTACTGCTGATGCGCCACTGCAGCGATGATGGCAACCGCAACCGAGGCCCCGCCTGGTTGTAGCAAGGATTGCTGGTCAAACTCAGGCACTGGCTAATTGTATGTGATTGTATTCTCTCGCAGTGGTACGCTGCGCCCGTGAAACGAGACCTCTTGGCCGTTCTCACCGCCATCGCGATCCAGTGACACTGGCGAGGCAGGCGAACTGTCTCAAAACGGTCCTTTGCGCAACCGACTATAGCGCTTGATCCTCTCGAACCCAGCCATCAGTGCAACATAACCTCCCTTACGTTCGTCGATTCATGCAAATTATTGAAAATACTGTCCTTCTGCTAGTCCGTAGCCCTGTACGACCGTGACGCCAGTCCGACTCGTGCATGGGAGCCCCCGATCTCGTCGCCCCGCAGTGCTCACAGCGGAATGTTGCCATGCTTCTTTTTGGGCATGGTATCGACCTTGGTTTCGAGCATGCGAAGCGAACGGATCAAACGGCCGCGGGTTTCATGCGGCTCGATCACATCGTCGATAAAGCCGTGTTCGGCGGCGACAAAGGGGCTGGCGAAGCGGTCCTTGAATTCCGCTATCTTTTTTTGGCGCAAGTCATGCTCGCGCAATTCGCCGTTCTCTCCAGCAAGCTCGCGCCGGTAAACGATATTCACGGCTCCTTCGGCGCCCATGACGGCGATCTCAGCGGTAGGCCAGGCCAGGTTTACATCCGTGCGAATATGTTTCGACCCCATGACGCAATAAGCCCCGCCATAGGCCTTGCGCGTAATCACGGTGATCTTCGGCACGGTCGCTTCGGCGTAGGCGTATAGCAGCTTTGCGCCGTGACGGATGATGCCGCCGAACTCCTGTTCGGTGCCCGGGAGAAAGCCCGGAACATCTTCGAAGGTGATCAGCGGGATGTTGAATGCATCGCAAAAACGCACGAAACGCGCGCCTTTTACCGATGAATTGATGTCGAGGCACCCGGCGAGAAAGTCCGGCTGATTGGCCACGATACCGACGGGCCGGCCGTCGAGCCGCGCGAATCCGACCACCAGATTCCGCGCCCAGTGCTCATGCACTTCGAAGAACCAGGCATCGTCGACCACGCGGTGAATCACATCCTTGATGTCGTAAGGCAGATTCGATTCGGCCGGCACGATGGTATCGAGGGCAGGATCGGCACGGTCTATCGGATCGGTGCATGTCTTACGCGGAGGGTCTTCGCGATTGTTCTGCGGAAGGAAGCTCAGAAGCTCGCGGATCATCCGGAGGCATTCGGCGTCGTCGCGCGAAATGAAATGGCCAACTCCGCTGATCGAATTGTGCGTCATCGATCCGCCAAGCTTCTCCTTGGTGACGTCTTCGTGCGTGACTGTCTTGATGACGTCGGGCCCGGTGACGAACATGTAGCTGGTATCGGCCACCATGAAGACGAAATCGGTGATGGCCGGCGAGTAGACGGCCCCTCCGGCACAGGGGCCCATGATGGCGGAAATCTGTGGCACTACTCCACTCGTGAGCGTGTTGCGCAGGAAAATATCGGCATAACCAGCCAGTGAGAGCACGCCTTCCTGAATGCGTGCGCCCCCGGAGTCGTTGAGACCAATGATCGGCGCGCCGGTTTTAAGCGCGAGATCCATGATCTTGCAGATTTTGCGCGCGTTGGTTTCGGACATGGAGCCGCCGAAAACCGTGAAATCGTTCGCGAAAACATAGGCGATGCGGCCGTTGATCCGGCCGAAGCCAGTGACCAGGCCGTCGCCGGGGATCACTTGCTCGCCCATACCGAAATCCTGGCAGCGGTGCTGGACCAGCTTGTCCATTTCTTCGAAGGTGCCTTCGTCGAGAAGGAGTTCGATGCGTTCCCGGACGGCGAGTTTGCCCTCGGCGTGCTGCCGCTCCCGGCGTTCGGGGCCGCCGCCTTCATCAGCCGCGGTATGGCGGCGCCGGAGTTCTTCCAGGCGATTCATTCAGAGTTCAGAGTATCGCGTCAAGTTACACTGTTAAACTACAGTTTCCGTCACTCCTGCCGCCCCGTTTGCGGATTTCATAAAAACAGCAAGGGGCAATCCATCCCATGAGCGCAGCGGCAAAAGCAGCAAACTACGTTTTGACTTTAGAGGAAATCGGGAATCTGACGAGGGAAGGCGGCAAACCCGCCGAGACTCTGATGAACGTGGTCGCCTTGATCGCCAGGCGGTTCCACACCGATGTGTGTTCGGCTTATCTGCTGGAGCCCGACCGCGCGAACCTGGTGCTGGCGGCCACGCTCGGCTTGCGGCGCGAATGCATTGGCACGTTGCGTCTCGCCCTTCACGAAGGCCTTGCGGGACTGGTGGCGGAACAGGTTCACCCGGTTGCGGTGGATAAGGTCAGCCAGCATCCGAGATTCAAGTATTTCGGCGAATCGGGCGAGGAAAAGTTTCAATCGTTTCTGGGCGTGCCGTTGATCGATCGGGGCGTCCTGCAGGGCGTTCTCGTCGTGCAGACGGTCGATGCGCGTATTTTCGACCAGGAAGAAATCCGCATGCTGATGGAGGCCGCCGCCCAGGTCGCGCCCGTCGTGAGCGAAGCCCGGATGCTCGACCGGTTTATCGCCCCCGCGCAGGAGCGGTTATGGGCTTTGGCGCGCAATCTTTGGTGGAGCTGGGACCACGATTGCGTCAGTCTGTTCCGCGATCTGGATCCCGTGCGTTTCCGGGAACTCGACAATAACCCGATCTCGCTGCTGCAGGAAATGCCTCTGGCTGAAATTGAACGGCGTGCCGGCGAACTCATGCTGCACAGCCGGATCAACTACGCGTACCGCCGCCAGCAGGAGTATTTGCAGGCCGACCGGACCTGGGGGGCATCAAACGCCGGCGCGTTGCGGCCTCGTCCCGTAGCGTATTTTTCGGCGGAATTCGGACTGCATGAATCGATTCCCATCTATTCGGGCGGATTGGGCGTACTGGCTGGAGACCACATCAAGGCTGCATCGGACCTCAATATCCCGCTCATCGGCATCGGACTTTTTTACGGGCAAGGTTATTTCCGCCAAAGATTGGATTCGACCGGCTGGCAACAGGAAGAATACCGGCTGACCGACATCAGTCAGTTGCCGATGGAGCCGGCAATCGGAAAGAACGGTGTTCCGGTCACTATCCAGATCGAGACGCGCGGCGGATCGATCCGGGCCAAAGTCTGGCGGGTGAAAGTCGGTCGCTGCGACCTGCTGCTGCTCGATTCGAATGTGGAGGGAAATGCACCCGAAGACCGCGAACTCACATCGCAGCTGTATGGCGGCGACGGCCGCGTGCGGATTCGCCAGGAGTTGCTGCTGGGAGTGGGAGGAGTCCGCGCGCTGAAGGCGATGGGAATTACGCCCGGCGTCTATCACATGAATGAGGGACACAGCGGTTTTGCGGTCCTCGAAGCGATTCGCACTCGCATGGTGGAGGAGGGGCTGAGCTTCGATCAGGCGGTTCCCGCGGTTGCCCGCGAGGTGGTGTTCACGACCCATACGCCCGTACCCGCGGGCCATGACCGGTTTCACGCCGATCTGATTGAGGAACATCTCGGGCCCCTGCGCGAAGCGCTCAACATCTCGCACGATCGTCTTATGGCGCTGGGCCGCGAAAATCCCGGCGATTATTACGAACAATTCTGCATGACTGTGGTGGGGTTGAAGCTTTCGCGGCGCGCCAATGCGGTTTCGTCGCTGCATGGCGAGGTCTCGCGCGCTATGTGGACGGGGCTTTATCCGGGTCGATCGGAAGACCAGGTTCCGATCGGCCATATCACGAACGGCGTGCATGTGCCCTCGTGGCTGGCGCCGCAAATGTTCCGGCTTTACGACCGGCATTTAGGAGCGGGATGGCATGAGCACAGCGGCGACCCCCGGACGTGGGAAGGCGTCGATAGTGTGGACGACGGGGAACTCTGGGAGACGCACCTCACCCTGAAGTCGCGGCTGCTGGATTTCGTGCGCCGCCGGGCGGTGGAACAATCCGCACGACGCCGCGATCCGATGGAGACGATTCAACGCCTGGGTGGCGTGCTGAGTCCGGATTCGCTGACGATCGGATTTGCGCGGCGGTTCGCAACATACAAGAGGGCCAATCTGATCCTGAAGGACATCGAAAGGCTTGCGGCGATGGTGAACGATCCCAAGCGGCCGGTGCAGTTCGTTTTTGCGGGCAAGGCGCATCCGCGCGACGAACCCGGCAAGCGGGTGATGCAGCAGATCGCGGAACTGATGCGCGACCGGCAGTTTTCCGAGAAGTTCGTGTTTGTGGAAGATTACGACATCAACGTGGGGCGCTTTCTCGTCCAGGGCGTCGATGTGTGGATGAATAATCCGCGGAGACCGCTCGAAGCTTCCGGTACCAGCGGCCAGAAAGTGGTGCTGAACGGGGGATTGAATCTCTCCGTGCTGGATGGGTGGTGGGCAGAGGCCTATGACGGCCTGAATGGTTTCGCCATCGGGACGGGCAGAACGCACACCAACATGGACGTTCACGATCAGCGCGATGGCGAAGATCTGTATCAGGTACTGTGCGATGAAGTGATTCCCCTCTTTTATCAACGGGATCGCGATGGGTTGCCGCGCGGCTGGATCAAACGGATGAAGCGGACGATCAGAACGCTCGGATGGCGATTCAGCGCGGATCGCATGGTCATGGACTACACGCGGAAGAACTATGTGCCCGCAGCAGGTGGGACTTCGAGCGACATGAGCCGCGCCGGCTAAACCGCTACCGGCTCAAGCCGCCTGAAGTGCGCGGCGCACTTTTGCGTGCCGCGTCGGCACTCGTGCCGACGCCCGTACCATTCGCAGAAACGGGTGTCGAGAGAGTCTCGACACGGCACGCTGAGA
Organism: Bryobacteraceae bacterium; assembly: GCA_049516355.1. Classification (GTDB taxonomy): domain Bacteria; phylum Acidobacteriota; class Terriglobia; order Bryobacterales; family Bryobacteraceae; genus BOG-234. Next base: position 12,985 of record JBEKTF010000022.1, on the reverse strand, counting down.
GCGTGCGCCACGTCGGCTTCGGAATACAAGGTCAAACCTGCTGAACCCGGCGATTTGCGCGATCTGACGCAAGTGAGTATGGAGACGCGACTTCAAGTGGCGTCAGTCACTGCGTCGAAGGGCCGACGAAGAACGTCCGGCCGTCTGTTAAATTGATCTCTCTCCCCGCGAACCTTTGTTTCAGGTCCTTTGCGGCCCAGCCGGTAACGGTAATGTAATCGCCGACTTTCAAGGTGTCTTTGAAAAATCCGGCGTGCCGCAGAACGTTCGGCGCATAGCATTCTAAGCCCCAGTTGACGACCTCGCCGTCGTCCGCTTTTTCATCTATATACAGGAAGACATGGGGGTTCGTCCAGTCGATCCTGGTGACAACGCCTCTATGCGTGACCGGTTTTGCGCGGTCATATTCGGCAGCGATGGAGTGGTGCGCCCAAGCGGGGGTTCCGGCCAGCAAAAAGCAGAAAAGGGCCAGGAGCGTCCGCACGCTTAAATTATCTCCTGCGATAAAGTCCTGACACGGTTCTTATGAACTTTTAACGGGTTGGTCGCTAACCTGCAATCGGGTGAATGGCCGTGAGAGAACAAATTCAAAGACAATCGGGCTTCAGTATCGTTACTACCGGCGTCGAGCAGTCGCCTCGCACGACAGAACTCGATCTGGTTGTACCTTATACGACACCCGAACTGACTCGTGTCGCACTGGATGCCGCCAATCGCATGGGAGCCGGGCTGAACGCGGCTCTGCGGTTGATCAAAGTCCAGGTGGTTCCGTTTCCATTGGATCTCGATCAGTCCCCGGTTTACATCGACTTTCTGAAGCAGCAGCTGTCGGAATTCAAAACCGAGCTTCCGGCAGCCGGTGAAATCCGGTTGGCGCGGGATTTCGAAGAGGGCTTGGCAGGCACTCTGGGACGCGATTCCGTCGTGATTCTGGCGACGCCGAAGCGGCTGTGGAGAACGCGTACCGAACGTCTGGCCGCATCATTGCGGCGCCGTGGCCATAAAGTGGTATTAGTTTCGCGGGAGGCCAAGAATGCTTGACGTTGCTTACTGCCTTGTGATCGTCGCCTTTTTCGTGGTTGCCTGGATGATGGTCCAGGCCTGCGAACGGCTTTGAAAGGGAACGGGAACCATGGACTATCTTATTGCCGGAGTGATTTCACTGGCGCTCGGCGTGTACCTCTTGTACGCGTTGCTGAGGCCCGAAAAGTTTTAGATTTCTGGAGAATGTCATGACTGCCAATGGTTGGTTGCAAATCGCGATTTTTTTTGCTTTGATCCTGGCGTGCGCTAAGCCCCTGGGATCGTTCATCGCGACAGTTATTGAGGGCCGGAAGAATTTCCTGACGCCGGTTCTCGGGCCCGTCGAACGTCTGATCTACCGGATCTGCGGGGTTAAAGAAGACGAAGAACAGCATTGGACGCGCTATGCCGGCGCTTTGCTGGCGTTCAGTTTGTTCAGCGCTTTGCTTCTGTACGCCATCCAACGGTTGCAGCGCTGGCTGCCGTTCAATCCACAGGGATTCAGCCAGGACAACGTGAGCCCGGATCTTGGCTTCAACACATCGGTCAGCTTCACCACGAATACAAACTGGCAAAGCTACGTGCCTGAGACCACGCTCAGCTATTTCGTCCAGATGGCGGGGTTGACGGTGCATAACTTCACGTCCGCGGCCTCCGGGCTCGCGATCGCCATTGCGCTCGTACGCGGGTTCGCGCGCCAGTCAATCAAGACGGTGGGTAACTTCTGGGTCGATATGACACGATCGACTTTGTATGTTTTGTTACCAATTTCGATCATTGGGGCGCTGGTTCTCTGCTCTCAGGGCGTGATCCAGAATCTGCATCCGTACACGGTTGCGACCACGATCGAAGGCGCGAAGCAGACGATCGCACAAGGGCCGGTAGCATCACAGGAAGTGATCAAGATGCTCGGCACCAACGGCGGCGGTTTCTTTAACGCCAACTCCGCACATCCGTTCGAAAACCCGACTCCGTTCGCGAATCTATTCCAGATGTTTTTGATCTTCGTGATTCCCGGCGCGCTGACCTATACGTTCGGCAAGATGGTGCGAGACACACGGCAGGGCTGGGCGATTTTCACTGCGATGGCAGTCCTGTGGCTGGCGGGCGTGGTGGTCGCTTACCACTTCGAGCAGCGCGGCACGCCGATGCTGGCGAAGGCGGGAATCGCAATGACGGCTACCGATACGCAGCCGGGCGGCAACATGGAGGGGAAGGAAACGCGGTTCGGCATCGCGAATTCCGCGCTTTTCACCACGGTGACTACCGATGCCAGTTGTGGCGCGGTAAACACGATGCATGACAGTTTGACGCCGCTTGGAGGACTCGTGCCCTTGTTCAACCTTGAATTGGGCGAGGTTGTCTTTGGAGGCGTCGGCGCCGGCCTCTATGGCATGCTGATGTTCGCGATTCTGGCCGTCTTTATCGCCGGTCTGATGGTCGGCCGCACACCCGAGTACCTCGGCAAGAAGATCGAGCAGAAGGAAGTCAAGATGGCGATGATCGCCATGCTGGTCCTTGCCGCCAGCATCCTCTTGTTCACCGGCGTCAGTTCGGTGATTCCGTTCGCTGCGAAAGGCTACTGGAATCCGCCTGGACCTGCCGCAGCCAACATCAATAATCCGGGTGCGCATGGATTGACGGAAATTCTCTATGCGTTCAGCAGCGGGACAGGAAACAACGGCAGCGCATTCGCCGGAATCAACGCGAATACTCCCTGGTACAACCTGACCATCGGCCTCGCGATGCTGATCGGTCGATTCATGATGTTACTGCCGCTGCTTGCGATCGCCGGTTCGCTGGCGGAGAAAAAGCAGGTGCCGGTATCCGCAGGAACGTTCCCCACGCACGGTCCCTTGTTTGTTGGATTGCTGGTGGGAACGGTGCTTATCGTCGGAGCGTTAACTTACTTCCCCGCTCTGTCGCTGGGACCAATCGTTGAACATTTAATGCAGAGCGTTTGACGCTGTAAGGAATGACCATGCCAACAGAATTACAAGAACCAATCGCCCCCACTCAAGCGCCACAGGAGCCTTCGGATTCGACCGCGATGGGTCTCTCGCGAGGCAAACGGGCAAGGCCGCTATTCGATCCGCCGATTGTCCGGCGCGCCGTCATCGATTCATTCATCAAACTGAATCCGGTGACGCTGGCGAAGAACCCGGTGATGTTCGTCGTGGAAGTGGGCGCCGCGCTCACCACCATCCTGATGTTCAGAACTCTGGCAACGGGCGCAGGCGGCTTCGGATTCGAATTCCAGATCGCGGCCTGGCTTTGGTTCACGGTGCTTTTCGCCAATTTCGCGGAAGCGATGGCGGAAGGCCGCGGCAAAGCCCAGGCCGACAGTTTGCGCAAAACGAAGACAGATGCCTCGGCGAAGAAGCTGGGCGGTAACGGCAAAATCGAAATTGTTTCGGCGGCCTCGCTGCGCAAAGGAGATGTCTGCCTCTGCGAACCGAACGACGTGATTCCCGGCGATGGCGACGTGATCGAAGGGATCGCGAGCGTTGACGAATCCGTCATTACGGGCGAGAGCGCTCCGGTGATCCGCGAATCCGGCGGCGATCGCAGCGCGGTCACGGGTGGCACGAAGGTGCTGTCGGACTACATCAAAGTTCAGATCACGTCGAATCCGGGGGAAACGTTCCTCGACCGCATGATCGCTCTGGTCGAAGGCGCGCAAAGACAGAAAACGCCCAATGAAATCGCGCTCAACATCATGATCGCGGGGCTGACCCTGATCTTCCTGCTGGCCGTGGTAACGCTGGCGCCGTTCGCGCAGTACAGCGTGGATGCGGCCAAGGCGGGCACTGTTCCGACTGTGATCGTTCTCGTCTCTCTGCTGGTCTGTCTGATTCCGACGACGATCGGCGGGCTACTCTCCGCCATCGGCATCGCAGGCATGGACCGCGTGATGCAGCACAACGTACTCGCCATGAGCGGCAAGGCTGTCGAGGCCGCGGGCGATGTGAACACGCTGCTGCTCGACAAGACCGGCACCATCACGCTGGGCAATCGCCAGGCTGTTGAATTCATCCCGGCGGACGGCGTTTTCGAATCCGAACTGGCGGATGCCGCGCAGCTTTCGAGCCTTGCGGATGAGACTCCGGAAGGCCGCAGCGTCGTAGTGCTGGCGAAAGAGAAATACGGGCTTCGCGGGCGCGAAATCGCCCAGCATCAGGCCGAGTTCATTCCGTTCACCGCGCAGACGCGCATGAGCGGTTTGAACTACGAAGGCCGACAAATTCGCAAGGGCGCTTCGGATTCGATTCGCCAGCACATAACCGAACTCGGCGGAACCTTTCCGCAACGCGTTTCGGACATTTCGGACGGTATTTCGCGCACCGGCGGCACGCCCCTGGTGGTGTCCGAGGGCCCGCGTGTACTCGGCGTGATTCATCTGAAGGACATCGTTAAGGGCGGTATGCGGGAACGCTTCGCCCAGATGCGCGTCATGGGCATTCGCACCGTGATGATCACGGGCGATAATCCTTTGACCGCCGCCGCGATCGCAACCGAAGCCGGCGTGGACGACTTTCTGGCGCAGGCAACGCCCCGTGACAAGCTGGACCTGATCAAGCGCGAACAGGCCGGCGGACGGCTCGTGGCCATGACGGGCGACGGCACCAACGATGCCCCGGCGCTGGCCCAGGCCGACGTAGGCGTCGCGATGAATACCGGCACCATGGCCGCGAAGGAAGCGGGCAATATGGTGGATCTCGACAGTAACCCGACGAAGCTGATTGAAATCGTTGCCATCGGGAAACAGCTGCTGATCACGCGTGGCTCTCTGACCACATTCTCGATCGCGAACGACGTGGCCAAATACTTCGCGATCATTCCCGCGATGTTCGCGGTTACGTATCCACCGCTGAACCGGCTGAACATCATGGGCCTGCATACGCCCGAGAGCGCAATTCTCGCGGCCGTGATTTTCAACGCCCTGATCATCATTGCGCTGGTGCCGCTGGCGCTGCGCGGCGTGAAGTACCGGGCGCTTTCGGCGGGCGCATTGCTGCGGCGCAACCTGCTGGTTTACGGGCTCGGCGGAATTATCGCGCCATTCCCCGGCATATGGGCGATCGACCGCCTGCTGGGCTTCCTGCATCTTGCTTAGAGAGCTGCATCTCGCATAAGGAGATTTGACCATGTTGAAAGAACTCAAACCCGCGATTCTGATTACATTCGTCCTCACGATCCTCACCGGCATTTTGTATCCGCTGGCGGTGACCGGGCTCGCGCAAACCCTGTTCCACAAGCAGGCGAACGGCAGCCTGATCGAACGCGATGGCAAGGTGATTGGATCGGAGATTATCGGGCAGAATTTCGCCAAGCCGGAATATTTCCATCCGCGGCCTTCGCAGAATTCGTATGACGGGGCGAACTCGGGCGGATCGAACCTCGGTCCGACGAACCCGGCGCTGGCAGACCGGTTGACGAAGGACGCCGCGCAGTTTCACAAAGACAATCCCGATTACACGGGAGAAATTCCCGCGGATGCAATCACTACGTCCGCGAGCGGTCTCGATCCCGAGATCAGTCCGGCAAATGCGCTGGCACAGGCGGCTCGTGTGGCAAAAGCGCGTGGAGTTTCGGTGGATGTAGTGAATAGCCTCGTGACAGCGAATACTCAGCAGCGCGATTTGGGCGTGCTGGGTGAACCGCGCGTAAATGTGTTGAAGCTCAATCTTGCGCTCGACCAGGCATTTGCGGCGAAGAAGTAACGTGGCACAGGCTTCAGCCTGTGGTTGGACTATCAACGATTAAATATGGCTTCCAAAGAATTCGGCCGTCCCGATCCCGAAGAACTGCTGCGCCAGATTCAGGCGCAGGAAGTGCATGAGAACCGCGGCCGGCTGAAGATTTTCCTGGGATACGCACCCCGCGTCGGCAAGTCTTTGCGCATGTTCGACGAAGGCAGGCGGCGCAAAAAGCGGGGGCAGGACGTGGTTGTCGGCACGATTCAACTCAAGGGCGCGGACGACGTTGCGGGGCTGATCCGGGAGTTCGAGGTAATTCCAGCGTTGCGTGTCGACGATGTGGAAACGCTGAACGTCCAGGCGGTTCTGCGGCGCGCGCCTCAGGTCTGCCTGGTCGACGAAATGGCGAAAGACAATCCGCCCGGCAGCCCGCATCCGCACCGATGGCAGGACGTGGAAGAGATTCGCGCGCATGGCGTTAACGTGGTGGGCGCTATTAACCTGCAGCATATTTGCGAGCAGCAGGATGCAGTCGAGCGCATCACAGGCCGGCGGTCGGTGAACTCGGTTCCTCAGAGCTTTATCGAATCGGCCGACGAAGTGGTTATTGTCGACGTGCCGGCGGAAGAACTGACGCAGCATGGCGGCCCGGGTAATTTGAATCCCGCCCAGCTTTCCGAGCTGCGGGAATTGGCCCTGCTGCTGGCCGCGCAGGTGGTGGAGCACCAGCTGCAGCGCTATATGGAATCCCACGGCATCGTGCAAAGCTGGGGCACGCAGGAACGGATTCTCGTCTGCATCACGCCTCGCAGCAGCGCGCGGGATATGCTGGCGAGCGGCGCGCGTGCAACCAGCCGTTTCCACGCGCAACTGCTCGCGATCTACGTCAAGCAGCGCGATCTGACGCGCGAGGCTGAGGAAACAGTACAGGAGAATCTCGAATTCGCACGGAAGCTGGGCGCCGAGGTTCATGTGATCGAGGGCGAGGATCCGATCGACACCATCATCAAGTTTGCGCGCGAACAGCGCATCACGCAGGTATTCATCGGCCATACGCAGCAAAGCGCGTGGAAAATCTGGGCGCGCAGCCCGGTGGATCGCCTGATCAAAGAAGCCGAAGGGATGGACGTTCGCATATTCCCACAAACGAGCGCCCAGGCTGCGTGATAACGGCCCGCCTGATAATGTTCTTCTATTGGGCGCGCGAGGCAAATTAAAAATATTCCTGGGCTATGCGGCCGGGGTCGGCAAGACGTATCAGATGCTGACCGAGGCGCAGGAGCTCAAGATGCAGGGCGTGGATGTAGTCATCGGCTACTTCGAGCCGCACGGCCGCGCCGACACGATCGCGCAGACAGCCGGCCTCGAGTCCATACCGCGGAGAGTGTACGAGCATCGCGGGGCGATCTTCGAAGACATGGACACCGGCGCGGTGATCGCGCGACATCCGCGAGTAGCTGTGGTGGATGAGTTCGCTCACACCAACGTGCCCGGTTCCGAGCGCCCCAAGCGCTGGCAGGACGTGCAGGCGATTCAGGACGCCGGCATCGACGTTCTTACCAGTCTCAACATCCAGCACATCGAGAGCCTGAACGATCAGGTGTGGCACGTCACCGGCATTCGCGTGCGCGAAACGGTTCCCGACTGGGTGGTGCAGGAAGCCGATGAAGTGGTGATGGTGGATGTGACGCCGCGCGCGTTGCTGCACCGTCTGGAGCGCGGCGTGGTTTACTCGCACGAAAAGGCGAAGCAGGCGCTGGAGAATTTCTTCACCGAATCGAACCTGACGGCCCTGCGGGAACTGGCGCTCAGGCAGACCGCCCATCAACTGGAAGAGCGGCGCGAGGAATTGCGGCTGCCGGAGCCAGTGGTCCCGGTCGATTCCGGGCGGCAGGAAGGCATTCTGATCTGGATCACGCCGCATCCCTCGACCGCGATGCTGATTCGCCGGGGACGCCGCGTGGCAGACTTTCTGAATTCGTCATGCACGGCGGTGGTGGTGGCCCGCGATGCCGCGATGTCGGAGCTCTCGCCGGAGGACCGCGCGGCCATCGAGCGGCATTTGAACTTCTGCCGCAATCTGCGGATCAAGCCGGAAGTCATCGAGAGCCGTGAACCCGCGAAAGCTGTCGCGGAGTGGGCTCGGACGCATGGCATCACGCAGATTTTCATCACGCGCGATTCCCCGGAGGCTCATAAGCTCGTGCACCTTGCGCGCGATATGCAGGTTACGATCGTGGCGGAACGCGTGCGGCACGGCGGAACGGGCGCGTAACACCAGTTGAGATAATTTTGAATATGCGCAGTTTGGCGTGGCTTGCCCTCGCTTTCGTTCCAGCGTTAGCTCTCGCCCAGAAGAAACCGTTCGATTCGTCCGCGATGCTGAAGATCCAGCGAATCGCCGACCCGCAACTGTCACCCGACGGCAAGACGGTCGCGTTCGCGGTGACCACTCCCGACGTCACAGAAAACAAGAGCGTTCACAGCGTCTGGAGCGTCGCCCTCGACGGCGGGACACCGCGCAAGCTGGCCGATCTCGCGGACCGCCCGCGCTGGTCCCCCGATGGAAAGCGGATCTATTACGTTTCGACCACCGGCGATTCGTCGCAGATCTGGAGCATGAATCCCGATGGCTCCGGCGCGTCGCAGATAACGCGCCTGTCGACCGAGGCCAACGGTGAGATCGTTTCGCCCGACGGTAAATACATCGTCGTGACCAGTAATGTTTTTCCCGGTTGCAGCACCGCTGCAGGTCAGTTCGATGAGGCATGTAATAAGAACCGCCTCGATACGGAGAAACAAAGCAAGGTCAAAGCGCGCCTCATTACGGGACTTCTCTACCGGCACTGGACGGAGTGGGAAGGAAACCGGCGTAGCCATCTGCTTTCGATCTCGCTCGACGATGGCAAGGTGGCCGATCTCTCGCCAGGCACACGCCAGGTCCCGCCGTTTTCGCTCGGCGGCCCCGACGACTATGCGATATCCCCCGACGGCAAAGAAGTCTGTTTCGCGATGAACTCCGATGAGGTGCCGGCCGCCGGGACAAACAACGATCTCTTTGTCGTTCCCATTCAGGGCGGAACCTTTCACAAGATCACGGGCAATCCCGGTGCCGACAACTCCCCGCTCTATTCGCCGGACGGCAAGTATCTGGCGTACCGTTCCCAGGCGCGCGCCGGATATGAAAGCGACAAGTGGCGGCTCTTCGTGCTGGAGCGCTCCTCGGGAAAATTGACGCTGCCGACCGACGCGATCGACCGCTCGGTGAACAGCTTCACGTGGTCGCCCGATTCGAAGCGCGTGTTCTTTACGGTGACGGATCGCGGACACCAGGCGATTCAGTTCGTAGGCGTCGAAGGTGGCGGCACACGTATCGCCGTCACCGGCAACAACACCCTCGACGACATGCAGTTCACCTCCGACGGCAAAACAATCGTGTTCACGCGGCAAAGCGGCGACAGCCCGGTCGAGATCTGCAAGGCGGTGTCATCCGGCGGCCCGGTCGTCGCGCTCACGCACCTCAATGACGACCTGCTGAGTCAATACCAGCTCACGTCACTCGAAGATTTCTGGGTCGCCGGCGCCGAGAATACCCAGGTGCAGAGTTTCCTGGTCAAGCCGCCGAATTTCAATCCCGCGCAGAAGTACCCGGTGCTGCTGCTCATTCACGGGGGGCCACAGGGCGAGTGGGGAGATGAGTGGACTTATCGCTGGAACGCGCAGGTGTTCGCCGCGGCCGGCTACGTGGTCGTGATGCCGAATCCGCGCGGATCGATCGGTTACGGACAGAAATTCACGGACGACATCAATCAGGATTGGGGCGGCAAACCGTTCGACGATCTGATGGCAGTTACGGATTATGTGGCAAAGCTTCCCTATGTGGATGCCGATCGAATGGCGGCCGCGGGCGGTTCTTACGGCGGTTACATGATCGACTGGATGCTGGGCCACACCACCCGGTTCAAGTGCTTTGTCTCGCATGCGGGAGTTTTCGACCTGCGCGAAGAAGCCCAAAGCACCGAAGAATTGTGGTTCCCGATATGGGAGTTCGGCGGCATGCCCTGGGACAACCCGGAAGTTTACGAGAAATGGTCGCCAAGCCAGTTCGTAAAGGATTTTCAGACGCCGACGCTGGTGATCCACGGCGAGCTGGATTTCCGCATTCCCTATTCGCAGGGTCTGGAACTTTATACGTCGCTCCAGACGCGCAAAATTCCGTCGGAGCTATTGATGTTCCCCGATGAAGGCCATTGGGTTCTCAAGCCGCAGAACAGCGCACTCTGGTACAAGACATTTCTCGACTGGGTCGGTAACTGGACAAAAAAGTGAAAGTAATTATCATTGTTCTCGTATTAGTCGCGCTTGCCGTTCCGGCGACATTGTATCTGCGATCCACCGGGACTAACATCAGCGTCGATCCAGCGGTTAAGGTGATCGGCTTCGATACGCCGGTGCATCTGCATCTCGAGAACCCGCACGGCGTGAAATCCCTGAGCGTTGCGGTGGAACAGGATGGCAAGGATTATCCGGCCCCGGCGCAAAGCAAACCGACGCTTCCGGATTTGACGGTGAAGGTGGGGAAGCAATCGGTTCCCGCGCTGCACGACGGAAAAGCGCGCCTCGTTGTAAAGGCCGTCTCGAACGACTTCCGCGCCAAAACGGATTCGAAGGCGTTCGATCTCGACGTCATGACCGCGGCCCCGCGTGTGGTGGCCGATGGAGTGCAGCATTACATCAACCAGGGCGGCTCGGAGATGGCGACGTTCACGCCCTCCGGCGCATGGACGGAAGCGGGAGTCAAGGTGGGGGATCACAAGTTCCGCAGTTTCCCGCTGCCGAATCACCCCGGGCAGTATTTCAGCTTGTTCGCATTCTCCTGGGACTTGCCGGTTAATACGCCGATCTCGGTCTATGCGAGCAATCCCTCGGGCGCCGAAGCGAAGACAACCTTCTGGTACAAGATCTTCCCGAAGAAGTTCCGCGCCAGCCCGATTCCGCTCGAATCGATGAACATCGATCGCATCGTCAATCAGATCGATACCCAGCATAAGATCCCGGGCGACCTGGTCGAGCGTTTCGTCTATATCAACAGCAAGCTACGCATAGAGAACAACAAGACTCTTGCGGATTTGCGATTCCAGACCGAACCAAAGTTTCTCTGGACCGGCGCGTTCCTTCCGATGGTCGATTCAACCGTGGAATCGCGGTTTGCCGACGATCGCACTTACACGTGGAAGGGGAAGAAGGTCGACGAACAGACGCATCTCGGCTTCGATCTCGCCAAACTCGCGCATTCGCCGATTCCCGCATCGAACGATGGCCGCGTGATCTGGGCGCAGGACCTGGGAATATACGGCAACTGCATCGTGATCGACCATGGCTTCGGGCTGCAAACCGTCTATGGCCATCTCAGCGAATTCCTCGTCAAAAAAGGCGACATGGTGAAGAAGGGCCAGATCATCGGCAAGACCGGGTCCACGGGACTGGCCGGCGGCGATCATCTGCATTTCACCATGCAGGTCGATGGAGTGCAGGTGAACGCAGTCGAGTGGTGGGACCCGCACTGGGTGAAGGACCGGATCTTAAGTAAGATGGGATCCGATCTGGCTGCTGTTGATGATCCTCCCGCGCCAGAGAAAGGGCATCCCGCAGCTACCAGGCGGGCGCGGAAGCGTCACAAATAATTCTTCGTCACTTGCGCGCGGATGGCTCGTTTTCGTAAGTCGGCCCATGCACGGTGCGGTGCGAGACATATTGCCAGGCTCCGTTGCGCCGGGCGAACACGCGCTCGTACCATACGATAAATTCGCGCTGCTCCGGATTCCCCGCTTTGTATCGCGCCCGGTACCGTCCGTAAGTAATCGCGATGTCTCCGTGAAGCTCAACCTTGACCGAATCGAAATCACGGTATCGGTACGGGGCTTTCGCGACTGACGCCAGCCATTGCTCCCGATTCTCCACGCGCAGCGGCGCGCCGCCGGTCGTCCAGCCATCGCCATGCGTGAAGCTGAAGTCGGGTGCGCAGATTTTATCGAGAAACGCCGTGTCCCCACGCACAACGGCTGCTTCCATCTGTTTTTCGAACGCCAGCACTTCGCCGCCGGTATCCGCCGCCGCTGCCGAAAGCGCAAAGCAACAGACCATCATTGCCAGTTTTCGATTCATTCCAGACTCCCTTCACACGGCATCTAGGCTCGATGCAGCGAGTATACATGACCGGGAAATGTTACTGTCCGGCTGCTTGTTTCGCCTTCACTGCGGCGATGCGCTTATCGGTATCCACAATGCGCGACGCCATGAACTCCTGAAATTCTTTGGGATTCACGAACGGGTTCGGATCGCCCGGCTTACGGGTGCGCGCCTTCTCGACTTTATCGATAAGGCTGACGGACCAGGGGTGGCTGTGAATCATCACGTCCACGTTGGGGAATTCTGCCTGTAGACGCTTGGTCGTAGCCTGGAACTGTTCCATCACCGGAAGCTGGTTGCTTTGAAGGGTCGGGCCGGCCCAGTAGAACAGGTTGTACTTCTTGCCATTGTCATAAACCGGCATTTCGAAGGAAATCACGCCCGGCGTGTGTCCCGGGGTGATGTGCAGCTTTAAGGTCGTGTCGCCCAGGGTGAGGGTGTCTCCCTCTTTGGCCACCAGATCCCGGCTGATGATGCCTTTGGCGGACCCCTTCCCGCCCTTGAAGGTCTTTTCCATCAGGTCGTAGTCGACTTCGGTCATCATGAAGCGCGCTTGCGGCGCGGCAGCCTTGACGGCCAGTGCCCCGGCATAATGATCGTCGTGCCCGTGCGAAATGATGACGTACTTGATGTCCTTCGGATCCATCCCCAGTTCCTTGATGGCATCGATGGTGTGATTTTCAAACGGGACGTACAAGGTGTCCACCAGGATCAGACCCTGACTGGTCTTGATCACGTAGGCGCACACGAAATCGAGGCCCACGTAGTACATGTTGTCGAACATCTTCACCGGCGCAACCACCTTGGCGGTTTGTTCCGACAGACCAGGGGCACGCTCCGAGAGCTGACCTCGCGCGCCTGGGACGCCGGCCACCGACATCAGTAAAACGGCCGCAAGAATCATCGCTCCACACTTCAGTTTCATCGGTAACTCCTTCTTTTCGGACCCGTCCTAGTGTCCTGTCTTATATAATTATTTACATATAGCCGGGATCGCCCTATACTGGGGCATGCCCAGTCCGGCGCCCGCGCTTGCCCTGAGCGCGAGTCAGAAAGCGGAGATCGAGGGATTG
>JBEKTF010000021.1:0-42026 GCA_049516355.1 Bryobacteraceae bacterium | reverse complement strand
CAATCCCTCGATCTCCGCTTTCTGACTCGCGCTCAGGGCAAGCGCGGGCGCCGGACTGGGCATGCCCCAGTATAGGGCGATCCCGGCTATATGTAAATAATTATATAAGACAGGACACTAGATTGGCTTGTGCGGCCCGTAGCAGGGCCAAGGCGTGCCGATGCACGGAGACGCTGCGCTCCTCGCTTTTCCCATTAACTAATCCGATATCATGCGCGCCAACACAACCGACCTCGAAAAGCGCCTGTGGGGAAGGTAGAGATATTGCACCAGCACGTCCTGCCCAGCAACAAGGGGAGAGGGATCACAATCTCTCTTCCACCGCCGGGCAGGTGACCGTTGGTTGCTGGCTTTTGGCCCGAGCGACGGGGCGTCGGTGATATGCTTCCTTGTTTGGATCGTGTGCGTGGTTCGGGTCTGGCTTTGTCAAACATTGAGAACATCAGGGCGAGAAATAGGGCTATTCAGGCGCGATTTCAGATGGCTCCGCCCAAGGTTCGTCTGTGCTCGAGATTGATATTTCTCGCCGCATTGTTCACCGCCCTGACGATCTTAGCTGCTTTCGCCTCGGGGCCGACGGTGCCCACGACTGCGGCGTTCGTTTTTGTTGTGGGAGTGCCGTCCGCGATGGTCGGACTCGGTGTCCTCGGTGTCGTTTACGTAGCAGTTCGAGACGGTCGCCCGTGGTCCCGGATCGCCCTCCTAGTTCTTTCGCTTGGCGCGGTGCCGGTAATCTTCAGAGTCTTTGTTTCTGGCCTCTCTGGCGCGAATTTGGTTGAGTTGCTCTTCACTGCTGCGGCGTACGGCGCGTTAATAGGGGCAACGTTTCTATCGTTCTCATCAGACTGCAAAGGGTGGTTCGGCTCCCGTCCGCGAACGCCCGGCTGGTCCAAGAGGCTTCGTCGAGATTGAGCGTCTATCTTACCGAACGAAGATCGCGGTCTTCCCCGACGACCCAGAGCAGCTGAACTGCACGTGCGGCGCGCACATGAGAGTGGACCGATCAGCAGATACCGTCAAGTTCGTCGCCGACCAAACACCGATAGGTTCTTTTGTAGACCCGCTGGTGTGGACAGCTGAAGACGGCATCGAGATCCGACCCTGGGAAGCCACGTTTAAGAAATAAGGCCGCAGGCCGCTTCATGTATCAATCCGACAGCCCGTATCGAACCTTCCGCCCAATAAGTTGACTTCCCCTGACTTAGCCGCACGCTGCGTTTGGAACGGGGGCTGGGCGATTGGGAACGGATGGTCGGCTGTTCGTCCCCTATTTACATTTGCTTAAGATTTCAGGATGAAGCTTTGATCGCCTAACCGGCACTCCGCGTGCCGTGCAAGCGAAGAGTTTTTCCAGAAGGTGCGTCGCGAATGCTGTAACAAAAAGCCATTTAGTAGTCAGCAGCACTTTCATACGAGTCGCGCTCCAGGATTGGGAACCAGAACAGTTGCGGCGGCGTTGCGTCCTTGCCGGGCGGACCGCACCAGCCTGAGGCTGCTCGCCTGCGGACCTTTTTCGCCCATCTCCTCCGCAAAAGGGACGGGGCTTCCGATGCGGAGACGATCAAAGTGACCCGCCATTACGCTGTTGCGAAAATAAGTTCACGCCCCTTACTCTCGATGAAGCCAAAACCCTCGTCCGGGGACAGCTTGATCACTTTCCCCATAGGCAGTCTTGCGCGTTGTTTCACCGGTTCTCGCATCCGGCGCGCGTAGTCCTGTGCAACCGCCGGCGCATTTCATGAAACGCCTCATGGATCGCGCGGCGCGCATCGCGCCGTTCTCTGCGCGGTTCGGATACTTTGGTTTTCCGCGTTGCTTCAACATTCTGAAGGGTTGTGTGCAGACTCGGATCGTGCTCCACAACCAGCTCTTCGCCAGGCACGCCCAGATCGATTCGGATATTGAACAAACCTCCAAAGTCCTGCCGCCTCGGCCCTTCAATGACAACCCTGCAACTCATGATGCGGGGGGAAAAGCGTTCCAGCACGCGCCGGCTTCCTTCAGGACGACCGCCTCGAGCTCGGGCGCTGTCCATGTTGCGGAATGTAATCTGTGGTGCGAGTGTCATTTGGCCTCCCGCCGGGCTGACCCGGCTTTGAGATATTGGTGAAACCAGCCACGCGCCAGTTCCGCGACCCGGTCCAGAGTGCCAGGCTCTTCAAACAGGTGGGTTGCGCCGGGAATGATCTCCAGCCGCCGTTCCGTCTTGCGCGGGAGCTCCGCGATCGCCTCGCGGTTCAGGCGCACAACCACCGGATCGTCTCCCCCAACGATGAACAGGCACGGCGCTAGTACCCGGCCCAGCGCCTCGCCAGCGAGATCCGGTCTGCCTCCGCGTGACACAACCGCTTGCGCCACCTGAGGACGATCGGCTGCCGCGGCCAGAGCCGCCGCCGCCCCAGTGCTGGCCCCGAAGTAACCTAGCCCGAGTTTGTTCAAATTGTTTTGCGCGCCAATCCAGTCCGTAATGGCCGTGAGGCGCCGCACCAACAGATCGATATCAAAACGCAACTCGGCTGTAAGCAAGTCGACCGCTTCCTCGTCCTCCGTGAGAAGGTCGATCAGGATCGTGCCGAACGAGCCTCGATTCAGGACGTCGGCCACGTGGCGGTTTCTGGGGCTATGCCTGCTGCTGCCGCTGCCGTGCGCGAAGAGCACAAGCCCCGTTGCACTTTCGGGCAGGGAGAGATCGGCCGCAAGTTCGACCCTACCCGCAGGCACTCTAATTCCCACACGCTCCATGCTCAACGACGGAGATCTCATATTTGCCTGCTTTCCTGGCTCTCATTGTGCATGTCAGTTGCCAGCAGGAGTATCGGTATGCAGAATTCAGAGGCTGCCAGCGTTTGACCTCCTGCGTCTTTTGGCGGAAATCCTGCGGCCTGCGCGCTCTGTCGCGCAAAAGTTAGTCCACAGGTACACGCCCCTAATCAATTCCCGGATGGTGATCTACCTGCTTTGCGTACATCAAAGGAGTATTGGTTATGGTTCATCTTCCATTCGCGGATCGTCTGGAAGCAGGCCGTCTGCTGGCAGCCGATCCTTCTCTCCGCAAGTACAGCGAGGGTGCGATCATCCTTGCCTTGACCCGCGGCGGTGTGCCGGTAGGATTCGCAGTAGCGGATCGAATGCACCTTCCTCTGGACATCATCGTCGTGCGCAAGATTGGCGTTCCCTGGCAACCGGAATTAGCCATGGGCGCAATTGCGGGCACAACGCGGGTTCTGGACGACCGAATGATTCAGGAGCTGGGAATCGCCGACAAGGACGTCGAAAAGATCGTTGAGCGCGAACAGGCGGAGATGAAGCGGCGGGAAGATCTCTATCGCGGAGGCAAGCCTGCGCCCGACCTTCACGGTCGATCGGCAATTCTGATCGACGACGGACTTGCCACGGGAAGCACCATGTTGGCCGCAGTCCGTCACGCGCGCAGCCTGAAGCCGGCAAGAGTAGTCATTGGGGTTCCGGTGGGATCGGCTGAGGCCTGCGATCGCCTTCGCAAGGAAGTGGACGATCTTGTTTGTCTGGCGACTCCAAAATACTTTTTCGCGGTGGGCGAATGGTACCGCGACTTCGGGCAGGTCAATGACTCCGAAGTCCAGAACCTGCTGGCCGAAAGCCGGCACCAGCTCAGGAAGCATCTGGCGACACCAACTGCCGCCTGAAGAATCGCACCGGACCTCCCATGATTCTGTTCGCATCTCCTGAATTCGAGCACATCGCAGCCGGGTTGCGCGAGTCCGTTCCGTCGACGGCATTCCGGACACCGGCGCGACCCTGGTATCCGCGTGCCAAAGACTCCTTTGCGCCGGTGTGGAGGATACCCAGATCATGGTGACTCATGGCCTCTTCACCGGAAAGGAACGGGAGCAGCTATGGACGCTCGGCGTCAGCCGCATTTTCTGCACGGACTCGGTTCCACTCCGCGCCGGCGTCGATGGGGCGAAGATAGTGACTCTTTCAGCGATTCCACTTCTCGCGAGCGCGCTGCCTGCGAGTATGCGAGAGGTTCTGACAGGAGCGTCCCGATGACCAGCAAGCCCGACGAAGAAGCGATGCGCCTTCATCGGTTGTATCAGGGCAAAATTCAGGTCGCACCGAAATGCCCGATCCGCGAAGCGAGCGATTTCTCCTGGCTCTACACACCTGGTGTGGCGGCGCCCTGCCGCGCGATTTACGCGAATCCTGCTGAGGTTTATGGCCTCACCAGCAAAGGAAACCTGATTGCTGTCATCTCGGATGGTTCACGCGTCCTGGGCCTGGGAAATATCGGACCGCTCGCAGGTCTTCCTGTCATGGAAGGCAAAGCGCTGCTGTTCAAGTACCTGGGCGGGGTGGACGCCATAGCGCTCTGTCTGGCAACGCAGGACGAACGCGAGTTTGTGCGGGCCGTGCAGATTCTTGAGCCTTCGTTCGGCGCGATCAATCTCGAAGACATCGCTCAACCGCGCTGCTTCCGCGTGCTGCAAGAACTGCGCAGGACGATGAACATTCCCGTCTGGCATGACGACCAGCAGGGGACTGCCACCGTTGTCCTCGCAGGCTTACTGAACGCGCTCAAAGTGGTGGGCAAGACGATCTCGTCGGCACGGATTGCAATGATTGGCATGGGCGCGGCGAACGTCGCGACTTACCGATTGCTGAAGACAGGGGGCGCCGACCCTTCGCAGATCGTAGCCTGCGACAGCCGTGGAACGCTCCACCGGAATCGCCGCGACATCGAGGATGGCCAGGGCGAATTCCGCGAGAAGTGGGCCGTTTGTCTTGAAACCAACCCCAAAGCCATCACCGGGGGAATCGAGCAGGCGTTGAACGGAGCAGACGTCTGTATCGCGTTTGCGCGTTCCGATCCGGCTCTGATCAACCCCGCCTGGGTACGCGCCATGGCTCGCGATGCCATCGTATTTGCGTGTGCGAACCCGGAGCCTGAGATCTGGCCTCAGGATGCGAAAGCGGCGGGCGCGCGCATCGCCGCAACCGGCCGCTCGGATTTCTGCAATCAGGTCAACAATTCGCTGGTCTTTCCGGGCATCTTCCGCGGCACCCTGGATGCGCGCGCATCGGCGATCAGCGAGGAGATGGCTCTCGCTGCCGCACAGGAACTGGCCCACTGTGCTGAAGAGCGCGGGCTCTCCGAAGACGCGATTCTGCCACACATGGATGACGTGCACATGGTGGCGCGCGTGGCGGCGGCCACCGCAATGAAAGCTCAGGAACAAGGACTGTCTCGCGCCACGCAGACGCATGAAGATTACGTGGTACACGCGAGTCGCCGTATCCTGCATTCCCGCCACATCTCCCGGATGCTGACCAAAGACACGATCGAGAAGGAGTATCTATGAGTGCCAGGCAGATGAAGAAACCCGTCCTGCTGTTTACGATCATCGCCGCGACCATTTCACTGATCGCGGCTCAGGAGACCGGCAAATCGAAGACGTCCGTCGATCTCAACGACAACAATGTGGTATCCGGCGCCGAGTTGTACCGGATGTACTGCGCGGTTTGCCACGGCACAGACGGAAAGGGCAATGGGCCAGCGGCGGCAGCGCCGAAATATCGCCCGCCGGATCTGACTGCGATCGGCCGGAGAAATGGCGGCCAGTTCCCCGAGTTCCGGATCGCGCATATCATCGACGGCTACGAAATCACGGCCGCGCATGGCTCGCGCGACATGCCGATCTGGGGTTCCTTCTTCCATGACAGGAATCGTGACGACGCATTACTGAAACTGCGGGAGCACAATCTCACCGAGTACATCAAATCCATCCAGAGGTAATTGAAATGACTGCGGGCGCATTGCTGACGAATGAAAAGCTGGGCAGAACCGAGGAACTTGTCCTTTGGTTTCAACGATGCGGGAATCGAAGACATACCGCCGGTCGGCGACAAGAAGGCTTCGCTTTCCGGGCCATTTTACTCAAGCATTCTGCTGATGCGACGCTGACCTGAAAGGCGCCGCGGACTACCTCAACAAACCAGTCTTGCTTCCGCTTCTACGAGGGCGCGTTGCGAAACTTGTCGAAGAAGCGCGACGCCGGTAATTCTCGAATCCCCGGATCGGGCGCGGTCTTCCCCCGCCGTTGATGCGCCTTGCTGCATCGCGGCTTATGACACCGGCTGGTGCGTTCGGGGGCTTCGTGCTGGACCGTTGGTTGCTGCACTGCTGACGCGTTATCGCCCACTGCCTGCGCGATCAGGCGCAGAAGCGACTCAATTCCTTCGCAATAAGCTGGCGAACGGATTGCTCAATTGATGGCATGTCGAAATGGGTGAAACATGGATTGCTGCTGCTTGCTCTGCTGCTCATCGTGGCTGTGGCGTTGGGAATGCAGTGGTGGAAGTGAACAAGTCGATTGATTAACGGATCAGGATGGGAGCGGGCTTGTGGCCTGGCAACTAATCAGGAAGGATTCAGACCAACGGCAGCCTTCACCCAATCTCGGCGAATACGGCGAGGCCTGCTCCGGATTCTCATGGGAAACAATCCGTCGGGAACTCGCTGGTTTGCCCGGCGGAGGACTCAACATCGCCCATGAGGCCGTTGACCGGCACGCGGGGGGCGCGATTCGCGACCGCGTCGCCATTCGCTGGATCAGCAAAGAAGACCGTATCGTCGATTTCACCTACGGTGATCTCCGCGAAAAGACCAACCGCTTCGCGAATGTGCTGCGCGGGCTGGGACTCGGAAAAGCGGATGGGGTTTTTGTCCTTTCCGGCCGCATTCCGGAACTCTACATCGCTGCCCTCGGGACTCTGAAGAACTGCGGTGTTTTTTGCCCGCTGTTTTCCGCATTCGGACCTGAACCACTGCAGCAACGCCTCGCCAAAGGCGAGGCGAAAGCTCTGGTTACCACCAGCCGTCTCTACAGGAAAAACATTGTTCAGTTACGGTCGTCACTGCCTTCTCTGAAAAACATTCTCCTCGTCGACGGCGACGACACCGGTGAGGGCATCCATTCGTTGCCAAAGCTCATGGCGACGGCTTCACCCGAGTTCACCATTCCGCCTACAGATCCCGAGGACCTCGCCCTCCTGCATTTCACCAGCGGCACGACGGGAATGCCAAAGGGCGCGATGCACATCCACAATGCCGTACTGATGCACTACATGACCGGCAAAACCGTTCTCGATCTCCATCCCGGGGATGTTTTCTGGTGCACGGCGGACCCGGGTTGGGTTACCGGCACATCCTATGGGATCATTGCGCCTCTCACCCTCGGCGTTACCAACGTCGTCGACGAGGCAGACTTCGATGCCGAACGCTGGTACCGGATCCTCGAGCGGGAAAAAATCACGGTCTGGTACACGGCCCCGACCGCCATCCGGATGCTGATGCGCCTGCCGGGCGAGCCGCGAAAGCAATACGACCTGCGGCGGCTTCGTTTGATTGCGAGCGTGGGTGAGCCGCTCAACGCTGCGGCGGTTGTGTGGGGACAAGAGGCTCTGGGACTACCCATTCACGACAACTGGTGGCAGACTGAAACGGGCGGAATCATGATCGCCAATTTTCGATCGATGGATATCAAGCCAGGTTCGATGGGCCGGCCGCTGCCGGGCGTGGAGGCCACAGTCGTCAGACGTCTGGACAATCGTCATGTCGAAGAGGTTAAAGAACCGGATGTTGCGGGCGAACTTGCGCTCAAGCCCGGATGGCCCTCCATGTTCCGCGGCTACCTGCATGACGAGGAACGGTACAGGAAGTGTTTCCAGAACGGCTGGTACACCACGGGCGATCTCGCAAGCCGCGACGCCGATGGTTATTACACATTCGTGGGACGCGCCGATGACATCATCAAGACCGCGGGTCACATGGTTGGCCCGTTCGAAGTGGAAAGCGCGCTGCTTGAGCACCCGGCGGTGGCGGAAGCCGGTGTCATCGGCAAGCCGGATCCCATCATCGGAGAGATCGTCAAAGCCTTTGTTGCACTCAAGCCCGGAAATGAGCCGACCGAAGAGCTGCGCCTCGAACTCATCGGTTTCGCCAGAAAGAAACTCGGCTCCGTCGTGGCTCCCAAGGAGATCGAATTCCAGTCCAGCCTTCCGCGCACGCGCAGCGGAAAAATCATGCGCCGCCTCCTGAAGGTAAGGGAGCTTGGTTTGCCGGAAGGCGACCTCTCAACATTGGAGCCTGCTTCATGACTACTCAGCCCGATCTCCAACCCGTTGCTCCAACCGCTGACGATCACGCGGTCAAACTTCTGCGGCAGATGCTCCGTATCCGCCGCTTCGAAGAGAAATGTGCCGAGCTGTACACGGCCACGAAGATCCGCGGATTCCTTCATCTCTACGTCGGCGAAGAAGCCGTCGCGGTAGGTGTCATGGAAGCGCTCCGGCCGGAGGACGCCGTGGTGGCTACCTACCGCGAACACGGCCACGCGCTCGCGCGAGGCGTCTCGGCCCGATCCATCATGGCCGAGATGTATGGAAAGCTCGAAGGCTGCAGCCGCGGCCGCGGCGGCTCAATGCATCTGTTTGACGCCAAAACCCGGTTTTATGGCGGCAATGCGATTGTGGCCGGTGGCCTTCCTATCGCAGTAGGCCTCGCGCTCGCCGACAGGATGCGGGGGGACCATAGGGTCACGAGTTGCTTTTTTGGCGACGGCGCTGTCGCCGAAGGAGAGTTTCACGAGTGCATGAATCTGGCGGCGCTCTGGAAATTGCCCGTTCTGTTCATTTGTGAGAACAATCTCTACGCGATGGGCACGCGCGTCGACCTGGCCCAATCCGAAACGAACCTGGCGAAGAAGGCCGCCAGCTATGCAATGCAGGCGATTGGCGTGGACGGCATGGACGTCCTCGCCGTCGAAACGGCTGCCGTGAAAGCCGCAGCTACAGTCCGGGCAGGAGAAGGGCCCATTTTCCTCGAGTGCAGAACCTACCGCTTCCGCGCTCATTCCATGTACGACCCCGAGCTCTATCGCAGCGAATCGGAGGTCGCGGAGTGGAAGAAACGCGACCCGATACCAGCCCTGGCGGCGTCCCTGAAAGCCGCTGATGTCGCTGCTGTAGAACAGGAGATTTCGTCCGAAATTCAGGACGCCATCGCCTTCGCCGAGTCGGGCAGCCTCGAACCGGTGGAGGACCTTGAGCGCTTCGTCTATAGCGAGCGCACAGGCCGCCACTCGGGCGGTCCGTTGTGCGCGATGGATGAAACAGACCGGAGGCGAGCATGAGCACCATCACTTACCGCGATGCCATGCGCGAAGCGATTCGCGACGCTCTGCACCGCGATGATCGCGTTTTCCTCATGGGCGAGGACGTCGGCCGTTACGGCGGGTGTTTCGCCGTTAGTAAAGGCCTGCTCGACGAATTCGGCCCTGAGCGCATCCGCGATACGCCGATGTCGGAATCCGCATTTGTCGGGGCAGGCATTGGCGCGGCGCTGGGCGGCATGAGGCCCATCGTCGAGATCATGACCGTAAACTTCAGCCTGCTCGCGCTGGATCAGATCATGAACAATGCCGCAACCTTCCTGCACATGTCCGGCGGGCAATTTAACGTTCCGCTCGTGATCCGAATGGCGACCGGAGGGGGAAGGCAGGTCGCCGCACAACACTCCCACAGCCTCGAGGGCTGGTACGCGCACATTCCGGGCATCAGGATACTTGCGCCCGCCACCCACGAAGATGCTCGCGGCATGCTCTGGACGGCCCTCGAAGATCCCGACCCGGTGCTGATATTCGAGCATTCCGGACTCTACAACAAGAAAGGCGAGTTGCCTCCGGATGCCGGCTCCGTGGATATCGATCACGCGCGCATCCGGCGCAAGGGTCGCGACGTCACTCTGATCACATACGGTGCGGGGCTTTGGCAGGCTTTCGAGGCCGCCGAGACTCTGGCGCGGAGCAGCATTGAATGCGAGGTGATCGATCTCCGCACTCTGCGCCCGCTGGATGAAGCGACATTTCTTGAATCCATCGCCCGGACTCACCGCGCTGTGGTGATCGATGAAGGATGGCGCAGCGGCAGCCTTTCCGCGGAGATCAGCGCGCGTATCCAGGAGAAGGCATTTTACGAACTGGACGCGCCGGTCCAGCGAGTCTGCAGCGCGGAGGCGCCTGCGCCTTATGCGAAGCACCTCGAAGAGGCATCTCTGCCGTCCGCGCAAAAGATTGTCGCCGCCGTTGAGGGGATAATACATCCCAATGGCTGAATACCTGATGCCGAGCCTTGGCGCCGATATGGAAGAAGGCACGGTCATCGAATGGAACATCAAACCGGGTGACCACGTCAAGCGCGGAGACATCATCGGCGTCGTCCGGACGGAAAAGGCGGACGTGGACATGGAGGTCTGGGAAGATGCCGTCGTGGATCGGATTCTGGCAAAGCCGGGAGAAACACTTCCTGTAGGCGCTGTGCTGGCTATTTTTCGCGGCGAAACGGAACCGAAGCCGCCCGCGCCTCAACCCGGCGAAGCTCAACCCCCAGCGCCTGCGGAAGTCGAGCACATCCACGCCTCGCCGCTCGCGCAACGTATCGCGAAGGAACTCGGCCTCGATCTCAGCCGGATACATGGCACGGGTCCACATGGAGCCATCACGCAGACCGATGTCGAGAACGCCGCAAAGGCTGCTGAAAAACCGGCTCCGGAGAAGGCGGCGCCCGAGAGAACACCGGTCGATGTTCAGGCCGGTATGCGGCGGGCCATCGCAGCGGCCATGGCCCGCTCGAACCGCGAAATTCCTCACTACTATCTCGAAACGCGGATCAACATGGATCGTGCGCTTCGCTTCCTCGAGTCGGAGAATCAGAAGCGCTCCGTGCGCGACCGGCTTCTGATCGCTGTCGTTCTCATCAAGGCGGTCGCGAGAGCGCTCAATGAAGTGCCGGAGCTAAATGGCTACTGGAAAGACGACCGGCTCCAGCCGCAGGAAAGCATTCACATCGGACTTGCCATTTCGCTGCGGCAGGGCGGCCTTGTGATTCCCGCAATCCATGACGCCGATACAAAAAGCCTCGATGAACTGATGCAGGCAATGAGCGATCTGATTACGCGCGCGCGAACCGGAAGGCTGCGCACTTCCGAGCTTACGGATGGCACCATCACCATCACGCATCTTGGCGATCTGGGCGTTGAGACCGTGTACGGCGTTATTTATCCACCTCAGGTCGCTCTGGTTGGCTTCGGCAGAGTTGTGGATTCGCCGTGGGCGGAGAATGGAATGCTGGGAATCCGGCCGGTACTGACAGCGACCATTGCAGGCGACCACCGAGCAACCGATGGCCGCCGCGGAGCGCAATTCCTTACCGCACTGAACCGGCTGCTTCAGGAACCGGAAAAACTATGACCGAATCGGCAATCCGCGACGCGATTTTCAAGGGTCTGAAGAAAATCGCTCCCGAGGTAAACCCCGGCGATCTCGGTCCCGGTCAGAACCTTCGCGAAGCACTGGACATCGATTCGTTCGATTTTCTCCATCTGTTGATCGGTCTTCACGAAAGCCTGGGAGTCGACATACCCGAATCCGATTACGGAAAGCTGACGACACTGGATGCAATGGTGAGTTACCTGTCGCAGCGGCTTGCTTCAAAATGAGCCGGGCCTCATCAACGAGCGAAGAGTTCGTTCAATGCCTTCTGGCGGTAGATATCCAGCGCTGCAATCGTTAATGAGATCGAGGCGCAAGGGCCTGCCGTCAGGCAAGAGTCGGAGCCAGGGCTTCTGCCCGAAGAGCAAATCGCTTATCCAGATCACGCAGCTTCTCCGTGATTCCCGTGTACTCGAGCTCGGACATCGGCAGCATGGCTGTTCCGACAAAACCCTGGCGGCGCATTTCGATCGCTTTGTTCGCAACATGGTCCCGAACCGTGTTCCAGAAGGGTTGGGCAAAACCATCGATCGGTTCGGTCAGTTTGCCGTTGTGGACACAAAACCCGGTGCAGCTCACCACCGGTGGGCCGTCAAAGTAACTAATACCCGTATTGGAAGTAACCGGCATGAGAGGCATCTGGTGCGAGCCACGCATGCCTCCCGCCACGAAATGCCCGATTGCGTAGGGGGTCAGGACTTCACCGGTAGCCGGAAAATTCATCTGTACCCGAACCAGCATCACGGGATCGTCTTTACCGGTGTACTTCCCCGCAATATTGTGCAGGCGAGACGTCGCGACGGCCACCGCCTGTTCGCCACTCGCGCGGGACCAGACTGACTCGACTACGTACCGTTCCGGGTCGCGCAACAGGGCCGCGATATCGTAAATCTCCTTTGGTGCGTTCAGCTCGATCACGCGATCGCCGGAAGTGTTGCTCACGTCCATGATGACGAAGCGGAACCCTTTCGACATGTTTGGAGACAGGATCAGGCCCGGCGTATTCATCACGTCGGCAAACGCCAGATAAAGCGGAAGGTTATAGGCTCCCGGATCTGTCTTATCGGCGGCGAAGAATAAAAACGGCTCGTTCGGACGCTCTTCGATTTCCATTTCCGCGACCGCCGGTCCCATTCCCCTCACATTTCCCGAAAACGAGTCCTTCAGGAGATCCTGACCCGCGCCGTACAAGCCCTGCTGGCGCGCCACTGCAGTTCCCGCGAGGAACGCATCCCAGGCCAGCTTGTGGATTTGCTCATCGCCCTCTCCGCGGGTATGTGCCATCAGAATCGCGATATCGTCCCCGGTGTGGCTGATGTAGTGATCCAGAATCAGGTCGCGTCCCCGCTCGTGAATACACGCTTCCACGGTTTCCAGCAAACGCTTTGACGGCGCCATGTGGCCCGCGAGCGAACCGATGTCGGCTTTAATTACGCTCAATGTAGTCTTCATAAAGATCCCGCCTTCTGGTGGAGCAATTCTTTGCCCATCGAACGGGCGCCCTGGGCGACCCGTGTCATCTGCGCGCTGATTGCGCTATAAGCCGCAGATCCAGATTGAAAACGCCTTATTGTGGGGCGAAAACCGATCTGCTTCGTGCATTGCCAGGATGTGAGCGACCCTTGGGAAGACGAATGAAGGAATGGCATGGTCCGATTAAACAAGAAGCTCGACCCACTGCGAACCGGCCATGATGCCGTGCAGATGCCGGCATACGTGATGTCCGGGATGATTGCGGATCCAACGGATAGGTGTTTCGCAAAGGCTCAAAGATAGTACAGCCGCAAGCGCTTCAGATCGTGGTGAGTCAACATTGAACCTCCGGGTTGAAGGGAATTTGTAGCAGCGCCAATTTCAGACGGGGATTTCCTTACCGATGGCAATCGAAGACACAGTCGGCTTCGCCAGACGCTGAAAGTCGGCGAAGCTTATGCGCACGATATCCCGGTGGGTGCCGACCGTGAAAGCGATGAAGTCTCCCGCAATCCCGGCGTCCACGATCACAGGCAGGTTGCAGGCATCCCCGAATGGCGGCATCGCGCCGAGTTCGCAATCGGGGAACAGCGCTGCGAGTTCTGCCTCATTCGCCAGCCGAATGGAGGACAATTCGAGCAAACGGCCGAGTTTGGCCAGGTCCACGAATTGGTCGGCGGGCACAACGGCAATTCCGAAGCCCGTGTTACTGAAATACACGACGGTTTTTGCGAACTCATGCGCGGGCATTCTTTCTGCCTCGGCGGTCTCGAGTGCCGTCTGCGCCCGGGGATGAATGGAATGAGAGTAGTGGACACGCCTCTCGTTGAGATATTCAAGCCAAAGGTTGATTACTGACATGTAACACCTATACCTCGGCACAAGCACGAAGATCGCCACCCGCCAAATCCTTGCATTCTCCATGGAATATTCGCCGAACGGCGGGAATTCCGCCATTTGACCTGCGTGCAAACGCGCATGGGCGTGTGTCCCAGCTCAGCCGAAATGGCTACAGCGCTGTGATCTTGTTGCCACCGAATTACTTGGGTCGGAGCCGCACGTTGCGGCCGTTCTGCCGAGATCCCGGTGTCGGACGCCTGGATCGGCACTCCCGAAGACCAGCAGCAGGCAAGTTCGCGCCCATTCAGGGTGGACACGAAGGCACTGGCTGGGTCTTGACACGGTAATCGCTCGCGCTTCTGTGAATTGCTGCGGCCAATTCCTCACTAATTCTCGCGGCGGTTGATTTGGCGTAGCGATTGCTGTCTCACGCGTGGAGGACGGTTTCATGAGCGGCTGGAAACTGACCCTACCGTTTCTGATCGCAGTCACAGGCTTCATCGGGATGTCACAGGAGAAAGCACAGATCGGGAGGGCTGAAAATTTCCTGACGGCGAGCGATCTGTCTGGAGCGGAGATGTACCGGACCTATTGCGCCTCCTGCCACGGCATCGATGGCAAAGGTTCCAAACCCGCCGCGGGGGCGTTGAAAAAAGCGCCTCCGGATCTGACGCAGCTCGCCAAACATAACAATGGCCATTTGCCGGACTTCCGCATCCTCCGCATCATCGACGGCTACGAGATTGAGGCCGCTCACGGCTCCCGCGAAATGCCGATCTGGGGAGACTACTTCCGCGTGAAGCAGCGGGATGAGTGGATTATCGCCGTGCGGGAACACAATCTGGTCGAATATATACGGTCGATCCAGCAAAGGTAACCGAGTCTTCGATTCCGGCTGCATGCTTAGGCTGTCATCCCCTCGTTCGCCTGGTTGCGGGGCGGAGACCGTCTGTGAAAGTCGCATTCTCATTGTCGAAGTTACGATGATAGTGTCGCGGTAAAGCACACTTTCGCGCAGCCCCCTTCTTATTGGCGCGAAGCGGCACAAGATCCATCTCTCCGGCGGCCCGCAAGCTGGCGATCGTATTCCGTGGAACTCCTTTGGGTGGTTCACTCCTGTGCTGCCGAGGGAGTGTCAACCGCTGGCGCGGCAACAAAGGTCGGGCGCTTGCTTGCCTATTGGCGGCATGAGGCGAACCTTCGAGGGTTCAGAACACCTGATGCGGCCGGCGTTAGTCGCCATTATTCTGGTGCTGGCTTTCCTGGCGATTCGCCGCGCGCTCGTTCCTCCGGAGTTCGGCAAGTACGGACATTACCGCCCCGGCTCTCTCGATGAAATCGCCGCCCGGACTCCTGTCTTTGCTGGCCGCGAGGCCTGCGCTTCCTGTCACGTCGACGTTGCCGCCGCGAAAAGCAAAGGTCCTCACGCCAATGTCGGATGCGAAGCCTGGCGACTGCGGCCCAGATCGCGTGGATCGCCGTGGGACTCACGGTATTTGCTGTGCTGCGGCTATGGCGAACGGTCCCGCCGGGTACTCTCGGGACCGTAGTTCTCACCGGGCTATCGCTGGCCCTCGCGTGGGCTTGAACACGCTGGGGGAGGCGCGAACTGGTGTGGCTGCTTTATGGGTCCATGGCGCTCGGCGGTTACAAGCTCGCGACACGGGATTTTATGAACGAGCACAAGCTCGCTCTGGTTGTTTCGCTTCTTTGTTACGGCGGAGCGCTGATCCTCTTGCCTCGAATGCTGCGCACCCGGTCTGCCGCCGAGGATGCATAGAGGCCTTCGTCACGAAGGTGACCGTTACCGCCGGGCGCCTCACGCTCGACAGCGAAATAGTGAAGGAATTCAAGCAATCTTGACGAGGAATCTATCTTAATCGCCTCACGCAACTCGAAGCGTTCGCGCAGCAGCCCCTAGCACGCCTCTTTTCCTGTTCCAGCAAGCGCACGCCACTGATCCAGGACCGGCATTGCATGCGATGTTGTATTGGATTATCATCCTGGCCGCAGCCGTTTCGTGGAACGCCCGGAAAGGAGTGCACATGAAATTTGACGTGTCTGTAGTATCGTCGCCACGCCATGCCACACTGATTACATGCCAGCCGCCGATAAGGGAACGACGAAGATTGGGTTTGTGAATTCCAACGGTCAGGTGGTCGTCCGAAATACTGGCGAATCTGGAACTGATCATCGACAATATGTGTACCAACTGGCATGCAGCAAATGCGGCCATAACTACGGCGCAAATGGTACGGATATCCATGACCGTAAATGTCCGGGATGTCAAAACGGTGAACCGGGATTTGTTCTTTATTACTGAATTTCAAACTGACCCGCTACCCGACCGACCGGCGCAACGATGACATCACCGTGGGGGAAGTCGAGAGGATCGGGATTTGAAAGGGGCACCTCGGGATGAAACGACGGTTAGGAACGGTAGGACTATCTCATGAGCGGCCGGCTCGAAAGGCTTGAAGAGATCGATTACGGCGGCGGTGTCCGAGTGGAAGCGAAACTATCGGCCGAGCTGCTTAATCTGCGGAGCGGCGCCCGATAGTGAAGAAGAGCGAATTATCATCGCCCGCGAGGGATCACGAACCGGAACTTGAAGCAGCGGTAATCGCAACTAGCGCACCTATACGGCAGGATGATCGGGCTGATGATGTGCTCGATTATGCCGCGCAGTCTGGATCGGTCCAGGCTGTGTGAACGG
Source organism: Bryobacteraceae bacterium (assembly GCA_049516355.1). Classification (GTDB taxonomy): domain Bacteria; phylum Acidobacteriota; class Terriglobia; order Bryobacterales; family Bryobacteraceae; genus BOG-234. Next base: position 25,688 of record JBEKTF010000021.1, on the reverse strand, counting down.
CAATACGAGCAGGTCTTCGTCAACGGCATTGAAAACTACTCTTGCTTCCCCTTCTTCTTCGCCTTCCTCTAGAAGTTCAGCAAAGGCCAGGACATCCGACGCAAGGCGGTTCGCCACGCGATTCACGGAATCCAGACCGCAGCAGCATCCCGCAACAGGAGCGCCGTAACAAAAACAACGCACGCCGCGAATGCGAGTAACCAGAACCACATGGCGCTCTCCTTCTCTTTGAATATACGCCAGATTGCCTTGTCTGAATCCGCAGGTAGTGTTCGTGCCCCCTGCATCTCCACCGCCCAGGAGGGCCTCGAAATGGCGCGCCGTCTTCGTTAACTGCGGAGCGGCAGACATGTTCGCGAAGTAGCCAATACCCGCGGAAAAAGCCTCTCTCAGGAGGGTGAGCAACCAGAGATTCACTCTGGAGAACCTGTAATGGACCGCACCAGACTTTTTTACAGCGCAGGGGAGTCACTTGCGGGGAATGATTCTTCGTCCGCTTCATCAATGGCCCGCTCCAGGGCTTCACGAATCTCCTCTTCGGATTGCAGCCAGTCATCCAATTGCGAGCCCGGTTTACCGCCGCGCGCTACGTAGCGCTCGTAGGCCCGCCGGCGGATGCGTTCTTCGAGCGAAACCGTCTCGATTAAGGATTCCCTGGTGCGGGCCGAATCTGGCATTCAGATCACCTCCGTGTTCATTGACGTCATACCACGATCGTTGCATTTTTGCGTTGGATCGAACCTTGCCGCGAATCTGAATCCGGCTAGCGTCTCTGCAGGCCTGTAGGTTGCGCCACCGTAGCCCGCAGAGAGAACCGCCAGAGAACTCGGTTGCACCCTTCCGGACTGGGTGAACACTCTTCGCCCGCGAGACCACCACCGCTGAACTTCACCGGATGCGCTTCCAGTTCCTTGAACAGCAACGATTCGCCTACGCCGGGAAGCCGCGTGGCTTTGATGGTCGATTCGGATTCAGGTTGCCGATGCGTTGCGTCCGATTTACGTACGCCCGTCAGATCCTGTTCCCCGATCTGTACCTCCGAAAGATGTCCCGCGCGCAACTCCGAAAGAAACTCGCTGTAGGAAACCAGTTCCGGGGGCGCCGCCGCCGCAAAGCCGTTCCCGGCATAAGCGGCCATCATGGCTATGACGATATTTGAAACCGGTGAAGATCGACCGAGACTTATGCTCTCGCTCCATCCCGCTCCCGCTGGAGCATGTGACCAACCATTCGTCTTCGCCTCTTTGACAGGGGCGTCGTTTCGCAGCCAGGACTGCGCACCAAAGCTATTTCTGAAGGCTCTCCAGATATCGGGCCAGAGCATGAACCCGCAACTCCCGGGCACTCCGATTCCCGTCGTCGTGCGACAGAACCGGCCCCCAAAGAGGCATCTCGATACCCCCGTGTACGATCGGAGAATTCGAAGTCCCGCTCAACAGCTTTTCCACCCGCGCGAGCGGAAACACGCCTCTATTTCGGCTGGCCATGAGTTGGAGGTCGGGTACGTTGATACCGCGAACTAATGGCAGTTGTCCCGGCCCCTTCCCATCCTTGCCGTGGCAGTACGCACAATATGTTGTGTAGAGTTTCGCGCCCTCCACCAAGGCGCGCTCCGGCCCAGTCGCGGTTTCATGCGACTCGGATTTTTGCGCGCTCACGTGTGCGGTCAGAGTCAGAACCATCGAACACAACAGGGCCATTATTCTCATGGCATATTCCTCATCCGGAACCGCGTCAATCAGTCCGCTCCGGGCCTCAGTCATGGTGCGTGTCTTGTACCACGATTCTCACTGCGCTTCGCATGCACACGGGCGAAGATCAGCCGCTGATCGCTCACGGCTTCTTCCGTCGTCTCCGGTTCATCCATCTCGTACGCCAAAGACCTCTCCAGACCAAAGCATTGGATCGTTTCAACAAAACCACTCCCTGTCAAGCGGATCAGGATCTCTTTCTCCAACAGTTTTCGCACACTCATATAGCCCTCCGCGGCACGCCTCACATAGCATCAGAAGCGACCATTGCCTTTCTTCTGGCACGTTTTCAGCCAGAGAGTCGGCACGCCCACCGGACTCCGAGTCACCGAACCGGAAAAGTTATCCGACACGCTGAGCGATCTGGCGCAGCTTCTGGCAAGATCCGCGCAAAAAGCCGGAAGCAGAGACACAAGAGCTCAGACTTAGCTGGAGCCTCTGCGCCAGGTAGCCCACCGAGCGTAATGCATGTTCCACTTCGTCGCGCGGCGCGCACGGAAACGAGTCGCCCTTCTCCTGACTCCCCGACGATAGACGTGGGGCACGATCAGCGATTGCCCTCGCCGCCTTCAGGACATGCGTCTCCTGGCCTGGTCAATGCGTGGTTTCCCGCAGGATTGGCGATCAGGCCCGGCGATGTTGAACAGGAAGTCGGATCTTTGGTCAGCGGCAGCGATGGATACCGGCGCGAAGCATATTTGGCGTAGCGATTGCAGCCACGCTCAGTGAGAATCGTTTGGGGTCACGCGCAGCGGGCAGGCTGTGCCGCCTTCGGTACATAGACTCGGTACATAGATAGATAAGGAAGGGAATTCATGAACACGTCTTTCACTACATTCATTCGGTACTTAACCTCGGTATTAGCCATTGCTGTGCCCGCGTGGAGCCAGACGCCTGGCCCACCGCGGCCGGGCAGCATCAATTACATTGAAGGCCAGGCTTCCATCGGAACCAGGTTGTTGACTCCTGGCACAGTCGGCTCCGTTGTACTTGAGAAGGACCAATCGCTCACAACGCAAACGGGAAAAGTGGAGATCCTGCTGACGCCGGGCGTTTTCCTGAGAGTGGCGGAAAACAGCTCGGTGAAGATGGTCTCGCCGGATTTGGCGAACATCAGGGTTTCGTTGGAAAAGGGCCGGGCGCTCGTGGAAGTCATTCAGATCCGCAACGAGAACGATATCCGGATCGATCAGAACGGCGCCAGCACCAAACTACTGAAGACCGGCCTGTATGATTTCGATGCGGAACATTCCCAGGTGCGCGTGTTCAAGGGCAAGGCGGAGTTGTCCGCAGGAAATCAAAAGGTCACGCTGACGGGCGGGCGCGCGCTCACGCTTAACACCGGCGGAAAGCCGAAGGCACAGGGTTTTGAGCCCAGGCAGTTTGAAGACGAGTTCTATCGCTGGAGCGGTTTGCGGTCGGGGTACCTGTCGGAAGCGAGCGTCGATGCGGCGCGCGCCTATATTGGCCCCGGACCTGGATGGTACGGCCCAGGCTGGTACGGTTTCGGCTGGTACTGGGATCCCTGGTTTGGCGTCTACACGTTTGTTCCCGCGGACGGAATCTTTTACGGCCCATTCGGCTGGGGCTTTTACTCGCCGATAGCGGTTTATCGTTCTCCGTTCCTCTTTTACCCAGGCTATCCTCACCGGTTTGGAGAATTTCATTCTCCCTATGGGCATGGCTTCGGGCCTCCCGGAAGGGTGCGCCGATGACGTGAATTCAGCGCCTCCGGTGAATCGATTTGGTCAGTTCAGCCACATGGTCAGACAAACGGCTCCGTCCCTCATTTTTGGGAAGACCGTGGCGCCATGCGCCCTCAGCAGCCATTGCTGGCTGGCGGGATGCTGTGGCCATCCTGCTCGTGCTGGCCGTAATTATTCTGCTCGGAACCGGCGCCCGGCAGATGGTGGGACCGTTCCATGTGGAGCGCCAGCCGCCAATCTCCCTTTCTCCGTCCGCTCTGCCGTATTACGCACTGCGCACGACGATGCGAATGTTGGCTGCCCTCGTTGCGTCCCTGATTTTCACATTCGCGTACGCCACTCCTGCGGGTAAGAGTCGCCGCGCGGAGATGGTGCTGATTCCGGTTCTCGATGTTCTTCAGTCGGTCCCGGTTCTTGGCTATCTTTCTTTCACCGTCGTATTCTTCGTCTCTCTGTTTCCCGGCAGCGCGCTGGGACCGGAACTGGCGGCCATCTTCGCCATTTTCACCAGTCAGGCCTGGAACATGGCCTTCAGCTTCTATCAGGCCCTGCGGACGATTCCGAGCGATCTCGACGAGGCGGGCCGCAGCTTCCGTCTGTCGGGCTGGCAACGGTTCTGGCGGATCGAAGTGCCTTTTTCGATGCCCGGCCTGATCTGGAACACGATGATGTCGATGTCGGGGGGATGGTTCTTTGTAGTCGCCTCCGAGGCCATCGCCGTCGGGGCGATCCATATCTCGCTTCCCGGCATCGGATCTTACGTCGCGGTCGCTATCGAGAAGCGCGATCTCGCTGCGGTGGGTTGGGCGATTCTGGCGATGGCCATCACGATTCTGATCTACGACCAACTTCTGTTCCGCCCGATGGTCGCCTGGGCCGACAAATTCCGGTTTGAACAGGCCGCCGCGCAGGTGACGCAAAGGAACTGGCTGAGAGACCTGTTTCTCAGGGCGAGACTGCTGAATCTCCTGACAATACCTATTGAGTTGGGCGCGGATATGCTGGTAAGGTCGCGTTTCTCTTTTCGGCTGGGCACGCGTACGCGAGTCCGGCGGATCCCGCAACGGACCGGCGATCTTCTCTGGTTTGCAACTCTCGCCCTTGCGGCAATCTGGGCTGTCTGGAAACTCGCCAGATTCGCCAGCCCCGAACTTGGCTGGAGCGATGCGAGTTTCGCCCTGACCAACGGCCTGCTCACGTTGCTTCGCGTCGTCACCCTGATTGCGATCGCGTCGGCCATATGGGTTCCGATCGGCGTGGCCGTGGGTCTGCGGCCGAGACTGGCCGCGAAAGTTCAGCCTGTCGCGCAGTTCCTTGCCGCGTTTCCCGCCAATCTGCTCTTCCCGATCTCCGTGTTCCTGATCGTGCGCTTTTCTCTCACGCCGAAGATCTGGCTGACCCCGCTGATGATCCTGGGAACTCAGTGGTACATCCTCTTCAACGTGATCGCGGGAGCGAGCGCCTTTCCGAGCGATCTCCGGGAGGCTGCCGCCACCTTTCGCGTGCGTGGCTGGCGCTGGTGGCGCGAGGTCATGCTGCCGGGGATCTTCCCTTACTACGTAACGGGCGCGATCACGGCCTCGGGCGGCGCCTGGAACGCCAGCATTGTTTCTGAAGCAGTCAGCTGGGGCGCCACCAAACTGAATGGAGGAGGGCTGGGCGCTTACATCGCGCAAATGACCGACGCCGGCGACTACCCCAGGATCGCGCTCGGTGTCGCACTCATGTCGGTATCTGTCATCCTGATGAATCGGCTTCTTTGGCGTCCGCTCTATGCGTTCGCGGAACGGCGTACGCGCCTCGATTGAAAACAATATGACCGCTTCCGCAAATCCGCCCGGGAATCCTGTAATTCTGGAAATGCGCCAGACAGGAATGTCTTTCACGCGGCCTGGCGGTGAGCCATTTCCTGTCGTGAGCGAGATCAACCTTGCACTGCATGAGGGCGAGATTCTGGGGCTTCTGGGGCGTTCCGGCTCGGGAAAGTCCACGCTGCTCCGAATTGCCGCCGGTCTGATCGCGCCGACGTCCGGCGAGGTTGTTTACCGCGGCCAACCGCTGACGGGTCCGTCCGAAGGCATCGCGGTTGTGTTTCAGACGTTTGCGCTCCTGCCATGGCTGACGGTGCTGGAGAATGTCGAACTCGGTCTGGACGCGCTCGGACTCTCGCGCGAAGAGGCCCGGCGGCGCGCGATGTCGGCCATCGATCTTATCGGTCTGGATGGCTTCCAGTCCGCCTACCCCCGGGAACTCTCGGGCGGAATGCGCCAGCGCGTCGGGTTCGCGAGGGCCATGGTGATCCAACCAGTCCTGCTTCTGATGGACGAGCCCTTCTCCGCGCTGGATATTCTGACAGCCGAGATGTTACGGACCGACTTTATCGACCTCTGGGTAGAGCATCAGATACCGACTCAATCAGTGCTGCTGGTAACGCACAATATTGAGGAAGCGGTTCTCATGTGCGACCGCATTCTGGTCCTCGCATCCGGCAGAATCGCCTCGGAGATTCCCGTCGCGCTGCCGCATCCGCGCAACCGCCAGTCTACCGAGTTCCAGACCGTCGTCGACGAGCTCTATTCGATTCTGACCTCACGCGCGATTGAATCCATCAAAGCGCACGGCCAGATTCATGGCGGCCTGGTGCAGCCCCTGCCGGCTGCCGTCGGGTTGAATCTCCTTGGCGGCTTCGTCGAAGCTCTTGTGTCCACGCCCCATAACGGAGAGGCGGATCTCGCCGAGATGAATAATCTGGTTTCGTTCAAGGGGAAGGATCTCTTTGCCATCGCCGAGGCCTTGCACATTCTCGAATTTGCCGAACTCAGGGAGGGAGCCATCAAACTGACCGCTGCCGGCCGCGTATTTGCGCAAAGCGGTGCGGAGGACCGCAAGGGGCTTTTCAAGGAACACCTGCTGCGGTTTGTGCCGCTTGCGGCGCACATCCGGCGGGTTCTCGATGAACGCGAAGGCCACGCGGCGCCTCGTGTGAGATTTCAAAGCGAACTCGAGGACCACCTTGGTCCGGAAGACGCCGAGAGAACACTCCGCACCGTAATCCGCTGGGGACGGTACGCAGAAATCTTTGCCTATGATGATGAATCGGGGACTTTCAGCCTGGACCACGCCGGAGCGTGAACGCCGTCGCATTCCTTACCGTGAACTGCCGATGCGGGCCCAGTGGATGATCGATACGATGCTTCCGATCACGCACAACGCCAAGAAGCCGCCCATGCCCAACAGAAATTCGTTGAATGCGCGATCCGCACGATTCGGCGTCCGAAATAGATGGCGGCCCAACCACGTCCCTTCGCGAACCCGGTTTGCGGCGAGACAATTGTGTCTCGCGAGAGTTTTCCACGATCTCACTCCCTGGACTCCGGCACGATTTGCGGCAATGCCCCTCGGGTTCGAAGCAGACTTTGCCCGCCGTCATAGAGTGTGTGCTGCCGCGCGGCTGATACAGTGGCGAAGGACCTTTTAGAGTGCCGCAACATGCGATTTCAGACGCCAGCCGTTCTCGTTGTTGTTGCGCTACTGCTGACACCCGTCACGCCTGCGGCGAGCGCCCAGACCTGGGATCTTTCCGCTTTGCGCGCTTTCGCGGGCCTGACGAACGACCAGTGGAACGCCGTGATTCACGGTGATCCGCAGGCGAAGGTCCTGAACACACACGAAAAGCGTGAGGTGGCTGTAGTCGGAGTGGCACGCTTGCGAGCGACTACCGCGTGCTTTGTCACCAGGTTCAAGGACATTGAGAACTTCAAGAAAAACCCGGCTGTTCTGAGGATTCGAAAATTTGTGTCGCCGGTCGATCCGCGGGACCTGGAGGGGTTCAGTCTGGAAGCGGGCGACATGACGGATCTGCGAGTTTGCCGTGCCGGAAACTGCAAGGTGAAGCTTCCGGTGGGAACGATAGAGCGACTCGCTCGCGAAGTGGACTGGTCTCAGCCGGATCACGACGACAGAGCACAGTCCGTCTTCCGTGAGGAGTTGTTGAGCTACATCGGAACGTACTTGCATGAGGGCAACTCGGCACTGATCGAATACCAGGATAAGAACAAGCCGGTCCGCCTGGCGGACGAGTTCCGGGGGGTGCTCGACGCACGGCCCGGTCTGGCGGCGTTTGTTCCGGAGTTCCACGACTACCTGGCGAGGTATCCAACCGGGATGTTGCCGGATGTCAGCGAATTTTTCTACTGGTCGACGGAAAGCTTTGGTCTGAAGCCGGTGGCGAGCGTTACGCACGTCTCCATCTACGCCCAGCCAGGACGAACCATGATCGCCTCCAAACAAATCTACGCCAGCCATTACTTCGATGCGTCGCTGGGATTGACAGCGGCGCTGGATGATGGCGCTGCGGGTCCCGGCTCGAGCATGTACCTGGTCTATATCAATCGCTCCCGGATTGACCTGCTCGGCGGTTTCTTTGGAGGATTGCGGCGCGCTATTTTACGCGGCCGCCTGCGGGAGGGTATGCGGAAAAACCTCGTGGGGGTCGTCCGGAAGCTGGAATCTTCATGCGCAGACTATAGTGAGGCTAATCCAACTGATCAATAGCTGGCGCGAAACGGCGGAGCGGCACAAACTGAAGTCTTCTCAGTCATGACCCGCACAGGCCTCAAACTTCGCTATCGTGCCGTCTTGCTCTGTTTCGGCTGCGCCTTGTTCGTTTATCTTCTCGTCCGGCTGGGCGCCTCGGAAATCTCATCCCTGCTCCTGGGAGTCGGCTGGTATTTCGCTTTAATCGCCGTGATCTATGGAGGCCACCAACTGATCCGGGCGATTGCGTACTGGAAATGCGTCATAACGAACGAGGACGTCTCGTATTGGCAAATCGTGAGGATCAGACTTTCCGCAGAAGCGATCCAGTTCCTGACGTCTACGGGTCCTTTTCTGGCTGAACCGTCCAAAGTGTGGCTTCTGAAGCGGCGGGGTTTGAGCACCAGGCACGCCGTTGCAGCGACGGTCTCGGAGTATCTGATCTACACATTTACATCGGCTGCGTTCGGCATAGCTGGTCTGGCGTACCTGCTCATTCACTTTGAGCTTTCGAGGCCCGCATCGGTCGCCGCAAAAATAGTTCTATATGCGATGGGTATATTCCTCTTCGCGGCCATTTGCGCGATCGTTTTTCGAATCTACCTGATCGGCGCCATAATCAAGGGCGCCAGCAAGCTGCCGTTGATTGGGAAGTATGTGCGGCTCAAGGAAAATGATGTCCGCGACACAGAGGACCTGTTATTCGTGGTCCTTCGTGACCGTCCGCGGCGCTTCCTGTTAATTCTGGCGATCGAGTTCGCCGCACAAATGCTTCTCGTTTTGGAGCTGTTCGTACTGCTGAGAACTACGGGGAAGCCTTTTCCGGTGCTCTATCCGTTCCTGATCGAGGGCGCCACCAAGTTCGTGGGTCTGATCTTCTTCTTCATCCCCGGCCAGGTGGGCGCAGCAGAGGGCACTTACGCATTCATCTTCAAAACGGTGGGTCTGTCTGCATCCGCCGGATTCGCTCTTGCCGTGGCGCGGCGGCTTCGAAGCCTCCTCGTCGCCGGTGCCGGTTTGGCTTTCGCGCCACTTTGGAAGGACGGGCCGTCGAGCCGTGAGCCCGAGTAACGGAATGCCGGGTGTTGGTCGCCGAGCACCCCTCGGGAGTCCGATAACAAATGCGGTGGCTGAGGGTTAAGTCCAAACGCCGGGAATTGAGGCGCTGCAATCCGGGCAGAACCCGCCCTTGCCTGGCGCATCCTCGGCAATTCGGTTCTCAACAACCTGGAACCCGCGTCTTCGGACCAGGATCGTACTGCAGCCGGGGCAACAAGTATCCTCCCATGCGCCCACCATTCCCGGAAGGTTGCCCGCATACACGAACCTCAGTCCCGCATCGCGTCCGGCCTCGGCCGCGCGCCGCAGGCAGCCTCCAGACGTTCCCTGGATCGAGACCATCTTGTAGTCCTGGTGAAACGCCGTCACATGCCAGGGAATATCCGGTGAGATGCCGGCGATAAACCGCGCGATCGATTCAAGCTCTTCCTGCGAGTCATTGAAACCGGGTACCACCAACGTCACGATCTCAAGCCAGAAGCCCATTTCGTGAATGAGCTGAATGGAATCGAGAATCGGGCCCAGGCGGCCGCCCAACTCGCGATAGCGGCGGTCGTTGAAGCTCTTCAGGTCCACCTTGTACAGGTCCAGCCACGGCCGAAGATAGCGGAGCACTTCCGGGGTCGCGTTTCCATTGGAGACGAAACCCGTCAGCAGGCCAGCTTTACGCGATTCACGAAAAACGTCCACCGCCCATTCGGCGCTAATCAGCGGTTCATTGTAGGTGCTGATCACAGCACTCGCTCCATGGGCTCGGGCGGCATTCACAATCTGCTCCGGCCGGACAGTCGTGAAATCGACGGCCGAGTGGGGATCGCGAAGCGCCTGGGATGTTACCCAGTTCTGGCAATACCCACAATGCAAATCGCACCCCAGCATTCCGAAGCTGAACGCGAGGCTGCCCGGCCGTACGTGAAAGAACGGCTTTTTCTCGATGGGATCGCATTGGACAGTGTTGACGTAGCCATGGGGCGCCAGTAACTTTCCGTCGCGGTTGAACCGGACCTTGCAAACCCCGGCGAAACCGGCTCCAATGGGGCACCGATGGCCGCAGGCGAGGCAGCGCAGGCGACCATTGTCGAGAGCCTCGAAAAGCTCAGATTCCCGCGTTAATTCACCGAGCTGACCGGCGAGTGTTTCGAGTGGCATAGCTTGAAAATCCCGTCTGCTACTGGATGCTCATCAGCGGCCGGAGCCGGTGCGCAGTATCCGGCTTGCGCAAGCGTCGAAGCGCCTGCTCCTCGATCTGGCGGATCCGCTCCCGGCTCAGGTTGAACTGCTGGGCAATCTCTTCGGGCATGTGCTCGCGATCGTAGCCGATCCCGAACCGCATCCGGATGACCTTCTCTTCGTTGGGGTCCAGAGTCTTCAGGGCTCCCTCGGTCCCCTCGCGAACGTCGCTCTCGAACATCGCGTCTGCCGGGGGTTGAACCCAACGGTCCTCAATCAAGTCGCATAGGACGGACTCGCCGTCCTTGCCGACCGGGAGATCGAGCGACACCGGGTCGCGGGAGATAGCCATCAACTCCTGAACGTTCTGCGCGGTGGTTTCCACCCGGCGGCCAATCTCTTCATTCGTCGGTGCACGCCCCAACTCCTTCTCCAGTTCGCGCGAGGCCCGTACGAACTTCGTCAGGCTCTCGTTCATATGGACGGGGATCCGGATCGTGCGCGACTTGTCATGGATGGCGCGAGTGATCGATTGCCGAATCCACCACGTGGCGTAAGTTGAGAACTTGTAGCCGAGATGGTAGTTGAATTTGTCGGCAGCGCGCATCAGGCCGATATTGCCTTCCTGGATCAAATCCAGCATGTGCAAACCCCGGTTCAAATATTTCCTGGCTATCGAAACGACGAGCCGCAAGTTAGCCTCCACCAGCGCTTGTTTGGCTTTCTGGGTTTCCATCTCACCTTGCTGCAATGCTTTCAGCCATCGGAGCATCTCCGGGACCATTGCTCCCGCGTGCGCCTCCTTGTCCCGAATCCTGCGTCTCAATTCGCGAATAGCAGACTCGTTCCCATGCGCCTTTTGCTTTCTTAACCCCATTTCAAGCGCGCTCATCTCCTCCGCGGCATGCCTGAAGACGCTACCGAAGGCTGTCCACTTTGCCGGGAAGAATGGTATCTCGCGAATCGCCTGCGAGAACTTGATCCTTTGCCGGATCAGCTTGCGGAACAACTGCGCACGGACGTGCACCCAACGGTCTGGCGTTGAAGCGAGCCTCTTCTCGACTGCCAGCAGATCACGATTCAGTTTCGCCACCTTCGCGAAGCGCTGCATGGCTTCCACGCGCTTCCGCTCACCGCCCGCCTCATCCGAGACCTTGATCTCCATTACATCCTCTGGCTCGACCCTGCCTTGACGCACGTCTTCGTGGATGGCTATCACCATGTGTTGCACCAGCGGAGAGCGCGAAAGCACCTTTTTCACCCGCAATTCGCCCCGCTCCATGCGCCGTGCCAGGTCGATCTCTCCCTGCCGCGTGAGCAGGGGCACCAACCCCATTTCCCTCAGGTAGACCCGTACAATGTCGTCAGTGTAAGCGGACTCCTCAGGAGACGAGCCGGCTTCGTCGCCGCCCTCTGAATCGCCGCCCAGGAATTCCGGCGCCTCATTCAACAGGCTGAGCGCATCGGATTCCGCCCGGTTATATTCTTGAAATTGTTCCATCTTTCCTCCACTGACTGCCGACCCGCGGACGCCATGCCCCTCTACCTCCCATGCTTTCAGGCTTGTCTTTTCCTGGGTTTACCGAGCAGACGTTGAGCGTTAGACAGCAATCAGGCTGGCAAAGCCAATTCGGAGATTTGGGACTTCCAAGGCGAGTCCTCGCGGGCTACAGATCTTGCTAATCAGTTGGATGCAAAAGGAGTTGCGTAGGTTGCAGCTCCGCGCAGCACGCTTCCCGCATTCGCATCCGGCCAAGTGCTCCCACGAACTTTTCGCAAGGATTTCAAGACTCATTCCAGCGTGAATGAGACGTACCCCAAAGTCCCATCGTGCTCTACAAGCAGGACGATGGGATCTCCGGGTTTCAAGCCCATCAAAGCCGTCCGCATTTCTTCCAGCGAATGAACCTTGGTTTTGTTCAGCTCGTAAATCAAATCGCCGGGCCTGAGGTCCGGGTTGAACGCCGCGAACTCAGCCGGAATCGCTGCGACAACCACGCCGTAAAGGCGGCGGGTGTCAGGAAGGTTCGGCGTTACCTTTTCATCCAGCGTCATGGCAAGAATGCCGAGTTCCCGTACGAGGTTGGATTGGCCGTTGACAAGATCTGCCAACACGACGGCAGAATTTGGGCGCTCCAGGATAGCCACCGTCTTTCGCATTTTTTCGCTGCCCCTCAGAATCTCCAGGACAATTTGGTCGCCGATCGCATGCTGGAGGATCTCTGCCTGGACCTGGCGTGCCTCGATCGCCGGCCGCCCCTCGATTGCGAGCACGACGTCACCCGGTTCAAGACCAGAAGCTTCTGCTGCGCCATGCGGGACCACGTCTGAGAGAATGACGCCGGGATAACGATCCAGACCCAGCGCCTGTGACATCAGAGGATTGATGTCCTGCGCCACGACGCCGATGGTCCCACGCTGAATATGACCTTCCTTGCGGAGCAATTCGTAAACGTGGCGCACAGTGTTGCCGGGGATCGCAAAACCGATTCCTTCGCTTCCGCCGGATTGGGAGATGATCATCGTGTTGATTCCGGCGATTTTACCATCGATATCCAGCAGGGGCCCTCCGCTGTTGCCGGGATTGATCGGCGCATCGGTTTGAATGTAGGACATCGGCTGCTCCGGCTTGAGCTGACGGGATGTGGCACTCACATACCCTACGGTCAACGTATTCTCAAGCCCCAACGGGCTGCCCAGAGCGAACACGATCTGGCCCTGCTTCAGCTTGTCGGAATCGCGGAAGTTCAAGACTGGCAGACTGTCTGCGTCGATCTTCAGGACAGCCAAGTCGGTTTCTTTATCGGTGCCAACGATGCGCGCCTTATAGTGCTTGTGCGCGTCTTTCCTGCCCGGATCGGATGTGTCCGCGACACTTACGTCGATGTCCCTCGATCCCTCGATGACATGTTCGTTTGTGACAATATAGCCAGCCGCATCCACGATGACGCCGGAGCCGCTGGCAAATTGTCTGGCGAAGAACCCCGCGCGACGGCCGTCTTCGGTATCGACCGGCACTCGCGACCGCACCTCAATTTGAACGACCGCCGGGCTCACCGAATCGCACAATTCCTCGATGGCAGCGCTGAATTCGGCTAAGGCGCTTGCGTGCGCAGGCACGCTCCGCGCCTCCAGGCTTGTCACCCCTATCCATAGGAATAGAAACGCCGCGAGCAGCTTCATGGGTCCTGGACGAAGGATCCAAATCCTGCTGCTGGCCGCCCCCGCCAACCTGGGCGGCCGCTTTGTTTCAATTCTGTTGGATTCTCGGTTTTTCATGCTTACAAATACTCTTCAACGTTCAAAGTCACGGCTCTGAAATGCGTACAAGCACGCTAACCCCAAGCCCTGTAGCCTTGGTCGCTCGGTGTCGAGGAATTCCCACCGCTAGCCTCTAGCCGGGTCCTCGGGGGGAAAGACCTGTCCTCAATCATTAGACGCAAGTCTCACCCCTAATGGATGCAACAATACTTCGCCCTACCTTCGCCTATGGTGGGAGCATCTCGAATGCCCTCTGGAGGAATCTGCGCGTGAATTGGCCCACCGGTGAAAAGACGATGAATCCTCGAGTTTTCTCCCCGCCATTTTCGGCCAGGGATCGTTGTGGTTTTAACTCCCGATCAGCCCTTCGCTCGGCGCCAGTCTGCGAGCTGGGCCAGTTCGGCCTCCGGGCGCTCACGAACGAGCGGGAGCTGGCCTGCATAGATCCGGCCGTTATCGCCATCGAGGGTCACGGTGTCCCCCTCGCGGAGCTGCTCCTGCCCCAGGATGCAGCCTCTTTGCGTCGCATCGAGGCGCAGGGCGGCGCATCCGACGAGGCATACCTTGCCGAGCTGGCGAGCAACCACCGCTGCGTGGGAGGTGCGCCCACCCGCCGCGGTCAGCACGCCCTCGGCCGCGGCCAGGCCTGCGAGATCGTCGGTCGCGATATCTTCCCGCACCAGGATCACCTTCCGGCCCTCGGCATGGAGTTCGACGGCACGTTTCGGATCGAACACGATTTCGCCGATCGCGACGCCGATGCTGGCTGGCACGGCAGTGGCGAGCGGGACCGTCTCCGCCCCCTGGGCGATGCGCAGCCGCTCAAGTTTGTCGAGCGCCAGACCGTCGAGCCGCCGGAGCGCCTCGGCCGTGGAGATCCGTTCTTCGCGGACCATGTCCACGGCGATCCTGAGCGCGGCCCAGGGCGTGCGCTTGCCATCGCGCGTCTGCAGAAGCTGGAGCCGGCCGTTCTCGACCGTGAACTCGAAATCCTGCATGTCGCGGAACTCGTCCTCAAGAACCATTTTGATGCGGCCGAGTTCCGCTGCGACCGCTGGCAGACGGCGCGGCAGCAGCTCGGTGTCGTGCACGGCGTGGCGCCCGGAGACGACGTCCTCACCTTGGGCGTTGAAGAGGAAATCGAGATACGGACGGTTCTCGCCCGTGGCAGGGTCGCGCGTGAAGCCGACCCCGGCCCCGGATTCGCTGCCGGCGTTGCCGAACACCATGGCCTGCACGGTGACCGCAGTACCGGAGCTGTCATTGATGTTATTGAGCCGGCGGTAGTGGCGGGCTTTCTCGCTATTCCAGGATCGGAAGACCGCTTCGACCGCGCTCAGGAGCTGCGCCATAGGGTCCTGCGGAAAAGGCTCGCCGGTCAGCGCCAGCGTCAGCTCAAGCGAGTCCTGTACGATGCGGCCGAGGGCCTCGCTATCGAGATCCCTCGCGCCAGCTAGTCCGTCCTTCGTGCATTCCCGCTCGATAAGTGCATCGAAAGGATGCGCCTCGGCACCATGCACGATCCTGGAGAAATCGCGAACCAGGCGGCGGTAGCAGTCCCTCGTTTGACGTGGATTCCCGGTCGAGCGCAGGAGCCCGCGCAGACTTTTCTCGCCAAGGCCGATGTTCAGGATCGTCTCCAACATGCCAGGCATCGACACCGGCGCCCCCGATCGCACCGAGACGAGCAACGGCCGGCGGGGACTACCGAAGGCGCGGCCGGTTGCCGCTTCGAGACGGGCGAGTCCGTGAGCCAGCATCTCGCGCAGATCGTCGGGCAGGCGCCCGCCACGCTCGAAATACTGGCGGCAGAGTGCCGTATCCAGCACGAAGGCGGGCGGCACTGGCAGACCGAGCCGCGCCAGGCGGAGGAGGCCATAAGCCTTGGAGCCCATGGTTTCGGCGCTCGCCTCAGCAGGCGCCGACACTCCGGGCAGCACAAAGTAGAGATGGTCGCGTGGCCCCGGCATCACAGCCTCGTCATCCGGTTACGACCTCGTTGAGAAGGTGATCGCGCAGGATGAGAGCGCTCCTCAAGAGCGCGTCGGCCGCCTCTTCGAGAGCGTTCGACAGGAACAAGAGCAACTGGAGCGCGCGGAAATCGGGCGCTCCCAGAATCAGCGCGCTGGTCATCGCCCGCTGCCCCGCGTCCGTCTCGTGTTCGATGCCGACGATGCGGTCGACGGCTTCGAGAAAATCCTGCAGATCCTCGCGCGCCCCCGCACGATGCACATGGCTTGCCGCTTCGACCATCTTGACCATCTCCTGCGCGTCGCCGACCAGCAGCGCGGCGAGGGATTGCACCGGTTCAAGCAACGGGCCGGCGGGCGCGACCTTTGGCAGAAGGGTCATCAGAAAGGCTGCCTCTTCCAGGGCGTCAGCCGCGTCGTCGGACTCGCGCAGCAGCGCCAGGTAAACGCCGGGCTTGTGCGACTGCTGGACGAGTGAACGGATCCGGCTAACCAGCGCGTCCGCTTCCTGCTCCCATTTTCGGGCGCGTTGCGCCGTGCGTGCGAGATGTTCGGCACAACCT
The DNA here is from genome assembly GCA_049516355.1 of Bryobacteraceae bacterium. Classification (GTDB taxonomy): domain Bacteria; phylum Acidobacteriota; class Terriglobia; order Bryobacterales; family Bryobacteraceae; genus BOG-234. The sequence goes on along the minus strand of JBEKTF010000021.1, from coordinate 9,672 downwards.
GGTTCGCCATAAACCGTAAGCCCGTCACGCACCGCAGTTGCCAGCTCGAACACGAAGACCACGTGGTCGGCGGCGATCCCCAGCAGGTTCTCCATCGCGCCGTGGAAGCAGCCCGCCAGCTCCGCCTTGATCTCATCGCGGATGAACCGTTCGGAGCGGCCCTGAAGGAGACCCTCAGCCGTCGCCCGCAGCACAAATTTGAGATACTCGACCGCGACATCCGGGCCGATCGCCTCGTGGAGACGCTCCCCATAGCGCAGCGGCGTCTGCTGCGCGAAATCGATTGCCTCGTAGAGAAGGCGCTCGCCGCCGAGCGCGAGGAAGCCGCGGTGACCGAGATTCTGATCGGCTGCCCATTTGAGCAGCGGCACCACGTCCTCTTTGCGCAGGAATTCGCGCAAGCACTTGCGGGCGCGGTTCCAGTCGATCAGGAACACAATGCGCGAGCCGAGGAACGTAAGGTATCGCCGGAGCGCCTCCGGATTCGCCGCCTCGAACCGCCCGACGCAGAGATAATAGTTCGCCTCTTCAACCAGGCGCTCGCTGTGACGGGCCGTTGTGTCGTCCCACCGGACAGCGAATGGTTTGAACAGGCTCTGGAAGAACTCGAGGCGCGCTGCATGCACGTCCGTGCAAGTGAGCGCCGCCATCAGTCCAGTGATCTGGAGTACCAGGACATGGGCATCGGTCGTGCCGATGTCGTTCTGAATCACTAACTGCTCTCCAGTCCGGGTTGCATTGGTCCCGAGACCGGGATGATCGAATTTCAATGGCGCGGTTTGGTTGACGCCGGCCATGAAGGCGCGCAGAAGCGGCCGGTCTTCCCCGGTGATGCGCCAGGCCCGCGCGCCGTCGACATCCTCTGTGGCGAGTTGTCCCTGGAGGGCGTTGAGAGCCTTGTGGAGATCCATGACCAGGAGATGCAGGCTGTCGCCGCGGCCGCGGTCTGCCCATGTGATCGCATCGACGACCCCGGCTGGAACACGGTCCTCGGTGAAGTCCGGCAGGTCCGCCTTGAGGCCCCGCTCGCGCGTGGCCATCGCCTCCGCGTCGGCCAATCCCGCCAGCGCCAGCGGGGTCCGCATTGTCGAGACGTCCTCGAGAATCATTTCCCGCAACCGTGCCGCCCCTGGGATATCCAGGCTTCCGTCCGGTCGCAAACGGCCTTCTCTGACCGACCGTTCGATGTCGGCATCGCCGATGCCGGCGGTGGTCTGTCCGGCAAAAAGGGTCGGAATCGGCTGTTCCGGGTGATTGGCGTGGCTCTCGGCAGCCTGCAGCAGCGAGAAGCACAACTTGACGCGGTCATTGGCCGCCAATGCGCGGCCGACGAACTCGGGCAAGAGCAGTTGGTTCTGACCAAGTTCGCCGATGATCTGGGCTTTGGCCGGCATAGGGTGTTCCGAAAGACTAACAGGTGACGTGCAGGACGGCGTTAGTTTTCTCCGGGTTCTGCTTCAACGTCTCAATCGCCTGGTTTGTTGGAAGCACTACCAGTTCGATTTTCCGCCGCGCGGCTTCTTGCGTCACTTCTTTCATCACTGGCAGCGCTCCGGTTCCCGTACCGATCACGAGGCGGTGGCAGTTCCAGGGTATGTTCTCCTCAATCGAGAGTGGTGTATGTCCAAAGGCGTCGCGAAATTTCCGGGATGGTTTCTTCTTTCGCTTCCGGATCTTCCCGCGATCAATCACCACGTCGTTTTCGTAAGTGACGCCATCGATGCAGATTGAACCAAACGAAAACTTATCGAAGCGCATGGACACCTTTCGGGTGCGAGCCCTTTCACGAAACAATCAGCCACCGGATTTTGGTCGTTGTCGTCGTTGTCATGAAAGCTTCCCGAGAAATCCCATTAATCAGGGAGCAACTCCCTCGCCATATACGGCTCGGAGAAGCGGGCGTAACCAAGCCCGAGCTTGAGGGAATCCGTTCAAAACGCTGCCGAAACCCGTGAACGGACGTGGAGAGCCCGAAATTCGCGGCTGAAATGGGTGGCGTCGTGGCTCCTCATGGGGATAGCCTCTATCGGCTCCCGTGCGGACTCAAGGGATCGCCTTTCCGCCTCCCACACGAATCCGAGACTGCGGCGTACTTCGCTTTCCTTCAAAGGGAGCCACAGGGAGTGGAATGCGCCCGCTTCGGACAGTGCCGGCCAGTCGATCGATTCGGCGAATCCGTGACAAGCGACCAGCCGGACCTCGGGGAGTTCAAGCTTCAGGCGCCGAATCGTTTCAAACCAGGAGTAGCCTGAGCCGAAGGTATCCCGGTGGAAGAGCACCGCACTGGTTCTCCCGCAAGCCTGAGCTGCTGTGATTTCACAAAGGCCACGTGTTATCTCGACCACCCATCCAAATTCACCGGCAACAGTACGCAGGACGGGAAGATCAACCCGGTCCGGCCCCGGCATCACAACAATCTTGTCGCTCATCGGGCAAGATGGAAAGCACGTAAAATGCCAGCGATGTTTGGCCTATAGCGTCTGCGGAAGGATAAGCCTGCGCTGAATAGCGCACTGGCCTGCGAAACAACGCAGCAGCCGGCGCAGTCGCGACGGAAATCACGCTATTTCTCGCCGGCACGATGGCGTGCAGGTTGCACCCGCTCGGGCAAACACTTCTCTACAGCACTTGACCGAGTGTGGAGGAGACAGGAGCATTGGGATGCAGACTTTAGCGCAAATTGAAGCCGACAATCAACTTCGCACCGCCGTGGCGATGCAGATTGACTGGGAGCCCGAGGTAACATCACGCGATATTTCCGTGGCCGTCCACGATGGCGTGGTTACACTAACGGGCTTAGCCCATAACTATCACGAAAAGATGGCCGCGGAACGGGCAGCCAAGGCAATCTATGGTGTCAAGGCGGTGGCGAACGACATCGAGGTCACGACCATAGGGTCGCGCCCGGATCTGGAAATCGCCCGGGACATCGTTCACGCGATGACGATCGATGTCACGGTTCCCGAAAATAAAATCAAGGTGGGCGTCAAAGAAGGCTACGTGACGCTGGATGGGAATGTCGACTGGAACTTCCAGCGAGTGGGGGCTGCGGCCTGCGCCAACCGTATTACGGGTGTCCGTGGTGTGATCAACAACATCACGGTGAAGCCCTCTGTGTCGCCCACGGAGGTCAAGACCAGGATAGAAAATGCGCTGAAGAGGAGCGCGGAAGTGGATTCCCGGCGAATCTCGGTATCGGCCACAGATGGCACCGTCTATCTAACCGGGAATGTCCGGTCGTTTTTCGAGCGGGAAGAAGCGGTGCGTGCCGCGTGGGCGGCGCCTGGTGTATCGAACGTGGTGGATCACATCGCAGTCGTGCCTTAAAAACCTGCTGAAGCATTGAAGAAGAGTAGATGTCGCACATCGCAATCGCAAACGTTCACGAGACTGAGCGCGAAGCGTCGGCGTGACCCGCGAGATCATTGGAAGTAGCATGGCGCCAACGGTCAGTGAAAACGGACTGCGGGTCCTGACGGCGCGTTATTTGCGGCGCGATGGACGTGGACAAGTTGTGGAAACTCCGGATCAACTCTTCGAGCGAGTTGCCCGCGCCGTCTCAGACGCCGAACTAATCCACGGAACAGCGGCGGACGCGAGGCGCTGGGAAGCCCGCTTCCACAGCATGATCGCGGCGCTCGATTTTCTCCCGAATTCCCCCACGTTGATGAATGCAGGCACGCCGCTCGGACAGCTTTCCGCGTGCTTCGTATTGCCCATCGAAGACACGATGGAATCGATCTTCGGAACTCTTCGCGACGCGGCGCTGATCCAGCGCACGGGCGGCGGAACCGGATTCTCGTTTTCCCGGCTGCGCCCGGCGGGGGACCTCGTGCACACAACAGGCGGTGCTTCCTCAGGCCCGGTCTCGTTCATGAGGATTTACGACTGCGCCACCGAAAACATTAAGCTTGGCGGCCGGCGCCGGGGCGCCAACATGGGCGTCCTGCGGGTGGATCACCCGGATATAGAAGAGTTCATTCGCGCCAAACGGGACGGCGTCAGCCTGCGTAATTTCAATATTTCCGTCGGCATAACGGATGCGTTTATGCAAGCCGTGGAATCCGGCAAAGACTGGGCGCTCCGGCACCCCGCGAAGGGTTGCGAATTGCGGAGGCTTTCCGCCCGGCGGCTGTTCGACGAGATCTGTGAAGCCGCCTGGGCCACGGGCGACCCGGGCCTGATTTTTCTGGACACCATAGCGCGGGCAAATCCCGTTCCCGCCTCCGGAGCGATCGAGGCGACGAACCCCTGTGGTGAATTGCCGCTCCTGCCCTACGAAGCCTGCAATCTCGGATCGATCAATCTGACTCACTTCATCAGGCAAGCGGGAAGCGCGCCGGCCGTGGACTGGGAACGGCTGAGGGAGCAGACCTGGGATGCAGTGCGTTTTCTCGATGACGTGATCTCAGTGAATCGGTTCCCTCTCGAAGAGGTGGCAAGGGCCACGCTCGCGAACCGCAGGATCGGCCTGGGTGTCATGGGTTTCGCCGAACTATGTATTCTGCTTGGCATTTCTTACGCCGGCGAGCGGGCAGTTCAGCTGGCCAGCGAGCTGATGGGATTCATTGCGCGCGAGGCCGGACTGGCCTCCGTGGAACTCGCAGAAGAACGCGGTGTGTTCCCGAACTGGGGTGAGAGCGTTTATGCGGTCTCTCAGCTCCGTCGGCGCAATGCCACGCAGACCTCAATCGCCCCCACAGGAACGATCAGCATCATAGCGGGGACCAGCTCCGGCATCGAGCCACTCTTCGCTCTCGCGTACCGGAGACAGCACGTGCTGGGTGAACAGACACTGGTCGAGCTCAATCCGCTGCTGGTCCGCCACTGCGGCCAACTTGGGGGGAACGCGAAGGAGACACTCGATTCTGTTTCATCATCCGGGCGGCTCAAATCGGGCGATCCGGAGAGACTATTCATCACCGCGCTGGAGATTCCGCCCGAACAGCACGTGCGGATTCAGGCTGCCTTCCAGCAGCACGTCGACAATGCGGTCTCGAAGACAGTCAACCTGCCGGAAGATGCTACGCCTGAAGAAGTCGCGCGCGTTTACCGGCTCGCGCACCAACTCGGTTGCAAAGGTGTGACAGTGTTCCGCTATGGGTCGAAAACCGAGGCAACGCTTCAACTCGGCCTCGGGGAGTCGCCGGAAGAGCGCGAATACTTCACCAGATGCGATCCGGGAGCCTGCCGTCTCTGAGTCCGCAGCTTCGGCGGCGCGGAGCGAAACTGGCCGTTCGGGTGCTGATCCCAGGGAAGGAGAAACAGTAATGCTCATTGGTGAAGTCTGTACTCGAAAGGTGATCGTTGCTTCGCGCGGGACTTCGATCTATGAAGCGGCGAGACTAATGCGAGAACATCACGCCGGCGATGTCGTTGTGACGGACGATTTCGACGGCAGGCGCATACCCGTCGGGATCGTCACCGACCGCGACATCGTGGTTGGGGTCCTGGCGCAAGAGCTGAATCCGGCGGGGCTCACCGTCGGCGAAATAATGACTGCAGCTCTGGTCACCGCGAAAGAACGGGACGGAGTCTTTGAAACGGTTCGTCTGATGCGTGCGGAAGCCGTACGGCGGGTGCCTATTGTCGATGCCGATGGATCGCTGATCGGCATTGTGTCTCTTGACGATATCGTCGAGCTGATGGCGGAGGAATTGGGTGACCTCGCGACCCTGATTCGGCAGGAGCAGCGGAAAGAAACGGAAGTCAGAGCTTAAGCACGCGGCGTATTGGTGCTTGATCGCCTGAGTTTATTGGCGCAGGTCAGCGCTCCTTGCGCTCAATCGCGCAAGCACGAGGCCGGGCACGATTACGCAGCAGGTATTCCCCATGGCGACATACTTGCTTCCAAATCTATCAAAGGAGACTTCGCTATGGTTCACCTTCCTTTTGCTGATCGCGAAGAGGCCGGCCGGTTGCTGGCGGAAGAGCTTGCTCTGCGTAAAATCGACCCGGACGCCGTGATCCTTGCCTTGACCCGCGGCGGTGTCCCTGTGGGATTCGCGGTGGCGGATCGACTACATCTGCCTCTGGATGTCATTGTGGCGCGCAAGCTGGGTGTCCCCTGGCAACCAGAACTGGCCATGGGCGCCATCGCGGGCACGGCGCGAGTTCTGGACGATCGGATGATTGAGGGACTGGGAATTTCCCATGAAGACGTCGAGAAGGTCCTGGTGCGCGAACAGGCGGAGATGAAGAGAAGGGAAGAACTTTATCGAGGAGGGAGACCGGCGCGGGAGCTTAATGGAAAATCGGCAATCCTGATCGATGACGGACTGGCCACGGGAAGCACGATGTTGGCGGCAGTTCGTCACGCTCGCAGCCTGAAACCCGCCAGGATAATCATCGGAGTTCCAGTGGGATCCGACGAGGCCGTCGCTCGCTTGCGCAAAGAGGCGGACGAATTAGTTTGCCTTGCGACTCCCGAGTTCTTTTCTGCGGTGGGCGAATGGTATCGCGACTTCCAACAGGTGGACGACGCCGAAGTCGAGAACCTGCTGGCGGAGAGCCGTCACCGGCTCAGGAAGCATCTGGCGACGCTGGCTATTGCCTAATCGGTTGAGCGAGTTCGCGCTTCTTTGATGTAACCGGTCCATCTCCTGGATGGCTCGTCGTATCGTGCCTGGCTTGGGATTATCCCTGTAAATCATCGGGAATTATTCCTTTTTTTGAAAAATCCGTGAACCGCCCCAGGGCTTTCCACATCGCGCCTCTCGCGGCCAGTTCGGTCTCCGCAGCCTCCATTAGGCGATCGATGTCTTTAGAAGATGGACTTCCGTGAGCAAGCTCGTCAAGGATTTTCCTGTATTGAAGCCCTGCGTCCTGCTGACATACGGCGGTCCGCTCGAGTGCCGTCCGTAAAATCGATTCGATTTCTTCGCGGGAGGCCATCAAAATTTGTTGAGCATTAGACCTGCCACGGGCTCTGGAATAGCACCATGATAGATATAGATGTATCAGCAAGTTGATTGTGTCCACATGGATTACAAGTGAATTACTGCGCGAATTATTGCGTTGATACGCGCAATTCCCTGTGTGACTATTCGGGTAATTGCGCAGGCCGAATCGGAAGGAGTATTGTGATGCTTGCTATCATGCTGACAGGCTTTTCGGAGGCGGCGGCTGATCAGATCAACGCTGATCTGGCACCAGACGGCTACGATATGATCCGGAGGCCAGGCGTGGCCGGACTTCTGCCAGGTGCCGCAGCCGCACGTGTATGTGCCGACCGCGACGGGTGGCTGGGTGATATCTGTGAAATTCGGGCTATTTCCCCGCACATGGTCTTAATTGTCGTCACCAGCCTGCCTGAGCACACAATATGGCTGGATCCGCTCGAGGCTGGCGCGAACGACTACGCCTGCATGCCCCTCGACCGGCAGCAACTGCGTTGGCTGTTCCGGCGGGTACCTCAGAGCGAGTCGTCTGGCAGAACTCGCAAGGCTCTCGCATCATGAGACGCAAGCCGGATATATTTGTACCAGGTGCATCGAATGATGCACCCGCGACCGAAAGGCAAGAACTGCGTGACACAGACTCCAGACCAGCAGATGAAACAGCCCGAAATCACCAGAAAGCCGAACCTGAATTGGTAAAGCCTGCTTTAAGCCATTCGGACAGCGATATCGGCGCAGCTATCGCGCATGACGAGATCACAGTCGCCCACTTGTATATCCACCGGGGCCGGATATTCCTCAAAGCGGGCGACATGGCCGCAGCCGCCGCGGACAAGAGCCGCGCCGAGGAAACCTATGCACGCGCCGTGGAAGCTGCCGAAACGGCGAATACTGCGGGGCAGGAGGCGATTCAGCCCTTGTTATTGCTTCTCAAAGCTGATCTGGACTCCTTCCAGGTCTCAAAGGCTACCGCAACGCAATAGGGATCGCGTCACACTTTGAGGCTCGCTGTTTTCACATCTGCGTAAATGGGCTGACTGTAAGTTCCTTCAGTCGGCGGCGTGCGACGTTGAATGCGGCGTGAACCGCCATGGACGCGTCTTTGCGTTGAGACGTTACTTCCAGGTGTTCCGTGTTCTGCCCGCCTTCGATACCTGGCAGTTCACTCCCCGGCGCCCCCTTTTTGGCGGGAATTCCAAGGTCGATCCGCACTCTGGAGACGCTACCCCGGCGTTCGTGTTTTGGGGCTTCGACCTCTACCCGGCAGGTCAAAAGCCCGTTGTAAAACTTTTCGAACTCGGCCAATTCCTGCCGGATCCTCGATTCAACTGCTTCTGTGGGATGAGTGTTCCGAAACTCGATCTGTAGCGGGGAAATCATATTATTCCTCTTCCTGACTTTCGGCTGGATGCCCAACCGGGATAACGACAATTACCTGTTCGCCGCCAGTCAATTTCACGGTATCCTTGACCGACGCGGGCTCAATTCCTCCCATGACTACAGCCCCAGGTCTTAGCGCGACGGCTTCGAGCAGCAGGTTCTCGCTCGCGAGGCCTGCTTCGTAATCCGTCCAGGTCCGGTTTTTGGCTCCCGATCCCATCCGTTCGTAAACGGCGGTAATCACGAATACCGCCGGAGCACTCCGGACCTGAGGTTGTGATGTTGAGCCGGCCAGCAGCGCCGCACCGGGTTTGGCTGCAGCGAGCAATTGGAGCGAGTGCGTAGCCGGCACATAGCGATACGGCCTCGCGGATCTGCCTGTCTTTCTCATTCATTGCCTGCATCGCTGTACTCCTTGTTTCTCTTCTCTGAATACGCCTTTGAGGTGACGCGTCCTCCCGCGCCACCCCGGTGGATCCTCCGCCAGCTTCCGTTACCCCCGGTGGCTCACGCCGCCACAGGCTTCTTCTCAGCGCCTTCCTCCACCGCGATCTGGCGTACCTTCTTTTTCACTTCCGGCGCCGGCACCGAAATCTTCAGAACGCCGTCGGTCAACTCTGCCTTGGCCTGATCTGGTTTCGCCCCTTCGGGAAGAGGGATGAAGCGGTAGAACTTGCCGAAGCTCCTCTCGTAGCGGTGGTATCCTTCCTCCTCCACTTTGTGCTCACGTTTGCGCTCGCCTTCGATGATCAGAGCGTCGTCGGTCACCTCGACCTTCACTTCTTCCTTCTTCAGGCCTGGCAACTCCGCCGTCACGAGGAGATCCCCGTTGCTGCGCTGGATGTCGACCGTCGGGGTCCAGGCCTCCAGCGCGGCTCCGTTGGCACGATACAGCCGTTCCATTTCCTCGCTGAACTCCCTCATCATTGCGAACGGGCTAAGACCAAAGAACCGGCCGACTGGAAACGCCGGCGTGAAGAAATCGTTGAACGGGCTCAGTCCCGGCATTTCCCGCCTGGCGAGCGATTTATTCTTTTCGACTTTTACTTCTGACATGTTGTTCTCCTTTTTACATTTCCATGGACATTGGCACTGTCATCGCAAGATCCCTGCCCCAGTTGCTTTCAATTCGCTCGACCGGGATCAGGCAGCGCCGGCCGCTTTGCCGTCACCAGTCGACTCCGCGCCTTGTTTTCTCCCGGACGTATGCGCGCAAATCGCCTGAAGAGTCTGGACAACGTCGTCATACGAAATGTCCGGGCGCCTTCTGCCGGTGCCCTTCTCTGCGCGCAACACGATGTCGTTCATGGACAAGATGCCTTCGAGTGTCCCCATCTTGTTAACCACCGGGAGGCGATGAATCTTATGCTTTTGCATGATCTTCAGCGCTGCC
>JBEKTF010000020.1:0-42169 GCA_049516355.1 Bryobacteraceae bacterium | reverse complement strand
TTTGGTCGGGCCGCCGGGATTTGAACCCGGGACCTCTTGCACCCCAAGCAAGCGCGCTAGCCAGGCTGCGCCACGGCCCGAACTAATAAGTGTACACGGTGCCGAGGCCCGTCACGAAACCTGGACTGGTTCGTCCGATACCCGCGCGTCTCCGAGAACAAAACGGTACCCGATACGAGTTTCGGTTGTGATGAAGGTCGGCTTGGGTCCGGGGGGTTCGATTTTCTTCCGCAGCTGATTGATAAAAACTCTCAGATACTCAATCTGGTCACTGTACTCAGGCCCCCAGATCGCCTGCAGGAGGCGCCGGTGAGGTACGGGTTTGTTGGCATGAGACACCAGGTAGCGAAGAATATCGAACTCTGTCGGCGTCAGCCTTACCAGTTCGCCACCCGCGACGACTCGCCGCCGCTCAAAGTCGATTTCCAGATTCGGCATCACAACGTGTTTTGGCGTCGTATCTGTCGCAAAGCCGGTGCGTCGCAGCGCGGCCCGAATTCTCGCCATCAGTTCATCGATGCTGAAGGGCTTGGATACGAAATCGTCGGCGCCCGCATCCAGCGCTTCGACTTTATCGCGGTCCGAATCGCGAACCGAGACGATGATAATCGGGACATCCCATCCGGCGCGGATAGCGCGGCATGTCTCGAGACCTCCCATCCCCGACATGTTCATGTCGAGAAGAATCAGATCCACCGTCTTTTCACGCAGTAGTTCGAGCGCCTCTTCGCCGTTCTGGACGTCGATCACATCGGCCCCCTGCGCGGCCAGACTGGTTCGCAGAACCTTGCGGATCTGCGGTTCGTCGTCGATGAGTAAAATGGTGCGGTTCGTGATCATCATGCGGCCTCTCTGTCGCCTCCTGTGGAGGTACGAAACGAAATACCGGGCCTCGCGGCTCTACGTCGAGCGAGACCTTCCTTTTGCAGTTCTCGGCGCTTGATCATGGAACGATCCATTCTGCCCCGGTAAGAATTATCCAAACCCCTGGCCCGCTCGTTTGCGGATATCCCGCGGTCTTCAAGCTCCGCGCGCGCCAGAGCAGGAACGCAGAGCCCGGTACCCGCAAGCCGATCCAAAACTTTCCCTTCATGGCTTCGACATCGTAATTTACCCGATTCAGACTCTCTACGCGATTCATTTCAGGGCGCAGTCTATTTCAGGGCTACAATCAGGGTAATGCTCATTCGGGATTTCCCCACGTCCCGACATCGCTCGAGAAGTTGCGCGGGTCATTCGGCGCGGCAGATAACGTATATATTCTCACGAATCGCACTGCCAATGCGAGGCCGCTCGTGACAAGGCGACGAGCCATCGCGACGCTCGGGGCAGGCACGGTGCTGGCGCGTAAGGCTCAGCCGCAGGCGGCCGCCGAAAAAGATGGGGGACCAAAGGCCGGGATCCTTCAGACGCCCCGCGCGACGCCGATGATTTGCGGATTCTCACAGAATCTGGCGAAGGTACCCTATCCGGCGCTTGGCATGATCGCCCAGCAGATCGGCTACGAGGGCGTGGATCTTACCGTGATGGAAGGCGGCCATGTGAATCCCCGCATCACCAACGTGGATTTAGTCCGCGCGATCGAAAGCGTGCGCGGACCGGGACTCGAAGTTCCGATGATTACGACCACGCTGACGACGATCAACGAGCCGACTGCGTACGCGATACTCGCGATCACCGGGCATACCCAGGTTCATCTGTACCGTCTTGGTTTCTGGCCGTACGGACTAAACCGTATCCCCGCAGCGTCCGACATTCCACGGCGTCTCGCTCAGGTGCGCAACGACTTGGCCGGCTTGATTGCCTATGGTCAGCGCGCGGAAATGGTGGCGATGTTTCCGAATAGGGCGGGTGCTTACGTGGGCGAAGCGCTTTGGGATGCGCAAACGATCATCGGGGATATGGATCCGCAGTGGATCGGCTATTATTTCGATCCTTCTCAGGCCACCGCAGAAGGCGGGGTCGCGGGATGGGAAATTGCGTTGCGTCTGGCGTTGCCCCGCCTGAAGGCCGTAGCCGTGCAGGATTTCACCTGGGTCAAAGCGGGGAATGCATGGAAGATGGAGATGTGCCCGATGGGCGAAGGCGTGGTCGATTGGGCGTCGTTTTTCGGAATTCTCGCGCAGGCGCGGTTCACCGGCCCGATCTCGATTCACATGGAGTATCATCCGCAGGACGAATTGATGGCCATGACGAAGGATCTTGAGTTCGTTCGGAAACAGGTTCAGGCGGCTTGGGGACCGGCCGATCAGCCGACCAGGACCAGGTGATAATTTTTCTTGCCTGTGCGCAACATAATCGCGTACGGCCAGATCATGCTTTCCGTCGACACGGACGTTTGGACCCGGGATTGGCGTTCGTTGTTCACGTAGACGCCGCCGCCTTCGATCAGTTTCCGCGCGGCGCCCTTGCTGTCCGCCAGGTGCGTGCGCACAAGCAGTTCGACGAGCGGGATGCCCGAGTCGAGCTCCAGCCTGCCGACGTGAGTGACCGGCACTTCGCGTGCCAGCAGCGCGATGGTTTCCCCCGACGGGGTCTCATCGGAGGACTCAAACAGGATCCTGGTCGCGGCTTTTACCGACTCCAGCCATACCGAGCCGTGGATAAGCTGCGTGCATTCGGCGGCGAGGGTCCTTTGCGCCTCGCGCTTCTCGGGGCTCGTGCTCACTTCCACTGCCAGCCCCTCGATTGTCTCCCGGTCGAGAAACGTAAACAGCTTCAGATACCGGACCACGTCCGCATCGGCGGTTTGCAGCCAGTATTGATACATCTGGTAAGGGCTCGTACGTCGGTGATCCAGCCAAACGGAGCCGTCTTCGGTTTTGCCGAATTTCCTGCCGGTCGAAGTGGTCAGCAACGGTAATGTAATGCCTTCGCTGCGCTGACCCAGCACGCGCCGGATTAGTTCCTTGCCCGAGAGAATGTTTCCCCATTGATCGCTGCCCCCAAGCTGAATCGTGCAGTTGTAGTTCTGGAACAGGTGGAGAAAGTCATAAGCCTGCATCAGCATGTAGCTGAATTCGGTATACGAAATACCCTGATCGCGTTCTTCGAGCCTGGTGCGCACCGAATCGCGTTTCATCATTTCGTTGACGGAAAAATGCTTGCCGGTGTCGCGCAAAAAATCGAGGAGCTTCAGTGAGAGGAGCCAATCGGCATTGTTCAGCATGAGTGCTCTATCGTCTGCCGAAAGATCGAAGAACCTGCTCAATTGGGTTCGAATTTGCGCGGCGTTGTACTCCGCCTTCTCGCTGGTCAAGAGCGCTCGTTCAGACGTTTTGCCGCTGGGGTCGCCGATCAAACCCGTTCCGCCGCCTATCAGTACGAGAGGCCTGTGCCCATGGCGCTGGGCGTGCGCAAGAGCCATTACCGGGATCAGGTTTCCGAGGTGAAGACTGTCGGCCGTGGGGTCGAATCCGGCATACATCGTGCGCCGCGACCCGGAAAGGTATGCGTCAATGTCATCGCTTGTCGTGGCTTCCAGAAACCCGCGCCAACGCAGCTCTTCGAGGAAGTTATCATTGTTCTTTGGTTCCATCTTTTGAAAAGTTGCCGACTGTCTTATCTTCCCACTCAGGATCGCCGACTTTGCCGGAATGTGCGAAAACCGACTCCCGGCGCGCAACCGTCGTCCGGCGAATGCGTCGAAATACCATGCTCTTCCGGATTTAAGGACCTGAACTGATGATCTCGAATTATCTTAAGACGATAGCGGCGGCTCTCTTCGTAGTCGCAACGGCATCCGCCCAGAACCCCGACACGAGCGGTAACAGCACACTGAGCGGCCGTTATTTCGTCCGGGAAGTTCTGATGACGGGAAACGTGGACGGTTCCGTGACGGCAGCCAGCAGTGCGGTCGGCATCGCGACTTTCGACGGAAAAGGCAATTACTCCTTCACGGGCCAGGGAGCGAGTCTCGCTTCCGGGGCCAACTCGGCACTTTCATTAACTGGCACTTATACCGTTGGTTCGAACGGTTTCTTTGAGATGACGAGCCTTGCGGATCCCACCGATTTCGAATTCGGCGGCGTGTCTCCCTTGGGTCCGTCAGCCTTCGTGGCCAGCGCCACCGAAGGCACAAATGTAACCATGATGGTCGGGATTCCAATCGGATCGAGTGTCTCGAACGGGTCATTCAGCGGGAATTACACGGCCGGCGCTATCGATTTTCCGAACGCCAGCATTACTGCGGTTCGCGAGGCGACCTTTAATTTGACGGCTGACGGCAAGGGAACTCTCGGTAACGTCGCAATTTCGGGAGCAGGCGCAAATCTCGGTGGGACCGCGCTCAGCCAGACGGATTCCGGAGTAACGTATTCGCTTTCCTCAGGCGGAACCGGGACCATCAATTTTGGCGCGGCCGCGAGTTCACAACTCGTAAGCGGCACCAAAACGTTCTACATCTCCGCAGATGGGAACATCATTCTGGCGGGCTCGCCGACGGGCTATGACATGCTGGTCGGAATACGGTCGCTCACCGGCACAGGTTCCAACGCCACGGCCAATCAGCTCTATTACATGGCAGCGCTCGAAGACGCAGTCGATATCACAGGGAAAACCACGAATCTCATCGACGCGTTCTATGGTTCCGAAAATGCGACCGGCACCGGCACATCGGTCTTCCATAACCGGATCACTTCTCTGCCGTATCTTGTCTACGACTACACGTACGACGACACACAGTACACGATCGCATCGAATGGGACCATTCCGGTTGGGAGTGGGGTTCCCTATTCTTATACATTCGGTGTAAATGGGCAAGCGTTCATTGCCATGGGTGATGCGGTCAACTCAGCCTATTATTCTCTGACCCTGGGACTTGGCATGACAAAATGCGCGGGAAGCGGCGTCTACCTGTGTGACAACGGCATTGTCAATGCGGCCAATTTCGCGCCGATCACGAACCCGATCGCGCCCAATGAGCTGATCACCCTGTTCGGCACGGGGTTCACAACCACAGCCACTGGCGCGACGCCGGGTCAGCCTTTGCCGACCACGCCGCTCGGCGGTGTTACGGTCACAATCAACGGGATCGCGGCTCCTTTGGACTACGTGAGCCCGACTCAGATTATCGCGCTGGTCCCTTCGTCAATCAGTCCGGACAACGGCATATACTACGCAACGCTTCAGGTGACGAGTAATGGCGTGACGTCAAATCCGGTGACGGTTTACACCAGCAATACAGCGCCTGGTGTATTTGCCAACCCGACCGCCTTTGGCGCCGCGGCGGCGCAACATTCGGCTGACTTTAGTACGATCACCGCGAACAGTCCTGCGAAAATCGGTGAGACGATTATCGTCTATGCCACAGGCTTGGGAGCCGTCAACCCTCCGGTCGTTCCAGATGGCGCGCTGGCTCCCGGGCCGCCCAATCTGAGCGTTGTGACCGATCCGGACCTTTCGGTTGATTTCAGCAACGTGTATGCCGCCTTTCCATTCACCTGTCCCACCTGTTTTGCGGGATTAACACCGACGATGGCAGGACTCTATCAGATCGACGTTCCCATCCCAACCGGTACATCGGGAACGGACTATTTCGACGTCGGGACGACCGACGGCTACACGTCCGAAGCTACACTCAGCGTCGCAGCGGCAACGGGATCGGCAGTGGCGGGATCGGAATCTGCAGCGGAACCGGCAATAAAGAAGCGGGCACGGGCTGCAATGCGAGCGAAGAAGCCCGGCATTCAGGCGCGAGCTCATAATCCGTTGCCTTAATCCTGCGTGCAGGCGGGCAACCCGGATGCCCGCCTCGGTTTCAGAGACCGACAGTGGTCAGATCTTCAACGCCCTGCGGCGGATTCCAATACAGCATCCTCCTGCAGCTTTCGCAAACCATAACGGCGTCTCCGCGCTTTAACTCCTGCAGAAACTGAGGCCGCAACAGCATATTGCATTTCGAACAACGGCCCTGCACGACCTCCGCGATCGCCACACCCGCGCGTCCCTTCCGAATCCTCTCGTATTCCGAGGCAATTTTCGAATCCATCTCGCCGAGAATCTTTTTCCGCTCCTGCGTAAGAAGGTCGATTTCCTTCTGATCCGCGGCGGTGCGCTCGCGCGCCTTCGCCTTTTCGTCCTCGACCTGTTTCTTTTCCGTCGAAAGCGCCGCTTCAGCCGCCTTTACCGCTTTTTCCAGGGGATCGGATTCCGTCATCAGCTCCAGAATGCGATCTTCGTGGCGGCCAATTTCCTGCTGGCAGAAATCGATCTCGTGCTGGAACGCGCGATACTGATCGTTCGTCTTCGCTTCCATCATCTGGGTCTTGAGCTTCGAGATCTTCTGCTCGCTCGCCTGGATCTCGCCTTCCAGCCGCTTGCGGTCCTTCTGGTTCGCCACCATGGCCGCGCGATCGTGCTCGAGGCGCCGCTGATGCCCCTCCAGCTTCTTCTCGATTTCCGCGATGTGTTTCGGAAGCGCCGCGATTTCTTTGGTCAACTCGGCGGCCCGGTCGTCCAGAATCTGCAACCGGATCGCCCGGGTGATGTCAGGCAGCATGGCTGACAGAATTTTAACAAATGGCTTCAGCCGGCCCTGTGGAACCTGCGGGCGATTTTTTCGAGAACAGCATCGCGCGTTTCGTGCAATTCTGAAACACGCAGCGCGGCGGCTGCGGCATAAAACGCCGCCGCTCCCGCGGGAATGCCAATCGCTACATCGGCGATTCTCGATAGTACGGGTGTGATCGGAAGGGCATGGGAAGCCGTCACAACGGTTCGGCAAACCAGACCCATTACGGCTGCCGCGCCGAGAATTTTGACCAGGCTCACCAGCATCTCCCGTCCGTCGATGCCGCCGATTTTCGGGCGCAGCAGCAATAAAAGGGTCAACGAAGTGAATGTCGAGACCACGGACGTCGTGAGCGCGAGGCCTGCATGTCCAAACCCGGCCACGCGAACCATGGTGAAAGCGGCCAAACCATTCACCAGGACCGATGCGGCGCTTACAATCATCGGGGTCCGCGAATCGCCCAGCGCGTAAAAAGCCGGGGCGATCAACTTCAGAGCGGAATAGCCCGCCAGGCCCACCGCATAACAGGAAAGGGCGAGACTGGTCTGATGCGTATCAAACACGCGAAATTTCCCGTGTTGATAAACAATCGCGATCATGCTCTCTCCCAGGATCGCGAGCCCCACGGAACACGGAATGGTAAGAAGCAGGATCATCACAATCGACCGCGAAAGCGTTTGCCGGAACTCCGCGAAGTTCCTCGCGGCCGCGCTACGCGAGATGCGGGGCAATGTGGCCGATGCGATCGCCACTCCGAAAACTCCGACGGGCAACAAAAAAAAGCGCCAGGCATATGCAAGCCAGCTCACCGGGCCGTTGATCACGTGGCCCGAGGCGTCGCGCAAACCAGCGGCAAAGTTCGTGTTGACGAGAACATTGATCTGGCCGGATGCATTGCCAATCACGGCAGGGCCCATCAATGCGAGAATCTGACGCACGCCCTCATGCCGCAGATTCCAGCGCGGTCTCCAGGCGAAACCTTCGCGCCAGACGGCCGGCATCTGAAAAGCCAGTTGCGCGACGCCGCCCATCACGACGCCAAACGCCATCCCGCGGACCGGACTGATTCCGAGAACAGGCCCGAACCAATAAGCCAACGCAAGACCGAGAACGACCGAGCCCACGTTGAACAGGCTCGACGATACGGCCGGGATCCCAAATTGGTGACTGGCGTAAAGTATTCCCTGTGCTTGTGCCGCAAGCGCAAGCAGAAGCAGGAATGGAAACATGGTGCGAACCAGCGATACCGCGAGTTCCCATTTCCCGGGCACGGCGTGAAATCCCGGCGCAAACAGATTCACGATCATGGGACTCAACAGCATTCCCAGGGCGCACACGCCACCCACTACGATAACCAGCATAGTTGCGGTGATGTTCGATAATTCGCGTGTTTCCGCGCGGCTTTTGGTCGCCAGGTATCGGGCGAATGTGGGGACAAATGCGGCGGAAAGCGCGCCTTCCGCAAACAGCTCACGTGCAAGATTCGGAATTCGGTACCCGAGTACGTACGCGTCGTAAGTCGCGCCGGCGCCAAACATCCAGCTCAGAACGCTCTCGCGCACGAGGCCGGTAATCCGGCTCGTCATTACACCGGCCGAGACAATGCCGGCCGATTTCAGCAGTCCGGGGTCATGCGCGCCGTCTTCGGGGCTCACAATTCGACCCGGCGCAGGTCGACTTCCTCGTGTACTTCCCGCGTCTGTTCGAGCGTGGCGAAGTTCATGCCGGGCAGTTTCGCCGATGCGCTACCCGCCGCGACGCCCCAGCGCAATGCCTCCGGAAACTCGTCGCTCTTTGCAAGCGACCAGGTCAGCGCGGCGGCCAGGGCATCGCCTGCGCCGATGGGCGAGATTGCATCCACGCGTGGCGGTGTGGCTTCCCACATTCGATCCGCCCCCTGATACGACGCAGCCCCGATGGCCCCGCGGCTGCCCAGCGACAATACCACCGCCTGGGCGCCCATCGACTGTATCCTTCGCGCCGCCGCGAGTGAATGCGATCGCGTCAGCAGCACGGTGTTGAGCAGCCGTTCGGCTTCCTGCTGATTAGGAGTGACGATCGTCGGCCCCGCTTCCACGCCCTGGGAGAGCGCCTCGCCATCGGTATCAAGCAGTGTTTTGACGTTTTTCCTGGCTGCGCGGACGATCAGTTGAGCGTAGAAATCCGACGGAACCCCCGGGGGCAGACTGCCGCAAAGCATCAGCCACGAGGCGCGTCCCAGTTGCGCTTCAACCGTCCCCTCCACGGTGGATAATTCGCCGCGATCGAGCCGGGGGCCGATCTCGTTAAGCTTGACCGTCAACCCATGACGGTCGGTGATCGTAAGGTTGAGCCGGATATCGTTGCGGATCGGGACAGTCGCGACGGGAAATCCACAATCCTGCATGTAGTGTTCGAAACGGGTCCCTCGCTCGCCGCCGGCCGGGAAAATCGCAAGCGTCTCGCCGCCGAAAGAGTGAATCACGCGTGCGGCATTGATACCGCGTCCGCCCGGCGAATCTTTGCTGGAAAGAATATAGGCCCGATCGTCGAAAGCCAATCGATCCACGGCAATCGTTCGATCGATCGCCGGGTTCATGGTGAGAGTGACGATCAACTATTTATGTTGGCACACGGGGAAACTCGTGCGCCGCATCTCCCGCTCTTTCAAAGTGGTTTGATTCTGCCGTCCGAAAGCAGCCTGAAACGCAGGCCGCGCCACTCGACCTCGCGACCGCCGAGCCCCGCCACCCACACCGCGAGCCCGAACAAATCGCGCAACGGAACCAGCGCTACACGGAAGAGTTGTGTATCGCCGAGAGTTCTTAACGCCACGGCTGCCGCGATTAACCGCACAATCAAACCAATCGACGCGATTTGCCAGTGTCCAAACCCGGCGGCAACCATGCACCAGAATGTAGCCTGGGTGACGAGGTAGCCGAAGTAACCCGCGGGCCGCGAGACCCGAATCGTTCTGGACCACCGGACCTGATGTTTCCATACATCCATCCACCTTCCAGCGCCAAGACTCGTCTCGACCACGGAATCGGACAGAACGACCCGTTTACCCAATCCGGCGATGCGTGCGCCAAGCTGATAATCGTCGGCGAGGTACTCGCGGATTGCCGCAAATCCTCCGATGGCATTCAGGTCCGATCTGCGGAAGGCCATCGTGGCACCCAGCGCGAAACCGCTCGCTGAAAGCAACCGGGCCACCAGCACGCTCGGTGCAAATTCAGTCGCGATGCCCAGGGCTTCCGCTTTCGACGCGTTCGATGACGCCCGCGCCCGATACAGGCACGTAACCAGACCGGCCCGTTCGTCCTGCAGGAGGCTGATCACGCGTTCGAGATAATCGGGCGCGACGAGAATGTCGCCATCGTTGACGAGCAATGTCTCGTAGCGGGCGTGCCGGGCGAGGATCTCGAGCGACCCTACCTTGCCGTTTGGCGCGTCATTCGCGGTATTGATCACACTGATCGGCACGTTCGGAAATGCCGCGCGCAGACGCTCGATCCCGGATATCGCCGGATCGAGAGGATCGGCTGTTCCGAAGATCAATTCGAACCGGGGATAATTCTGGACCGCATGCGATCCGATGGCTTCATAAAAATGCGGATCGAGACCCCGCACGGGTTTCAGGATCGAAACAGGAGGTTTGAAATCCGGGATTGCGTTCCTGCGCCGGAACCGTAACGCACCGGCTATGGCAAGCAGATTGTATGCGATCCCGCAGGCGACCAGAATTGCCGGTATCACTGCGAAATGCAAAACACGCCGATCAGGATCAGACCGACCCCGGCCCAGCGCCGCCAGTCCACCGCCTCTTTCAACAGCACCCTGGCAAGCAGAGTCTCGGGAATGAAAGCGGCCGCCGACATCGGTACCGCGAAGCTCATGGGCGCGATCGATACCAGCTTCATGAAAGAGAAGAAAGATACGGCCATCGCGCAGGTCGAGATAATCACGAACGAATTCCGTGCGATCATCCCGAAGGCGGCGCCGATTGCGCCCGGCCTGAAATCGTGAATCTCGCCATGTTGCCGCATGCCCAGCGATCGGAAGACATCGCCTACCGTGGTGGCGCAGATCACCATCAGGACCAGTGTCCATTTCATCGCGGTCGACTCTCTACACGCGCAGATGCCGCTTCGGTGCGGCCGACCAGCATTACACCCGCGGTGACCAGTACAATTCCAGCCCACCGCGCGAGCGAAACGTTTTCCCCCAGAAACAATCTTGCCGCAAGAGCGGTCACCACGTAGCTGATCGCCGTCACTGGCATGACGTAGCTCAAATCCGCCCAGCTGAGGAGCGTCATGTGAGTGAGTGTCCAGACAATCAACAGCGCGACGCCCAGTGCTACCCAGGGATGAAAGAGCGCGCCGATCAACGCCAGTGGCGAATTACCGATCCCGCCCAGTTGCTGCATGCCTTTCGTCAAGGCTGAATTTCCCGCAACGTTACTGAGGATGGTGATAGCCGCAAAGAAACGCGTCTTTGCGCGAAGATCGGAATCTGCCCGCGTTTCAGGCCGAGCCAGTTCGCTAATCCCCGGCATTTGCGGACACAGCCGTCTGCTGCCGCTGCTGTGAAATGAATTTCCTGCGTCGGCCCCGCAGAGCCATGTACTCGCGCGCTTCTTTGGTGAGACGCTTCCGGTCGTGCGAGTTAAAGATCACCTTGCGGACCATACGCCAGATCACGCGCGGGCGGAAATAATATTCGCTGTAGAAACGCTCCACCCAATCCATCAATTCCGCTTCGTTGAGGTTTTCGTAAACCACTTTCGGAAGCTGGTTGCCGCGCTCATCCACAATGTTGCCGATCGAGATGAGGTTGTTCTTTTTCGCGTAATCGTAGAACTCGGTGCCCGGATAGGGATGAGCAATCGAAACCTGAATCGTTTCGTTATCCAGCCTCTTCGCGAAATCGATCGTCTTGCGGATGCTTTCGCGAGTCTCGCCCGGGAGCCCAACGATGAAATCGCCGTGAATCACGAGGCCCAGCTTCTTGCAGTTCGCCGTGAAGCGCTCAGCCATATCGATGGTGGCGCCTTTCTTGATGTTCTTCAGGATCTGCGGATCGCCCGATTCATAACCAACGATCAGCAAGCGGCATCCCGCTTCTTTCATGGCCTTGAGTGTGTCGTAATCGGTTGTGACGCGCGACGTGCAGGACCACGTGAAGTTGAGCGCCTTCAATTTCGAGCAAAGTTCGATGGTGCGTTCTTTACGGTAGTTGAAGGTGTCGTCGTCGAAGAAGATTTCCTTCATCTGCGGAAATGTTTCCAGCGCGTATTTAACTTCGTCACGTATGTCATCGCTCGAGCGCAGCCGCCAGCGATGCCCCGAATGAGTTTGCGGCCAGAGACAGAAGGTACACATCGCGGGACACCCCCTCGACGTATACATGGAGATGAAAGGATTCAGCAGGAACGGAACGTTGTAATTCGTGATATCGAGGTCGCGCTTGTAAGTCTTTGTAACCCACGGCAGCGCGTCGAGGTTCTCTATCGAAGGGGCTTCGGAATTATTTACGATCCCGCCGTTCTTGCGGAAGCTCGCACCGGCAATTTCCTCGATCGGTTTGCCGTTTGCATAATCCACGATCTGATAATCGAATTCCCTGCGAATGATAAAGTCGATGGCCTGCGAGGCGTTCAACGATTTTTCCGGCTCGACGGTAACCGGCGGCCCGACGAAGCAAACCTTCAGCCGCGGGTTTGACTCCTTCATCATTTCCGCAATCCGGCAATCGACTTCAAATCCCGGCGTGGAAGTGAAAAGGACGAGTAATTCGAAGTCTCTCGCCATTTCGACCGTTTGTTCGATCGAGATCTTATGCGGCGGCGCGTCGACGACCTTACTGTCGGGCAGTAGACCGGCTGGATAGCAAAGCCATACCGGATACCAGTACGACTCAATTTCCCGCGATGCCGGCCAGCGGGAACTCGCCCCTCCGTCAAAGCCCTGAAAAGAAGGCGGGTTTAGAAACAGAGTTCGCATGCTCAAGTAATTATTGTAAGTCAGACCTCGCGCGCGACACTGCTTCCCGCCACCGGCCGATCAACTCATTGCGCCGGTCCGCCGGCATTACGGGTTCGAAACGGCGTTCGATCCGCCAGAAGCTCTCGACTTCGTGAGTTCCCGACCAGACTCCTTCGGCGATCCCCGCAAGATAGGCGGCGCCGAGTGCCGTCGTCTCCACGTCTGCTGGCCTGACAACGCTTTTCCCCAGGACGTCCGCCTGGAACTGCATGAGGAAGTTGTTCACGGCGGCCCCGCCGTCCACGCGTAATTCCGCTATAGGTTGCCCCGAATCGGCTTCCATCGCATCGATTAACTCCATGCTCTGGAATGCGATGCTCTCGAGCGCCGCGCGGACGATATGTGCTTTTCCGCTCGCTCGTGTGAGGCCGCTGATGACTCCGCGCGCCGCCGCATCCCAGTGCGGCGCGCCGAGGCCTGTGAACGCAGGCACTACGTGAACCCCACCCGAATCGGCCACGCTTTCCGCCAGCGCTTCGGATTCGCCGGCCGAGCGGATCAATCCCAGCTCATCGCGCAGCCATTGAATGACGGCGCCTGCAACGAACACGCTGCCTTCCACGGCGAATTGTGGTCTGGTGCCATCGGACGCGGCGCGCGTGGCGAGAAGACGATTCCTGGAATGGGGTCGGCGGTCGCCTGCGTGCGTAAGCGCGAAACATCCGGTTCCGTAAGTATTCTTCGACAGACCTGCGCGAAAGCAGGCCTGACCCGCGAGCGCCGCCTGCTGGTCGCCGGCGACGCCGCTGATGGGAATGCCGGCTCCCGGACAGCCTGCCGCTATATTCCCTATGCGGCCGGAAGACGGCACGATTTGGGGCAGCACAGCGCGCGGTACGTCGAAAATGCCGAGGAGTTCGTCGTCCCACGAGCCGCTTTCCAGATCCATCAACATCGTGCGCGACGCGTTCGTCGGATCCGTGACATGCGCTTTGCCTTCGGTCAAATTCCAGATCAGCCACGTGTCTATGTTGCCGAAAAGAATCTCGCCGGCACGCGCTTTGGCCTTTGCGTCCGGCACGTTTTCGAGAATCCAGCGAATCTTGCTGGCCGAAAAGTAGGCATCGATCACCAGTCCCGTCTTTTCCTCGATCAGAGCGGCGTGACGGGACCGCGCAAGTTCGGCGCACATGTCCGCCGTCCTGCGGCACTGCCAGACGATCGCGGGAGCCACGGGTGCGCCGGTCCTGCGATCCCACATGACTGTGGTTTCGCGCTGGTTCGTGATCCCGCACGCCGCGATGGAATCCAGTTCCACGCCGCTGGTTTCGAGAACGGCGCGAACGGCCGACATCTGGGCGCGCCAGATCTCCCCGGCATCCTGCTCCACCCAGCCGGGACGCGGATAATACGAATCGAAGTACACAGTATGCATCGCGATGCGTTCGCCCCGATGATTGTAGAGCGCCGCGCGAGCGCTCGTGGTGCCTTCATCAATCGAAAGTACGCACGGCTTTCCGGAGCGAAGCATCCCGCAATTATAATGAATGGAGCCCTATGTTCTTTCGCCGCGACCGCCCGAAAGTAATGACGTTTGAAGACCACATGAATGCCGCGCGCGCAGCGGGATTCCGGGTGGAATCCGTGGCCAGCGGCAAGACTCGCGTCGAGCGAAACGGCGTCGCCGCGATTTTCGAGCCCGGCACGGAGGGCGTTCCCCGCGTCACCGAACGCGCGGGTGTCGTGATGGGCAAGGAAATCGGCACCTTGACCGACGGCGGATTCCAGAAATTTTTCACTACTCCGAGCGGCAAGCGCAAACCTGCTCTCGCCGAGGAGTTGAAAGAGATCCACAATTTCCAGGAAGACCTGCGGGAAGCATTGGGTCTGACCACGCTCTACAACGAGTCACTGGGAACTGTGTCGAACCTGTATCTCTACGACCGCGTGGAAGGCCGCGACCAGGGCGAGCACGACAAACCCTGGGAAATTCCCGCCTGACGGTCGCTATTTGGATACCGGTTTCGGTTTCGCCGGCGCGGCCTTCCGCACTTCGGCGAAATACTGCTGTACGTAAGCCTGTAACGCCAACGGAATCTCGTCCCGTGTCACATCGCCGTCGGTTTCCCCGTGCGTCGCCGTCGTATCCGAATATGCAGTACGCAACTTCTGGTTTCCCGACTGTACTTCGACCGAAGTCTCGCCCGTCACCGTAGCGGCGCGCTGGCCGATGATCTCGCTGATCTTCCCCATGGCCTTCAACTGGGCCGCCTCTTTTAGTTCCTTCGCGCCATTCTGGCTGCCCGCTCCGTTGCCCTGGCCAGGTTGTTTCTCCGTGTTCGAGCTCAGCACGCCTTGCGCGTCCTGGCTCTGGCCGGCCGCGTCGGGCTGACCCTCCGCCTGGTTATCGCCTTTTTGCCGATCGCCGTTACCAGGTTTTCCCTTCGAGCCGTCGGACTGTTTCTTCGCTTGTCGCGTGCCTTTTTGCGGGGAAGAGTTTTCATCCTTATCGGAATCGGAAAGCATGTCCGAGACGGCATCCTTCAAACGCGAGAGAAGGCTCTCCCGGTTGCCCGAGTTTGCACTCTTACCAGAAGCCGCCTTTGAATTTTTGTCGCCCGGCTTCGATTCGGATTGATCCCCGCCGGGTTGCTCGGCGTTGTCGAGGGGGTCGCCGTTGTGCGATTCATCCGCGTCAGCCCCTTCTTCCGTTTGGCCGGCCTTGCTAGCGCCCTTTTGGTTTTTCCCGTTGGAATCGGGATTCTGCAGAGCCTGCTCGATGGCCTTGTCGAGCGCATCCTGATCGTCGGAGGACCGCTCGGCCAGGTTCTGCCCCAGGCCAAGTTTCGCAAGCAGGGATTGTGCCTCATCCATCCACTGCTTCTGCGATTTCGGGAGCGCCGCGGGGTGGTTCTTCGCATCCTTAGCGGCCTGATCTTCCAGCAGGAACTGCGTGATGGGGGCGCGCAGATCCAAGCCATGACCCAAGCCAAACCGTAACGCAATGAGTCCGGAGGCAAGCACGCACAATGCAGCGGTAACGTACAGGGAACGGGGAATTATAAATGGCACCGCCTGCTCGAGATGAACCGTTCCCGCAGTCTGTTCCGCCTGCTCACGCTGCGAACGGAGGAACGCCGGCGACCCTTCCGGATGGCCGGAGAAATAGAGAGCCGTGGAAAGAGCGTCCTTCAGATGTGCATTTTCGTCCAGTTGCACCGCTGTCGTGTACGGGTCCGGCGTCCGCCGGTAGACGCGGTATAACCCGATTGCGATTCCAACCGCGGCGAAAACCGCCAAGGTCCACCATTCCATGTAACGGGTACCGACGACCAACAGCAACGCGAATCCGCCGACAACAACTGCCGCGGCGAACGCGGATTGCGCGAGCGTCTCCTTAAATAGAAACCGGCGCCGTGCCCGGCGGATCAGGTCTTCGACCATTTGCAGCCTGTGACTCAACTTGATTATGCAACATGGGGGTACACCGGTTCGGTCGCGCTTGAAACTGGACGATAATTGAACAGGGAGACGCTGTTCGTATGTCCGACCGTATTTGTGCGACTCGCGCTATGTTGTGCGCGGTTGCGCTCGGCGCCGCGATGGTATCGAATGCCGCGTCCGCCGACCCTCGCTGGATTAAAGCTCGCCTCGGATCTTTCGAAGCCATCAGCGACGATGGACGGCGCTCTGCCACACAGGCACTCAGTCAATTCGAACAGTTCAGTTTTGCGCTCGGAACGGCTATGGGCCAGCCTGACCTGCGTCTCGACCCGCCTCTGCGGATCATCGTTTTCAAGAACGCCCAGGACATGCGGGCGCAATGCCAACCCGGTCTGGTGGTGGGCCGCGACCGCCTGATGGCCTGCACCACCTCCGAAGGCCAGCTCCCGCAGAGCCTGCTGCGCGATCTGACCCGCACATTGCTCGAAAACAACTTCGCGAAGATGCCCGCGCCGATCGAGAAGGCGCTGGAGACGTTCTTCGGCACGGTGGAATCGAATGCGGTCCATGTGACATGGGGAACCGCGCCGCCGCAAGCGGAAAGAACGCGCGAATGGGCCCTGCTGCATCGCATCCTCACCCAACCGGATTACTCGGGGAAGGCTAAGATCTACCTGCACAACCTCGCGGCCGGGATGGATACGAACGCCGCAAGCCGAAACGCCTTCGGGGAAGATGGGCCGAAGTTCGAAGCTGAAGTCGATCGATACTACGCGGCCGGCATTTTCAATACATCCACCGCCCCAAATCTGGCGCTCAATCCGGATCGCGACTTCAAAAGCACGTTTCTGACTTCGGATGAGGGCGATCTCATGCGCGCGGATCTCCTCACTTCCGCATCCGCCGGGCTTTACGAGTCGCTGCTGAAAGCGGGGAAACACGTCGCCGAAGATAACGAGGGTCTGGCGGTTCTCGCCATGCGGAACAATGACCCCGCGAAGGCGAAGACGTATATGGAAGCCGCGTGGAAGGCGGGCACAACGAACTTCGTGGCCCTTACCGCATACGCGAAACTGGAAAACGATCCCGCTACGGCAATCGAAATCCTTAAGGAAGCCCTGACGCTCGACCCGAAGTATGCCGAGGCGCACTGGATCTTTGGAGAGAAATTATCCGATCCGGCGCGCCGAATGGCCGAATGGAAACAGGCCGTTAATCTGGCTCCCCGCAACCACGAGTGGTGGGCGCGATATGCGCAACTCTGCGTGGATCAAAAGCAATACGCCGAAGCCGGGCGCGCCTGGGTAGCGGCGGCGCAGGCGGCGCCGGATGTTCAGCTCAGGGAGCGCTATCTGACCGCGCGCGGGCAGATCGAGCAGCAACGCCTCGATGCGGAAGATCTGGAGCGGCGCAAGGACGCCGAGGAGAAAGCAAGAGAGATAGACCGCCTGAAGGCGGATGCCCGCAAAGAGCTGGCCGATATCGAGGCGCGCGCCAACACGCGTCCGCTTTCCGCCCAGGAGCTTTCCAAAACAGTCGAATGGTTCGACGACGCCGGTTCGGCGAAAATTACCGGTGTTCTGGTGCGCGTCGACTGCATCGGTAAACAACTTCGCCTCAATGTGAAGGATGATGAAGGCAAATCCCAGACGTTCGTGGTGCCCGATCCCTTGCAGTTCGAAATCAAAGGGGGAGAAACATTGGCCTGCGGCGTACAGAAGACGCGGCGCGTGACGATTTCGTATAAGCCGGCAAAGCAGGGTTCGAAGAACAGCCCGAGTGAAGCCACCGGATTGGAATTCGAGCGTTGACTCATGCCCAGGTGGGTAGGGGCTTCAGCCTGGCTTCAGCCTGTACGGTCGAGCGCGGCTCGACAGCTTCCCGGTATTCAGCCCAGCAGGTCCAGCGCGGCCTGCAGCTCGCCGCAGGTGTGATCGTCGCCCATCGCGCTGGTCACTTCGATACCTCGCCTGTACAGGCCTTTTGCCTCGTCGATACGCCCCAGTTTCTCCAGCGTCTGCGCTCCATGGAAGTAAGCGGCCGCGTAATTCGGATTGTGATCGAGCAGCTTGACGAATTCGTCTACAGCCGCCAACAGATCGCCCAACCGTACGTATTCCATCGCCAGACCATAGCGGCTGAAGGCGTCGGACGGATTCTGTTCCACCATCGATCGCAATATCTCAAGACGGTTGGTTGCCATTCGCACTTGCTACTATAGCGTCCATACAAACTCATGCCCTGTCCGCTGTTCCTGCCCGCATCGCCGCTCGCCGGCTTCACGGATTTCCATGGCGGCGAGTGCGCGGCGCAGCCGGGGGCTTTGATTCCGCTCGATACGCTGCGGCGCTGCTGCAACACCGGTTATGCGCGTGCCACCTGTGAGCACGCCGCCCAATCGGATGCCGATGCCTTCCGTTTTTTGATCAAATCGAATCGCGACGGAGTGGTCGGGGTCGCATGGTCGATCGAGCGCGATCATCATCCAGTCGCTGTGGGAACGTTCCTTGTTACAAGCCCCTTCGGCGTGGAAGGCCCGCTGGAGCGCCAGGCGCGCGCCTGCGCCGCGGCGTATTTTCGGCAGAACCACACGTGAGTACGGGAGCAGGGATGGAAGGACGCCGCGTCAGCGATTCAGCCTCGGAATACTCGGAACTTGCGCTGCCGAACGATGCCAACGGCCTTGGCAATCTTCTCGGCGGAAAAATCATGCACCTGGTGGACCTCGCCGGCGCCATCGCCGCGACGAAGCACTGCCGAAACGTCGTAGTGACCGCTGCGGTGGACCACATGGATTTCATTCACCCCGTCAGGCTCGGCCAATGGGTGAGGCTGCGCTCCAGCGTGAATCGCGCGTTTCGCACCTCGATGGAAGTCGGCGTCAAGGTTTGGGTGGAGGATCTCATTCGAGGCGGCCAGCAACACGTGTCGTCGGCGTACCTGACATTCGTCGCCATCGATGCCGAGGGCCACGGTGTCCCTGTTCCTCCGCTCATCCCCGAAACGGAAGAAGAGAAGCGCCGGTACGAAGAAGCCGGCGCGCGTCGCGAGTACAGGCTCTCGCTCAGGCGCCGCTGACGGCTTCTTCGTCCTTATACATGTATTTGATATTGCTCTTGTAAAGCAGCACGTTCGGGTCGCCGTCGCGATTCAATTTCAGGCACGAGCGGTCGTACCATTCGATCACGCCCTTCAGCACCTCGCCATCCTTCAGCTTGATGACCATCGGCGTTTTCGACTGCATCTGCTTGACGTAGTAAAAATTCTCGGCGTTGGTCTGATCCGGGGGTATCTGGCGCTTCTGGGCGGGCGACCCTTTGCGCGGTGCGTCGCTTTTTTCCTTGAATTCGTTGAACGAAGGGCGGATTAGTTTCCGGTTGCCGGATTCCACGGGGGTTCCTTTATGCTTCCAGTTGTTTAATCATTGATAACACACCGAATTAGACGGAGTAAATCTGACCTTACGCCTCTTGCGCGACAGCACGCAGGCTACACGTCCAGATTCTTCACGTCCAGTGCGTTCTCTTCGATAAACTTGCGCCGGCTCTCGACATCCTCGCCCATCAGCGTGGTGAAGATCAGGTCGGTAGCCACCACATCCTCAAGTCGCACCACGAGCAGCGTGCGTTTCTCCGGATTCATCGTCGTGTCCGCGAGTTGCTCGGCGTTCATCTCGCCCAGGCCCTTGTAGCGCTGCACCGAAGCGTCGCGTTTGCCCTCGGTCTTCACGTGCTCCAGAAGGTCGCGCCAGTTCGTTTGCACGTCCCGGTTCTCGTTTTTGATCACCGTGAACGGGGGCTTGTTGAACTTCGAGATCTGCTTGGCCAGAATCCTGTACTTCCGGTATTCCGGCTGATGAGAAAGATCGACCCCGATCCGCCGTTCCGCATTGGTCGAATCATGGAACATCGCATAAAACGCCGAATGTTCTTCGTCGGCCAGAACGTCCGTTGGGATCCCCGCTTTGCGGAGTTTCTCCGCCAGCGCGTCAAGATTCGCGCGATCGCTGAAGTCGGCCTTGGTATCGATCTTCAGATCGGCCTCGCTCAAAACCTCGACCACGCGCGATTCGCGCACGCGGCGCTCCAGCTTCTGGAACATCTGCTGAAATTCGTCCAGGCTCATGAGGAACGCGCGCAACTCCCCGCCTTCGAGGCGGCCGGGCGCCAAGCTCCCGTTGGAAGCACCGTCGCTGCTGCATTCGACTGCCAAGCTTTCCGTCGCGCGCCGCATGATCTCCCGCGTAAACTCCGCCTCGTTCTTGATGTATTTCTCGCTCTTGCCCCGTTTGATGCGGTAAAGCGGCGGCTGCGCAATGTAGACGTGCTGCCGGTCGATCAACTCCTTCATGTGCCGGAAGAAGAACGTCAACAGCAGCGTGCGGATATGCGATCCGTCGACATCCGCGTCCGTCATGATAATGATCTTGTGATAGCGGAGTTTCGCCGGATCGAAATCGTCTTTGCCGATTCCGGTGCCCATGGCTGTGATCAGCGCGCGAATTTCCTCGTGCCCGAGCATCCGGTCGTAACGCGCTTTTTCCACGTTGAGGATTTTGCCCTTCAACGGCAGAATTGCCTGAAATCGCCGATCGCGCCCCTGCTTGGCGGTGCCGCCTGCCGACTCGCCCTCGACGAGAAAAAGCTCGCAGCGCGCCGGATCCCGTTCCTGGCAATCCGCCAGTTTGCCCGGCAACCCGCCAGAGTCCAGAACTCCCTTGCGCCGCGTGAGATCGCGAGCCTTGCGCGCCGCTTCACGCGCCCTCGCCGCGTCGATCGCCTTCGAGACGATCTTCTTCATCACACTCGGATTCTTGTCGAAGAACTCGCCCAGTTTGTCGTTGACCAGTTGCGTCACCTGGCCCGCGATGTCGCTGTTGAGGCGGCCTTTCGTCTGCCCTTCAAACTGCGGCTGCGGGACTTTGACGCTGACTACAGCGGTCAATCCTTCGCGGACATCGTCGCCCGAGAGGTTCTCATCCTTGGCGTCTTTAAACAAGCCTGCCTGCCGCCCGTAGAAGTTAATGGTGCGGGTCAGCGCGGTGCGGAAGCCACTGAGGTGCGTTCCACCATCCACCGTGTTGATGTTATTCGCGAAGCTGAACAGCGTCTCGGCGTATCCGTCGTTGTACTGCAGCGCAATCTCGATACCGACGATCCCGCTTGGCCCCGGCTTCTCTCCCTCCATGTAGATCGGCGTGTCATGCAACACCGATTTACCTCGATTGAGATGCCTGATGAACTCGGCGATGCCACCGTTATATAGGAATTCCGCCTGCTTCGGCGGATCTTCGCGCTCATCGGTCAAGGTGATCTTCAACCCTTTGTTCAAAAACGCCAATTCGCGCAATCGCTGGGCCAGCGTGTCGAAATTGAACTTGGTCGCGACCATAATGGTCGGATCCGGCTTGAACGTAATTTTGGTTCCGTGCTTCCGTCCGGCTTTGCCCGTAGCAGTCAGAGGCCCCTTGGGCGCCCCACGCTCGTAATCCTGCTCCCATGTGAGAGACGATGTCCCGGACTCTTTCGAAGGCCGCCAGATTTCAAGATGCAGAGTCTCCGAAAGCGCATTTACGCAACTCACGCCGACGCCGTGCAGGCCGCCCGAAACCTTGTAGCTGTTGGAATCGAACTTACCGCCGGCATGCAGCTTTGTCATAACAACTTCAGCGGCGGAGACACCCTCGTCGTGCATATCCACCGGGATGCCGCGTCCGTTGTCGACCACGGTGACCGAATCGTCGATATGAATTGTGACGTTGACTTCCGTGCAATGACCCGCCAACGCTTCATCGACCGAGTTATCTACTACTTCGTACACCAGATGATGCAGTCCCGCTTCACTGGTTGACCCGATATACATCGCGGGTCTCAGCCTCACGGCTTCAAGCCCTTCCAGAACTTTGATGGATGAGGAATCGTAGACGCCGGAGGTGGACGTCAAAACTTCATTTGGCATAGAAAATCTATTTCTCGTTCACTTCGCCGAAGCGTCAAATACGCATCGGCATTACTACATATCGGTACTGTTCCTGAATGTTTTCGCCTGCTGGTTGGAGTTCACCAGCGCTTTTCTGATCTTTCAGACCAAAAGATACATAATCCTGCGGTATCGCCCGCAGGAAATCAAGCAGATACTGCGCATTAAAACCGATCTCAAGATCCGGGCCCGAATACTCACCAGGAACGCTTTCTTCCGACTCACCAGTCTCGAGGGCCGAGGAAAATACCTTCACTTCCCCAGCAGTAAACTGCACTCTGATAGCGCGCGAACGTTCGTCGGCGAACTGCGCAACGCGCTCGATGGCGCTCTTGATGTCCTCCTTCACAAGTTTCGCGATATTGGTGTTGTCCTGCGGCAACACGCGCTCATAATCCGGAAAATTACCAGTAAGCTTGCGTGTAATCAACAGCCGAGGTCCGAACTCGAAAAAGAGATGATTGTCATCTCCGCCAAACCGGATCTTCGCCTCTGCGCCGGCATCGCCAGACGCAACGTCATCGGACAACTTCAGGATCTCCGCCATTGCTTTCCGGGGCACCAGCGCTCTGTACGCCGCGCCGTATCCATTACCCACGTCGCAAGAACGCTGGACGTATGCCAGCCGATGTCCGTCGGTCGCCACCATAGTCAGTGTTTTATCGCCCAGCAGCAAAAGAGCGCCATTCAATGTGAAGCGGCTTTCCTCCATCGAAATCGCGAACATTGTACGAGCAATCATCGCCGAGAGTTGCTTGACCGGGATCTCCGCAATAACATCCGGCATAACCGGCAATTCCGGAAAACTCTCCCGGCTCATGCCTGCGATCCGCGTCCTCGATCGACCGCAGGTGAAATTGGCCCAGTGGTTTTCCAAAAACTTGACAGTGATATCGGCGTCGGGCAGCAGCCTCACGTAATCCAGCAGTTTCCGCGCTGGAATCGTCCCCGAACCCTCTTTCTTCACTCTTGCCGGACAAGAAGTACGCAAGCCCAGTTCCAGATCCGTCGCGGTAAGGAAAAGCCGATTGTCACGAGCCTCCAGGAGGACGTTCGAAAGGATGGGGATCGTAGTCTTTTTCTCGACTACTCCCTGCGACAAACTCAGTTCGCGGACCAGGTCCGCCTTACTGACAGTGAACTCCATGGTTGGCTCCAGTTGGGTGGACTCCAGGTGGATTTGGCTCCAGTCCCCTCTCTTCTTCTGACGGTATAGAATACGCTTATATAACCGTATTCATGGGTTCTGTCGAAAAGTGGAAGACTCTCTAAATTATACAAAAAATTAGAACTTTCCGCCATTTATCCCTGTGGGCGAGGAGTGCCAAATTGACGGACAACGGACCTTGTAACGCGTTTTAAACAGAGACCCTCAGGCTTTCCGGCTGGGCCTCTGTTCAAATCGCGCTAAGGTCATTGAAATGAATCGATCAGACTGTTGATCAACTTGTTGAGGTCGATATCGGTACCACGCAAAGTATCGATTTTGTTGATGGAATGGATGACTGTGGTGTGATGCTTGCCACCAAATGCCCGCCCGATTTCCGGAAGCGAAGCCTGCGTCAGTTCTTTTACCAGATACATGGCCACCTGCCGGGGGACGACAATCTCTTTGCGATTGCTTTTTTCCCTGAGCTGGCCCGGCTTGATGGAATACCGCTCGGCGACAGCTTTCTGGATCGAATCGATCGTGATCCTGCGGTCCTGCTTCTGCAATAGATCCTTGAGCACCTGCTGCGCCATGGCGATGGTGATCGGAGTCTCCGTCAGGGACGAATACGCAGTCAGCTTGACCAGGGCCCCTTCGAGCTCCCTCACATTCGATTTGGTTTTCTGCGCGATGTACGTGCACACTTCAGGGGGAAGTTTGATTCCGACGAGTTCGGCTTTCTTCTCCAAAATCGCCATTTTTGTTTCGAGGTCCGGGGGTTGTATATCCGCCATCAGGCCCCACTCAAACCGGGACTGCAGCCGTTCGACGAGACCGGTAATCTCCTTCGGCGGACAGTCGCTTGAAATAACAATTTGCTTTTGCGCATCATGCAACTCGTTGAAGGTGTGGAAGAATTCCTCCTGTGTCCGTTCCTTCGATCCAAGCGACTGGATGTCATCGATCAGGAGCACATCGGCGGTCCGGTAGCGGGCACGCAGTTGGGGCATACGCTCGTGCTTGATTCCGGTAACTACCTCGTTTGTGAAGCGTTCGCTCGTCGTGTAAATGATGCGCATCCGGCCGCGCGCCATGAGCGCCCGCCCGATCGCGTGCATCAGGTGAGTTTTTCCCATACCAACGCCGCCGTAAATGAACAGCGGATTGTAACTGCGAGACGGGTTCATTGCGACCGATTGCGCCGCCGCGTGCGCAAATTGATTACACGCCCCGACAACGAAGGATTCGAATGTAAAACGCGGATTCAAACTGATCGGCGATTCAATTTCACCCTGCTCGTGTTCCAGGACTGGCTGCGATCCGGGCATTCCCGGTGTGCGGCTGGCGGATTCGGCACTGAACTCCACGCGGTCGATACCTAAGCCGAGAGCCGCGGCAAGTGCGTTAATCTGCCGCCCATATTCTTCAACCAGGAAAGCCGCTGTCTGGCGGTCGGGAGCGGTAGCGAGCATGGTCTTGCCTTCAATGCCGGCGAACTTCGTGCGCCTGATCCAGTTCTCAAAACTCTCCGCGCTTAACTTCTTCTGGAGCTGTTCTTTGATTACGTCCCACGGACTACGATGATCACTACTCACAACGACAACACTTCCCCTCCGGAAGCCACGGAGCTTCAAATTTGAGGCCGGTGCCTCAGTCAGACTGTCCCAGTTTTAACTGCAGGATGGCGGTGGTTCAAAGAGACCGCGACTCTGCGAACAGGATGAGTCTAACACAGAACCGGGGTTCGAAATCCAGTTGTAATTCACTATCGATCAGTCTGAAACAAAGGGGCTTCGATCTGTTGTCCCAACTCTCCGCTCAGCGGCCGGGTATGAGGTAGCAGGGTCCCGTGACAGCACGCGATCGATGCGGATGTTGCGTCGGGAGCGCGTAGTCTTCGATTACAAACCGGAACTGCGCAAGATCGTGCGGCATGTATAATTTTCCCACGCGCCTGCTTAAGAAACTCGCGATTTTCTCCCATCGATGGACGGGCACGGCTTTCTGTCTGCTCTTCTCCTGGTGGTTTGTCTCCGGCATCTTCATGATGTATTTCGATTTCCCCGGAGTACAAGAATCGGACCGCATTGCTCGTGCTCAGGCCCTCGATGCGTCGCGCGTCAACCTCTCCTCCAGCGACGCGTGGGCGGAATTGAAGACACCTGGGGTACCCGATGATTTGACGCTCGCGACGTTCGATGGGCGCCCCGCATACCGGTTTCGCCTCGGCCGGTCGGAAGCGATCGTCTATGCCGATAACGGGCAGGTTCGAGACGAGTTCCCGGCGGATTTGAATCTGCGTACCGCGGCTGCCTGGACTGCGCAATCACCCAACGCGGCGAAAACCGAGAGTGTCGCCACTGTAGATCAGTGGACCGTGGGAGGCGTTTACAACAGGTACGCGCCATTGACGAAGTACTCGTGGCCAAACGGCGATGAGGTCTACGTTTCCGAAGTCACCGGACAGGTTGTCCAATACACCACGCGCGTATCGCGGCTCGGCGCCTGGCTGGGGCCGGTTCCGCACTGGCTTTACTTCACTCCTCTACGAAAAAATCCGAGGCTCTGGAGCAAAATTGTGATTTGGCTTTCCGGCGTGGCAACCGTTGTAGCGATCCTGGGGTTGATCGCCGGCCTCTCCATGTATTCGCCGGCGAAACGCTATCGCTCCGACGGGACTCCCACGAGCATCCCGTATGCGGGACCCAAGCGTCTGCATATGATCCTCGGCCTTTTCTTCGGTGTCATCGCCTGTACCTGGGCTTTCAGCGGCATGCTCTCAATGTATCCTTTCCCGGTGAAGAATGCGGACAACTCGGGCGCCGCTTCAAGGATCCCCGAGGCGCTCAATGGCGAACCGTTTGCGTTCGAAGCATTCTCAGGCAAAACGCCGCGCGAAGCGCTGGCTCAACTCGGCCCGAATTTTAAGGTCAAAAAGCTGGAATTCCTTTTTGCCGCGGGTGAACCGTTTTATCTCGCCGTGCAGGATTCACAGCACTCTCGCATCGTCCCCGTTAAAGGGACGCCGGTAGCGGAAATAGACCACGCCAGCCTCCTCGCGATCGTCAACCAAGCCAGCCAACCAGACGGGCTCGCGGAAGCCCGGTTCATTACCGAGTACGACGCTTATTATCTGGACCGTCACCACGAACTCCCTCTGCCCGTGCTTCGTGTACGGATAAAGAGTCCCCGGAATACAACGTTCTACATCGATCCCCGGACCGGGCGCGTCATCGCGGCATATAGCTCGGCAATGTGGGCGGAGCGCTGGGTCTACCACGGACTCCATTCGATCAATCTGCCGTGGCTTTATAATCACCGCCCCGCTTGGGACATTGTTGTTCTGACGTTAATGCTCGGTGGAACCTCCCTGAGCATCACATCGGTGATTATAGGGTGGAAGCTTCTGCGCCGGAATCGCCGACTCACATCGAATATGATTTCACTTGGGAGAAAAACATGAAGATATGTGTGGCCGGACAAGGCGCATTTGGTATCAAGCATCTGGAAGCGATCGCGAATATCGGGGGCATTGAAGTTGTTTCGCTGGCGGGCGGTAATCCGGCCGGCACGGAAGAGGTTGCGAAACGATTTAGCATCCCGCATTGGACAACGAATCTCGCCGAAAGCCTGGCACAGCCGGGCGTAGAAGCCGCGATCCTGACTACTCCAACGCAGATGCATGCCGATCAGGCGGAGCAGTGCATGCGCGCCGGTAAACACGTCATGGTGGAAATACCCATGGCGGATAGCCTGAAGGATTCCGAGCGACTCGTGAGAGTTCAGAAGGAAACCGGCCTCGTCGCTATGGCGGGCCACACGCGCCGCTTCAATCCCAGCCACCAGTGGATCCGGAAGCGCATTCTCTCAGGCGAACTGAAGATCCTCGCCATGGATGTGCAGACCTTCTTCTTCCGCCGCACCAATATGAACGCCGCCGGTAAACCGCGAAGCTGGACGGATCACCTGCTTTGGCACCACGCCTGTCACACGGTCGATCTGTTTCAATATCAGACCGGCGAGACCGCCCATCGCGCGAATGGGCTGCAGGGTCCGATTCACCCCGAGCTCAAGATCGCCATGGACATGAGCATTCAGTTGAAAGTCCCGTCGGGCGCGGTGTGCACGCTCGCGTTGTCGTTCAATAACAAAGGGCCCATCGGAACGTTTTTCCGGTACATCTGCGACAACGGAACCTATATCGCCCGGTATGACGATCTCGTCGATGGCGATCAGCAGCCGATCGATCTTTCGAAGGTCGCGGTGTCGATGAATGGAATCGAGCTGCAGGATCGCGAGTTCTTCGCAGCGATTAAGGAAGGTCGCGAACCCAACGCAAGCGTTCGCCAATGTCTTTCCGCCATGCAGACGCTGGATCGTTTGGAAAAGAGCCTCGAAGCGAACCCGTAGCTCGGACGGCTTACTTTGCCGGTTTCTTTTGAATGCTGAGTGCAACCGGAGGAAACAGCTTGTAAGGTCTTGCCATCACGGACCGTTTCAGCGACTCCACAGGAGCCTGTCCAAACATATGCCAACCGCAGTGGGGCTGCCGGGATGCATCGAAGCGGCAGCCTTGAAAGCTATCCCTGCCTTCCGCGTCTACGTAGTAGAACATCACGTCGGGATCTTCAACATTGAAATCACGAACATAGACAGCCCTGAAATCCGAGTCGGGAGGCATAATCTCGTCAAGAAGGTCAGCAGCCAGCTTTCGCTTCAAAGGGCTATCGGGGCTGGGGCGCCACACCGGGATCGTTATCGATAGGTCGCAACTCCGTTCGACCTCGGTACTTTGACCGGCGGCCCGGTCCGACAGTCCTTGCGCACGCGCGCGTTCTTCCAGCCGTTCCTCTCCGCATTGCATCCATGAGTCGAAAGGACAAGAATCAACTGTGACCGAGATTCCCTCCCGGTAGGTGTAGACGAGCGGCTGAGCTGGATCGAAGTGTTGAGGGACGCCATACCGGCGAAACAGTGCGTGGCCGCCGATCGATGCGAACGAGAATCTCATCACGCCACCGCGAGGGTTATGGTAGCTGAGATAAGCCTTCAGTTTGCCTGCTGCAGCAGGCGGCGCGACACAATCGGTGGCGCCATACAGTAAGACCGGTGCCAGACCAAACAGGAGGCAAGATCTCTTCATTGCGGCCTCATGGCCGGTTCTACCTTCTGTCTCTGAGCTTTGACAGTAAGCGGATAATCTCCAGATACAGCCAGACCAGCGTGACCATGAGGCCGAACGCGCTGTACCATTCCATGTATTTCGGTGCGCCCCGGTAGGCGCCTTCTTCGATGACATTGAAATCCAGGATGAGATTCAGAGCCGCGACAATCACAACCGCGAGACTAAACAAAATGCCCACCGGGCCGCTGCCGAATATCCCTGGGATCTGAACGTGGAATAGTCCCAGGATCATACTGGCGAAATAGACAACCGCAATTCCCCCGGTCGCCGCAACGATTCCCATCGTGAATCTTTGCGTGGGGCGGATCAGCCCTGATCGGTACGCGATCAACATGCAGAAGCACGTTCCGAACGTCAAAGCCACGGATTCGATCGCAATACCCGGGAAACGCAGCTCCAGCATCGCAGAGAGCGATCCCAGAAAGAGGCCTTCCAACAGCGCGTAGATCGGAGCGGTGATCGGCGACCATTCTTTCTTGAAGATGGTGACCATGGCCGCGATGAAGCCGCCAAACGCGCCAATCATCGTGTAACCGCCGACAGCCGCGGGCCCGTTCGTGAAGAACTGGTTCCATGTCCAGGCGGCTGTGACCAGGACGCAGACCATGAGGATCCCCGCCTTGTTGACTGTGCCCGAGATGGTCATCGTGGGCCCGTACCCGGCCGCGACGCCATTGACCGTGTAGGTGTTGTTTCCCGCAAAGGCCGGATTCGAAGTCTTCAAGTCCATATTCCTTTGGATGCCTGATATCCAATATAGGTTATCGCGTTAGGATGGCTAAAGCGGATGAGTGACGAAAGTACGCCGATTCCGGATAAGCTCTTCTTCCGGATTGGCGAGGTAAGCCAGTTGGTAGGGGTCGAACCGTATGTGCTTCGGTATTGGGAATCGGAGTTCCCTGGCCTGTCGCCAAAGAAGTCGAGCACTGGCCAGCGGATGTTCCGGCGCAAAGACGTGGAGTTGCTCCTCAACATCAAACACCTTCTCTATCACGAAAAATTTACCATTGAGGGGGCTCGCAAGGCACTGAAGGCGAACAAGTTGAACGATTCGCCGAGAGAGAAGCCAGAGGAGCTCGGTACCACGCAGGAGGTTCTATTCCCGCCATCAGATCCACTCCCGGAAATCCGCAAGGAACTCGCGAATATCTTAAAACTATTGACGTAGTTATTCGGCTTCGTTCATGATCCGCTCGTAGACGCGGCTCAAATCGTCGGGATTATAGTAATCGATCTCGATCCGGCCCGCGCCACCGGCGCGTTCCACAATCCGCACTCTGGTGCCAAGCACCCGTTCCAGTTCCTGCACGGCAAATTTGACGTTGGGGTCGACCGGCGCATCATTTGGCTTCGTCTTTGCTTTCCGCGCGGCTGCAGGCTTCGAGCGGGTAAATTCCTCGATCTGCCGGACGGACCACCCTTCCGCAACGCATCGCCCCGCAATTTCCTTCTGGGTTTGTTCGTCGTCGAACTTCAACAGTGCGCGTGCGTGTCCCGCGGAAAGCTGCCTCGTGGCGACCATGGTCTGGATATTCTGCGGAAGCTGGAGCAGACGGACCGAATTGGTGATCGTCGTGCGTTCTTTACCCGTCTTGTGGCCTATCTGATCGTGGCTCATCCCCAGTTCACCGGCCATCCGGTGAAACGCGATCGCAAGTTCGATCGGGTTCAGATCCTCGCGTTGAATGTTCTCGACCAGCGCCAACTCCAGGACTTGTTGATCGTCGGCGGAGCGGACGATAACGGGCACTTCTTGAAGTCCGGCCGCTTTTGCCGCTCGCCAGCGCCTTTCGCCTGCGATGATCTGGTACTCGTTGGCGGCGGCTTTTCGAACAATGATGGGCTGGATAATTCCGTCCCTCTCGATCGAATGCGTCAATTCCATTAAAGCGGCAGGGTCGAAATCTCGCCTTGGCTGATCCGGGTTTGGCGTAAGATGTTCAATCGGAAGACTGTGTATATTTCCCCGAGGTTCGGTAGTAGGCGCGGCAGCAGCGGTATTTCGCGCCGGAAGAAGCGCGTGGAGCCCCTTACCCAGCGCTTTGCGCGGATCGTTTTTGACCATTCTTAAGAATCTCTTTCGCGAGTTGGATGTATGCCTCCGACCCTTTTGACGCCGGGTCGTAGAGCAAAATTGGTTTGCCGTGGCTGGGCGCTTCAGCGAGCCGGATGCTTCGCGGGATCACAGTCCGGAATACCTCATCACCGAAGAATTCCCGCAAATCGGCCGCGACCTGGCGCGTGAGATTCGTTCGCTCATCATACATCGTGAGCAGGATACCTTCGATTTGCAGGGGATGACCAAACGAATCGCGCACCCGATCAATCGTGTCCATCAGACCCGAGACGCCTTCCAGCGCGAAAAACTCGCACTGGATCGGAATCAGCACGGAATCCGCAGCCATCAGGGCGTTCAACGTCAGAAGGTCGAGAGCCGGAGGGCAGTCGATCAGGATGTATTGATATTCACCCTTCACCGCCGCCAATTTGCGCCTGAGGAGCGTTTCGCGATCGCCGGCGCTGACCAATTCGAGATTGACGCCAATCAGGTTCTTGTCGGCGGGGACGAGTTCGAGACCCTCCATCTCCGTCTTGCAGATAGCCTCGCGAATGTCTCGCCCGTTGACGAGAACGTCATAGATGGTCGCCATGCCCTCGGTTTTCTCGACGCCGAGACCGCTCGTGGTGTTTCCCTGTGGGTCGGAATCGATAACAAGAACTCGCACCTCGCTCGCGGCAAGGGCTGCGGCCAGGTTAATGGCGGTAGTCGTCTTCCCGACGCCGCCTTTTTGATTGGTGATCGCTATGATCCTGGTCAATGTGGTTCTGGTCAATGTGGTCGGGGACAATGTGATTCCGGGCAGTCGGACCTCAATCTAGCATGTTTCACGTGAAACACTCAGGTAAATGTCGAGGATCGCTACTGCCGCCGGAGTGACACCAGGAATCCGGGCCGCTTGGCCCAAAGTCGTCGGCCGTACGCGCGTTAACCGCTCCCCAACCTCCCTCGAAATACCCGGAATCCGCCCGAATTCGAGGGCTCCGGGGATCGTTCGCATATTCGAACCCAATATTCGCTCAATCTGCCGCCTCTGCTGGTCGATATACCCTGCGTATTTTGTCTCCGTCTCAACCGTCATCAGCACCCCCCGCTCGACGGGTCCGCCCAGGACTTCCCCAATCCAAGGCAACAATTCCCCAATCTTCACTTCGGGACGCCGCAAATACGCTGCTTTTGGACTCGAATTCAGGGCGTGAGTCAATCGCTCCGCTTGTTCCTTCTTCCGAGCGAACAGCTCCCGGCGTGCCGCGCAAGCCAGCCCGATCTCTTCCGCTACCGGCGTCAAGCGATCATCCGCGTTATCGATCCGCAGATGCAAGCGGAACTCAGCTCGCGAAGTGAACATACGATACGGCTCATCCGTCCCCTTCGTGATCAGATCGTCGATCATGATCCCGATGTATCCCTGATTGCGCGGAATAACTACCGGGGATCTACCCCGAATCGTCTGCGCGGCATTGATTCCCGCGATCAATCCCTGTCCCGCCGCTTCTTCGTACCCGGATGTTCCGTTGATCTGGCCAGCCAGGAAAAGCCCCGGCAGCTTCTTCACTTCAAGGCGATGATCCAACTCCCGGGCGTCGACCGCATCGTATTCAATGGCGTAACCCGGCCGGATCATCTCGGCGTTCTCCAAACCCGGGATGGACGCGATCATGGCCGACTGAACATCGATCGGCATGCTCGTCGACATCCCGTTGACGTAGATCTCATTCGTATCCAGACCCTCCGGCTCCAGAAAGATCTGATGCGACTCTTTGTCGGGGAATTTGACGAACTTGTCTTCTATCGACGGGCAATAGCGCGGCCCGACGCCCTCGATCTGGCCGCTGTAAAGCGGTGAGCGCGCGATGCTTTCGCGCAAAATCCGCGCGGTCTCCCCCGTTGTCCGCGCGAGATAGCACTGGATCTGAGGCCGATCGATCTTGGCGGTGAGAAAAGAGAATGGTACCGGGTCCGCATCGCCGAATTGGGGTTCAAACCGCGACCAGTCAATGGATCGGGCGTCGAGGCGCGGAGGCGTGCCGGTTTTCAACCGGGTCCATCCCAAACCAAGGCTCCGAACCTGCTCGGCGAGAACTTGCGACGGTGGCTCGCCATTCCGTCCGCAACTGAACCGCTGCTCGCCGATATGGGCGAGGCCGTTCAGGAACGTGCCGGTCGTGATAATAACGGCGCCGCATCGAATTTTGCGGCCATCCATAAGGTGGACGCCGCGTGTCTGGCCATGCTCGATGATTAGTGCCGCAACTTCAGCCTGCTTGATGTGGAGGTTCGGCTCCCGCTCCAGAACCTCCTTCATGCGGATACGATATTGTTTCTTGTCGCACTGAGCGCGCGGCGACCACACTGCCGGCCCGCGGCTCGTGTTGAGGAGCCGGAACTGGATTCCAACTGCGTCGGTGACCTCACCCATCACGCCACCCAGCGCGTCGATCTCCCGCACCAGATGTCCCTTCGCGATTCCGCCAATCGCCGGATTGCAGGACATCTGCGCGATCAGGTCGGCATTCATGGTAATCATCGCGGTACGCATACCAAGGCGGGCACAGGCGCGCGCGGCTTCGCAGCCGGCGTGCCCGCCGCCAACAATCACAATGTCGTACGCCAGCTCCATTGCTAACATTGTAGACTGTGAAAACTCTGGTCATTGGTGGAGGGGGTCGGGAACATGCTCTGGCATGGAGATTACGCAAATCTCCATCGGTGACGGCTGTCTACGCGGCCCCGGGCAATCCGGGGATTGCGGAAGTCGCAGACTGCTTCACAACTGCGGATTATGTTAAATTAGTAGCGCGTCTGGGGGTCGATCTAACTGTAGTCGGGCCGGAAGTCCCCCTGGTGGCGGGGGTTGTCGATCAATTTCGCGCCCGTGGGATGGCGATTGTCGGCCCCACAGCCGAAAACGCCGCTCTGGAAGGAAGCAAAATCCACTCGAAGCGGTTCATGGAGAAGCTGGGGATCCCGACTGCTCGCTTTCAAACCATCAGCCGCGCTGACGAGTTTCCCAAGGGGTTTCGCTATCCGGTAGTTCTGAAAACCGACGGCCTGGCTGCCGGCAAAGGTGTGGTCATCGCGCAAAATCGCGCGGAGGTTGACGACGCGCTCGCTACCCTCCCCTTTCCCATGGTCATCGAAGAATTTCTGGAAGGGGAAGAGGTGAGTTTCA
Source organism: Bryobacteraceae bacterium (assembly GCA_049516355.1). GTDB lineage: Bacteria > Acidobacteriota > Terriglobia > Bryobacterales > Bryobacteraceae > BOG-234. The sequence continues at coordinate 8,700 of JBEKTF010000020.1, read as the reverse complement.
TTGTCCTCTGCGATGGCAAAAAGGCCGTCCCGCTTGAGCCATCCCAGGATCACAAAAGGGTATTCGATGGTGACCAGGGTCCGAATACCGGGGGCATGGGCGCTTATTCCGATTCCCGGATCCTCGCGGAAACCGAACGTGGAAAAATCCTCGACACGATTATTGAACCGGTTGTCCGCGCGACCGGATATACGGGGTTTCTGTACGCCGGCCTCATGATGACGCCCGATGGGCCCAGCGTATTGGAATTCAACGTTCGACTCGGAGATCCGGAGACGCAGCCACTTATGATGCGGCTCCAAAGCGACTGGGGCGAAGTGCTGATGGCTGCCGCGAAGGGTTCACTCAGTATGGACAAGCTCGAATGGTCGCCCAAACCAGCGACCTGCGTTGTCATGGCATCCGGAGGATATCCCGGGGCTTTCCAATCGGGCGAAAAGATCACCGGGATTGACGCCGTCAGCGGCGCAACCGTCTTCCAGGCTGGAACAAAATGGGCAGGGAATGATCTGGTTACCGCAGGCGGGCGGGTGCTGGGTGTCACGGCCTCAGGCGCGGATTTGAAGAGCAGCATCGATGCCGCTTATGCCGCCGTCGCCAAAATTCACTTCGAGGGAATGCACTACCGAAAAGACATTGGATACAAAGGGTTGCAACGCTACAATAGAGCTTGATCGGGCCCGTAGCTCAGTTGGATAGAGCGGCCGCCTCCTAAGCGACAGGTCGGCAGTTCGAATCTGCCCGGGCCCACCACTCAAGACCGCATCGCAAGATCTTTCAGATTTTCGGCAAGCGCATCCGGCACATTCAGGTTATTTCGCTTACCGGTTCCGAGCGAGATCAGAGGCTTGTTGGCGCCGTGGAAGTCCGACCCGCCAGTGATCCCGAGGTTAAACCTCTCCGCCAGCGAAGCGTAATACGACACATTTTCGGGGCTGTGATCGCTGTGGTAAACCTCGATCGCACGCATTCCGAGGCCGGCCAGGTCTTCGACATAAGCAGCCAGCTTCTCCCAATTGTTCTTCGCTACGCGGTTCGGATGCGCCAGAGAAGGCACGCCGCCCGACGCGAGAATGCGCTCCAGAGCCTCCTCCATCGGAACCTCCTGCCGCTGGACGAATCCGCGCGCGCTCTCGTCCAGATAGAGATCGAACGCGTTCTGAACGTCTGTCGCATAGCCCTTTTCCACCAACACCCGCGCGAAATGCGGTCGGCCCGTCAAAGTGCGGCCGATTTTCTCGACCTCTTTGAGAGTGATCTCAAGACCGAGGGATTGGAGTTTCGCGATGAGGCGGATGTTGCGGTCGCGACGCATCTCGAGCATCCACCCCAGCCAGGCGCGCAATTCAGCCGAGGGCGGCGCAAGAGGAAAATAACCCAGCAAATGAACGGATGCGCCCTGATAACGCGTCGAAAGCTCAATGCCGCAGATGAGCTCGAGGCCCGCTGCCGCCGCGTACGGGACGGCGCCGTCATAACCGGCGAAGGTGTCGTGATCGGTAATGGAAAGCGCACGCAGCCCTACCCGTACCCCTTCCGCGACAAGCTCCGCCGGGGTAAACGTGCCATCGGACTCGTCGGTATGGCTGTGGAGATCGATCATTCGATGCGAATGAACCTCCTGCGTTCCAGTTCGCGCCAGATTTTGTCCACGCTTTCGTCCACGGACTCCCGCTCCGAATGTACGACAACGCAGGGGCTGAGCGGAGGCTCGTAGGGATCGGAAATACCGGTAAAGTGCCCGACTTCGCCCGAAAGCGCGCGGCTGTAAAGCCCCTTCACATCGCGCGCCACGAGCACTTCGAGCGGGCAATCGACAAACACTTCCACGAAGTTCGCGATCCTGCGCTTCACTTCCTCACGCGTCTCGCGGTACGGCGAAATAGCGGCGACGATGGCGATCACCCCGTTGCGGGAGAGCAGTTCACTTACGAAACCGATGCGGCGGATATTTGTGTCGCGGTCTTCGCGGCTGAAACCGAGGCCTTTCGACAGGTTCGTGCGCACAACGTCGCCGTCGAGAAGTTCGACTTTGACGCCATCCTTGCCACCAGCCGCCTCCCGCAAGCGCCCGATCAGCGCGTGGGATAAGGTGCTCTTGCCCGCGCCGGACATGCCGGTGAACCAGATCGTAAAACCGTCATGCGTCATGCAGGCTGCGCCGCGGACGCCAGGACCTCGCGCAGAAGCACATCGACCGCGCGCTCGGCGCGTCCATCGGCGCTGAAGTGCAGTCCGCACTCCTTGACCGCTTCGGGTGACTCCCACCACCAGCGGCCGGCGCGTTCGTCTTCACCCGCCACCACGGGGCGCGTGCAAGGGTCGCAGCCGATGCTGGTATATCCCGCGGCATAAAGCGGGTGCTCGGGAAGCGCGTTCTCGTGCGTGTAACGGGCGACGTCTTCGGTGGTCCAATCGGCGAGAGGACTGATCTTTACGGATGCCGCCGAGCGGTCGAAAACTTCGATCGCGGCGCGCGATTTTGCCTGCGCCCGGCGAAGCCCGGTGAAATATGCCGCTACGCCGGCGAGGCCCCGGGCAAGCGGGCGTGATTTCCGAATGTCGCAGCAGAGCATCCGGTTCGGCACGCTCTCGCGAAAGAGATCGGGCCCGTGGAGTGCCACCATGGCAGCGACTTCCTGCGCATCGGGGGTGATTCGTTCGACGGCAATCGAATAGCGGCGCTCAATGTCGCCAATGATCTGGTTCGTCGCCGGGGGGACGCGGCCGGTATCGAGCGTGAGGATGCGCGTCGCCGGAGCCGCTTTTAGCACCAGGTCGGTGACGATAACATCCTCGCGTTGGAAACTGCTGAGAACAATGAGAGAAGAACCAAACTCCCGGATGGCGGCGGAGACGATTTCGCGGGCGGATGCGACAGGTTCCACGGACTCGGCTTTCTAAACGGTGGACGGTATTTGAAATGGATGACTGGAGCGGGAGACGGGATTCGAACCCGCGACATCGACCTTGGCAAGGTCGCACTCTACCAGCTGAGTTACTCCCGCTTGAAGCGAAACCTTCATTCTGACGTGAACGCCGCTAGCCTGTCAAACCCCATGGTAACAGGCTAGTGGCTCAATTTGATTCTGAAGCAAGTTTAACAAATCGTTGCAGTCGGACTCACTTCCTGGGTGGGATCAGTGACAGGCACTCTTTGCACATGCCGCGATGCCAGCGCGGATCGTAGGTCACAATTTTGTGCGCACAGATTTTCCCGCACCGTGCGCACACTCCGGTGTCGAGCGGCCAGCGGTGGCGAGACAAGCGGCACCTCCAGCCCGAAAACGTATCAGGAAACGCATAATGTCCGCGTCAAAACAGAGCGGGAAGACAGGCGCTTAGCCGAAAGATTCCTTTGATCGACCAAAAGATTGACCCGACCGGTATCCATCTATCTATGGAATGGTAGCGACACGGAGAATCTGCTTTCCGTGTCGCAAAGTATCAATCGCCCTGGCCAGCCTGACGATCCGCGCGGTTCTCAAGCCGGAAAAGCACGGCATGAATGTCTTTCAGGCAGTCCAGTATCCCCTCAAGCGTCTTCCGGTGGGGATCAGGCTGGTATTCAGGATACACGTAAGGGTCCTGAGCGGACTCTTTTACTCGTTTGTCATCAGTGAATTTGTAATCCATAAAGGAAAAGTTGCGGGACGGTCCTCATCCCGTCCCGCACCGCTAATACTCCAGCGTCACCGCAGGATTGCGCCTTTGGTGCCTCGATTGAACACATCGGCTCAATCGGGCGGAAATTAGAAAATGAATTTGATTCCCGAGGATTTACGAAGCGGGTGTATGGCGATTCAGACCTAGCCGGCAGCCCGAGGCAATTTTGATGACTGTGATTGTTGGCTATCGCGGGCTCTGCCCATGGGCTTCTGCTTCAGATCTTCCGGAATGATCCCGTTGAACATAAAGGCGGTATTTCTTTCGAGCGCCTGCTCGAGCGCTTCCCGCGCCTTGACGTGCTCCTTGACCGCAATCGTAAGCCTGTACTGCCCATCCGGGTGCGGGAGCATACCGGGTACCTCGGCAATTATGCTGTCAATATTCGCGCGCGCTTCTGCGAGTCTCGCCTGAGCGGACCGGACTTCCCGGTTGAGGATCTCGCTAATTTCCGCAGGTGTGAGCATATTCGCTCCTCAAAAGAAATCGCGGCGAAAGTAGAGTACCGCAACCGATGCCCGGACGCAATAGGAAAGCGGTAGGGCTCAAATTTGGGCAATAACTAACTTGACAAATCACGCGACTGACGCGACGATTGTAGGGGGCGTGACAGGCCGCAATATTTTTAAGGAGCGCCAATGACGAGGTGCTGTCTCAGTATCGCGAAGACAGTTCCGGCGTCCTTATCCTTCAAGGTTTCGTATGTCCCATTTGACATGTCCAGGGTGAGTTGTCCCTGTATCGGACTGTTCATCGTTGCGCGGACGATCTGATCAAGGCTGATAATCTGGCCGTTCGCTAATTCAAATAACTGCATCCCGCGATGTTATTTCAGCGACGGGCTGGCGTCAAGCCGTTTTCGTCGTTTTCTTCGGTTGCGGGTGCCGCGCCCGCTTCTCGTCCTTCACCATCGCCGCTTTGGGAACCTTGAGCACCGTTCGGAACGCCCAGTCGAGCCGTTCCATCGGGGTGTTCCCTTGCGGCTCAGGAATTGGAAGTTTTGTCCTCACGACCTGATGATACCGCCGTTTCAGATTCCGACAAGTCGAAGTGCATACTGCTGGCCGTCTTCGGGACAAGTGAATTCAAACGGAAGCATTTCTTCGTCTCCGCCTGCATTTTCCCAGTGAATCAGCGTCGCCACGGAAATCCGAGTACTACTATTTTCAGTACTGCCTGTATTGCTTTCGTGGATATACACACAAACCCGTTCCCGTTTATGCTTTAGAATGGTATTGAGTTTGAGATTCTTCGATTTGCAGTGTCTGATGACCTCAGGCATCCCACAGGCGTCGAATTTGCTTCGGATCTCAGACTGTGTTAGGATTATCGGTTTTTGAGTCATGACCATGCTCGAACAAATGAAGAATTGGCTGAACAGGTATCTCTCTGGTGCCTGCTCTCTGGATGAATTCCAGGAATGGTTCGCCCCTGCGCTGCGCGACGTGGCGACATCGGAAGAAACGGAAGCCGAGGAATTGGCTGGCTCCATCGTATTGGCATTTTCGCGCCGGGGAAATGGCGCATACACCCAAGAGCAACTAAGGAGCGTGCTGGAGCAGTTACTCGCACCGACTGCGCTGGCGGTAGTGAGTGGATATCCTGTCGCTCAATCGGATGTGCGCCTAGATGCCGCTGGATTTCTGAAAGATTTCTCCGTGCAGTCGCTTCGATATTCATTCGACGCGCCCAATCCTTTCTCGCAAGGAAACGACCCGTTTGTGAATTCGGTTGGCGTATATATCCCCTTCGCGTTCTTCACGGCGAATATGAACCCAGTGGCGGTACGCATCGAAGTTCCAGAACTTCCTATTGCTGCCTGAACGGCGGGACTTGGAACGAAGGTGCTTGCGGCGGCAATATCACGTCGAACGTCGAAATAAACGGCGAACCCTCTCCTTCCACCTGGACAGCAAAGCTGTATGTACCGAAGACTGGGAGTGGCACGTTGTTCAGCTTGAAGACCGCTGCGCCTTGTCCGGGTTTTGGAACGACCATCATTCCCATGCCTTCCTGTAGGGAGGCTCCCGTATCCATTCGGGAAAGCCGTATTCTCACCGCCAATTGAGCTGGTCGATCATGCTCGTAGACCTGATAAAACGCGAGTGAAGGGAGGACAACAGGAACATGCGGAACTGTGATGTCTGGTGAATATACGCCTATCAGCATCATCTTCCCGTTGTCTTCGCGCCTCACGTCATCGCACATGATTGAGTATTTCTGCGTTATAGCCATCGCTCTGTAATCCTCAGACACACTTCGGGTATTCAGTTTTCGGCTTGACTTTTCGCGGGAGTCCCGGCTAGGATGGGAAGTGCTTAGGTTCTCATCTGTCGGGGGCGTCTTCTCAGACGTACCCCTTGATCGGCAAAGCTAACCACCATTCTACTCCCGCAGGGGATCAAGTCAAACAACAATTCTCAATTCCAAAGTTGTGAAACAAGTTTGGTTTTGTTTTAAAACACCAGAATCAAGAAATGTTTTTTCGTTTCCCCCGTGCCTGACGTGTTTGTGTCGAATCAGCTACTGACGACCTCTGGAATTTCCAACTCCTTGCCGGTAAGATGGTCCCACGTAAGCCGCTTGCCAACGATCTGGCGGACAGCCATATCGAAGCGCTCCGCGTCGTTCAGTTTGCGATTATTGAATCGATAGGCTTGCTCATCCAGGTATCGGAACAGATGGAACGGTTCGACGCTCACGTAGGTGCCGTGAAGTGATCGTTTCAAAAGCGACCAGAAGTTCTCGCAGCCGTTGGTATGAATGTTTTCCCGTACATATTCCACGGCGTGATCCACAACCTGATGCTCGAACTCATCAAGCCCTTCGTACGATTTCAGCGCGTCTGTATAGATCGCAGAGCCAGCCTGGACATGCTCCCTGATCTCCGCTTGCAATGCCTTCTTGCGGCGGTTCGCCACGACCTTCGTGCGAATCTGGCTCGGCTTTCCATCCTTGCCGCGTTCCAGGATTCCCATGACGGCGGTCTTGTCCTTGCTGCCAGTGCCGGTGATCTTGCGGGCGCGTACATCGGCGTGCATGTTGCGGGCTTTTTGGCCGATGAAAGTTTCATCCGCTTCGATTTCCCCTGAGAGTTTGTTGATGCTGCCCATCGTGAGCGCGTGCCGGATGCGATGGTCAAGGAACCAAGCGGTTTTCTGGCTAACGCCGATGGCTCGATGGACCTCATACGAACTGATCCCGTTCTTGTCGTTCACGACTTGCCACATGGCCATGAGCCACTTGTCGAGACCCACTGGGCTATCTTCGAATATGGTTCCGGTTTTGACGGTGAACTGACGGCTCGTGTGCCGGGAACCACACTGCCAGCGGTTGTATTTCGGCATGAACGAAACATTCTTGCTCCCGCATCGCGGGCACTCTACGCCAGCGGGCCAGCGACGCGGAATGATCCACTCTCGGCAGTTGACCGGATCGGAGAAAAATACGATGGCTTCCTGTAGAGTGGTGGGTTCCATAACTCAAGTCTAGCGGAACGCACGTGATTTGTCAAGTTAGTTATTGCCCAAATTTGAATACGGAGCAAGTTAACGAAACCCTCACAGATTGACCGGCTTACCGTCACTTGCTCCCAACTTTGCCCAGCCGCGAGTCTGTTCCGGCCAGACGCCGCAAACGCTGAATAATGCGGAATGCGGTCACGCCCGACGGATTTTGATCTGATCAAATGGCCTTCCAGTCCAGTACCCACACAGTACCAGCACTGGCGTAATTCGGGGCGTTTTACGTGACAATTGTCGTATACAAGGCGCAGATCATCGCGCTGAGCGGCTCCGATTTAGGCCGGGTCACCGTCCTCCGAAGACTCGGCGCATAATATCGGAGCCGCTTTTCACAAGAGCAAAACATTCATTCATTCTGCGGGCGAAGTGATTCTGTCAGGTCCCCGGTCAGATGCCTTGTTTTTGCTTATTTACCCACCAGGTGGGCATCGCTTCGCTCATTTTCCGAACAGATGAACTCGATCAGGTCCGTATTGAGCATAATCTGTTGGCTCACGTTGACGGTAAACGGCTTTGTATATGCGGAAGGGTCGTCGATCGTGACCTCGACTTCCAGCTTTCCATAATCAGGCCGCCGGAACTTCTCGATCATTTTCCCGGCATTGGTCATCGGGCTCCCGTTCACGTCGAGCCAAACATCGTCCCGGAAGCCTGTAGTCTCCACGACCAGCGTGTCCCCCTCCCAATGGCCGATTGAGTAGCCGTACCACCAGGGCTGCACATTTTTTGGCGGCAAGGGCCGTCCATCCATGAATATCTGGCGCAGGCCGGAGTTCGCCTCGTACACGATCAGGATTACGCCGGGAGTCTGGATGATTTTCCTCGGCTGCGGATGCTCGTGCAGCTGCATCAGGCCGATCGGCAGACAATGCGCGTCCGGATTGTCTTTGCTGTTTTCTGCCATGCGCTTCTTCAGGAGTTCCGCGGCCCATGGTTTCAGCGGCAGGCCGTCTTTGAATCCCGCGCCGATGTTAAAGAACGTGGCGGCGGGCGGCCCTGCGGATGGAGGCGGCGGCGGCGTGGGCGGTGGCGCATCTGCCGGCGGGAAACCATGGGGCGGGCGTCCGCTGTTGCCCCGCACGTTTTCCCATATTCCTGAGAGGTCCGGCTTGCCATCGGCCGTGCGGGGCGCGGGCGCGTCCAACTTCGGCTTGCCATCCGGGGTTTTGGGAACTCCAGGCGTCGGGTAATCCGGCCACTGCGCAAAAAGAGCGAGCGGAAAAGCGGTCAGCGCGATTACGACGGCCTTCATCCCAAGCATCCTATCGCATCTTGAAGACCTCTCATTTGCCGCGGCGCCAGATCGCGGGGATACACTGTCTACCTTTATGAAGTGCGCGATTCTGTCGATCGTCACCGTAGCGCTGGCTGTGGGCCACATCGCGTCGGGCGAGGTGGCGTCAAAGAGCAAAACCATCGCCGGCATGAAGGTCGAGTACAAGGTCATCCTGCCCGAACATTTCGACCCGGCAAAGTCGTATCCCGCCGTCTACTCGATCCGCGACAGCAA
>JBEKTF010000019.1:0-43290 GCA_049516355.1 Bryobacteraceae bacterium | reverse complement strand
CGCCGTAACACGCTTCGACTTGGGGCTGTAAATGAGGACACCCTGGTTCAACTGAAAGCGGTCGAGCGGTAGAAGCTGAAGGTTTCCGCCGTCGTTGACGAACATCGAGGCGTGGTAGGAACCGCGTAAAGCATCGACGTTCCATCGAATGACGAGATTGCCGTTCGATTCGGTGGAACTCAGAGTCAATGGAGGCCGCGGAAGCCAGGAATCCTGTGTGAGAAACGCAGCGGCTCCGGCGGCCAGCATCGCCGCCGCGCCGAGGATCCAGACGAGCCGTTTATTCCGCCGTGGTGCAGGGCGGGCAAACGCGAACATGTCGGGGACGGCCACCGATGTCACCGGCGAAGTCGGACGCATATCGGGCGGGAAGGGTGATGGTTCAGGGAGCGCCGCGATCGGCATCGTTTCCGCATGGGACACGACATCCGGACTTGACGCGACGACCGCCGGATTGGATACGACAGGCAGCACAGGGTTGGAAACGAAATTGACGACGAGATTGGGCGGGGCAGCCGGAGCCGCAACACGTTCTTCTTCCCTTGAGGGTGCGGGCTTGACCTCCGCGATCTGCTCTATGTGCTCCTCAGGGGCAGGTTCAATCTCTGCCTCGGCCGGACGCCACTCCTCGATCTCACATTCGACTCCTTTTACAACGTTGCCTTTCTCATCGCGAAAAAAAAACGCTGCCCGGGTGGGTTCCGCCGCGCGTGGCCGCAGCACGAGCGAAATCTGTCCGGGCTTCAAAAAGAATTCCCGGTAGATCGCCAATTCGGCATCGCCGAGTGCTGCGGCCCCGCGGGTTTTCGAACAGTACCAGCCGACGACGCCCGGCTGACCCGCGCCGGCTATCAGTTCCCGGACCAGTTGCTTCTCTTCGTTTGTCAGATTGAACGACGGTCCGCCGGTATGCGAGCAGGGGATTTCGACCGAATCCACCAGCCTGATCACGCGGCCCTGCCGGGTGCCCAGCAGCAGACCTCCGACCCCCATCCCGACGCGCGGCAGCGCCATTAAGCCCTCGCGCGCCAGCGCGCGAATCTTTTCCATGGCCGGGCGCGAATATTCGATCTGGAATCTGCCTTGAGGGTCGGATAAGCGGGTGATTTCGGGCATCGGCAAAGAACGTGAGAAGTACTCCGGTAAACCAGTGGCTCCCAAACCCTACACTATAATGAAACCGTGCCGAAGGCAAAAGAACTCGAGGGCCGCCTGCAGCGGATTGAACAACAACTCCGCTTGTTTCAGAAGGTAAGCCGGTTCATGGTTCGCGAAATGAGCCTGCAGGAGGTTTTACAGGGAATTGTTTCTCTGGTGGTGGAATACACAGAGTGCGATTCCTGCCTGGTGTATCTCTGCGACAGCGACGATCTGGTGCTCTGCGCCTCGAATACGCACCATGAAGCCGAGATCGGCCGTATACGATTGAAGCTCAACGAGGGCCTGACGGGATGGGTCGCCCGCGAACGGCGTCTTCTCGCCATCTCGCGCGAGGCATATCGCGACCCGCGGTTCAAATATTTCGGCGAGCTTCCCGAAGATACGTTCGAAGCTTTCCTTTCTTCGCCCGTCATCGCGCGAAACAAAGTGGTCGGTGTAATCAATGTGCAACATCGCCAGGTACACCAGCACAGCGGCGGTGAAATGGAGGTGCTCACGACGCTGGGCGAACAGGTCGGCTGCGCGCTTGCTCTGGCGCGTATGGCTTCATCCACGGTGGCGTCGATCAACCATGCGGAACTGGTCCTCGCCTCAGGACCCGTACGTCCCCGCTAGGGGCAGTTATGTTTAAACCTCTCATTGCATTTCTGGCCCTGAGCGCCATTGCGTCCGGAGCGGATCGGCATTGGGACCTCCAATACCATTACCAGCAAATCAACAGCACGCTCACCATTAACGCTCTGTCGTTTCCCTCGGCCATGCGTGGAATTGCGTGCGGTTCCATCGCCGATCGCCGCGACAACGCACGCCCGGTCGTCCTTCTCACCAGCGACGGCGGCGAACATTGGTCTGAAACATCAGTGAAAGAAACGGGCTTGTCGTTGTTCTTCCTGGACGATTCCGCAGGGTGGATGGTCACCGAGAAGGGCATCTGGCAAACGGTGGAATCCGGTCATAGCTGGACAAAACTGCCAAAAGCCCCCGAGGGAATGCTGCGAGTCTGGTTTCTCGACAACAAGCACGGTTACGCCGCGGGCCTGGAAAAGCGGGCGTTCGAAACAACGGATGGCGGAGCCACCTGGACGCTTCTGCCGATCCTGAAAGAAGTCCAGGGCGATCCTACCTACACGACTTTCGGCGAAATCGCGTTTACGGGCAAGAACGGAATGATTTCGGGTTGGAATATTCCACCGCGCCCGGGTGGCCCCAACTGGATGGAGCCCGAAAGCGCGGGTAAGCGGCGCCAACTCCCCACTTACTCAGTTCTGCTCGAGACCACGGACGCGGGAAAAACGTGGCTTAAGAGCGAGGCGTCCGTCTTCGGGCAAGTCACGCGCATCAGCATGACGCCGCAGGGGACCGCGCTCGGATTGAACGAATACAAGGACGCGTTCGACTATCCGAGCGAAGTGTACCGGATCGATCTCCACACGGGTAAGAGCGAGAGTTCGTTTCGCGCGAAGGACCGGGCCATTACCGACGTCCGCATTTTTGCGGGCTCGACCCGTGGGCTGATCGCCGGATATGAGACCGCGGGGACGATCTATCGCAGCCCGATTCCCGGGAAATTGAAAGTATTGACCAGCGACGATCTGGAAAATTGGGAAGAAATGAAGGTCGATTATCGCGCCGTGGCCCACAGCGCAATCATCGCCGGCCCGGATGAAGATCATCTCTGGATCGCGACCGATACCGGGATGATTCTCAAACTGACCGGCGAATGAGTTCGCAGGTGTCAGCTTAGGAAAGCTCGCTGTACGAACCAGTAAACCGCGAGGCAGGCGATCCCGATCGAGACTGCCGGCTTCAGCCTCTTCCAGCCCGAAGACGTCAGGTCCTGCACGAATGGGAAGATCAGCATAACGAAGGTAATCTGCCCGATCTCAACGCCCGCATTGAATGAGAACAGAGAGAGCGCAAGGCTCGCTCTTGGCAGATCCATCTCCCGCAGCACGTTCGAAAAACCGAACCCATGCACGAGGCCGAAAAGGAACGTGATGTAGTAGCGCTTCATCGCCCGGAAATTGAAGAGGTTCTCCGCCGCCACATAGCCGATACTCAGCGCAATCAGCGATTCCGTCAGCCTTGACGGCAGGATGACTACATTGAACGTCGCCAGCGCCAGCGTGATGCTGTGCGCGATTGTAAACGACGTAATGATCTTGATCAGCGAACCCAGCGTAGCGGTGGCGACCAGAAGCCCGAGCAGGAAGGCCAGATGATCATATCCCGTGAAGATGTGTTCCACTCCCAGACGCACGAACGTCCACATCGTCTGAAGATTGGTGCTTTTAACGCCGGTGAACGTGGTCTGCTGCTTCCGTGAGTCGAGGATCTCTTCGTGCAGGATTCCGTTGAGCCTGACGCTGATCAGATGCTGATGCCCGGCCGGCATGATTTCGTAAAGTGTCGACCGCACCTGGAGCGACGTCACATCCTGCGGGAAGACGTACAGAATCTCCATCCGCGCGAGTGAGCCTGGCAGAATCGAATATTTCCCGACCGTCGTGGCGACCGGAGGCGCAGGGCTGGTGACGAAGTAGTGCCGCAGGACGATATCCGGGACCGGCGCTGACTGATCCACCAACGGCGTATTGAGCAATTCGGCGGGGTTCAGCGTGAAGGTAACCCGAACTTCGCGCCCCTGAATCTCAATCTTCGAATCGCTGCGTGAAACGTCGTGCGCGCTCGCGAGTCCGGCCAGCGCGCACAAAACCAGCACGCAGGAAATCGGGGCACGGAAGCGGGAGCCCGAAGTCAATTCTTAATCGCGGCCTTCCCATTTTGTCCGGATGCGACGATTTGCGAAGGATCCGCCCCGACCCGGCCCGAATGCCCATCCTTCGCCGCCGCCAGAGTGAAGTCGTACCGGATGCTCGGGATTCCGTTGAATGGCGAATCCTGATTTTTGTCCCGGATGTCCACCACCAGGGAATCCGTTACGCCAAATACGGTGTCCGAATCGATGTGATCGTCGCCGGCGAGATACAACGCTGTGACGACTTCGCGGTATCCCGGCGCCCCGATCAGGAAGTGAATGTGAGCGGGCCGGAATCCATGGCGTCCCTGGGCGCGAATCAAATCGCCCACCGGACCATCCATCGGAATCATATAACCGAGCGGACGAATCGTGCGCAGGTAATACCGGCCTTCGGCATCCGTGAAAAACCTGCCGCGCAGGTCCATTTCTTTGGGATCGTGCTTTTGCAGATCGTAATCGCCGTCTTCATCCGGCTGCCAGATCTCGATCGATGCGTTCGGCACCCCTTCGCCGGCGGTATTCGTGACCCGCCCGTAAAGCCCGATCGCTGGTCCCTTCGCTTTGACCGCGATGGATTCACCCAATTGAAACGTGGGCGAATCCTGCCGGTAGAACGGTCCGAGCAGGCTTGACTTCGTGTTCGCTTCCGTTCCGCGCTTGTCATGGAGCGAGTTGACGAGGCTGCTCAAGCCCATTGTGTCCGAGAGCAGCACGAACTCCTGCCGGTACGCCGTGCACATCTGGCCGGTCGCGGTCAGGAATTTGATCCCTTCCAGCCACTCTTCCGGCGTGAGTTCCACCTCGCGCGCGAAGGCGTGCAGGTGACGCACGGCGGCCGCCATGATCTCCTTGAGGCGCGGATTCCGCGTGGAAGACATCTGCTCGATTGCAGCGTCGGTGATTGTGTTTTCGTCGATTGCTCTCATTACGGTTTTACCTGTGAGAACCATGATATGCCTTCTCGTCCGGTGCGCGGCGTTCCCTCCCGCCGCTCTCAACTCACGGGAATTGTGATCAATTAAACGAAAATGCCGGAATGGTGGAGCGTTTTGGCTCTGAACGTGCTCCATCTCACGGAAGGAGAACACGAAATGTTGCTCGACAACCTCTCAGATCTCTTCCAGCGTGGCTTGGAATATTCCTGGGACTGCGAACGCCTGCTCATAAAGGACTTACCGAAGATGGTCGAGGCGGCCTCCTCGCAGGAACTGAAACATATGCTCGATCTGCATCTCGTGGCAGCCAAGACTCATGTCTATCGCCTCGAGCAGATTTTTACGCGGCTCGATCGCGCTCCCGCCGCGGAGAAAAGCGAACCCGCCCGGATCATTATGGACGAATGCCTGAGGATGATTTCGCACCTTGAGCGCTCGCCGTTGCTGGATGCCGCACTCATCTTCTCCGGCAATCAGATCGAACACTATGAAATCAGCTTGTACGGATCGCTATCGGCATTTGCCCGCGCCCTCGGGTTTGAGGAAGTGGCACGTCTGCTCGATGACAGCCTCGCCGAGGAGAAAGCCGCGGACCACGCACTGACCCGGCTCGCCGAGAACTCCGTAAACGCCGCTGCGACTGTTGTTCACAACCCGCCTCCCTTCGCGCTGATTTAGTATCCGTCGCTGGGTTCACGGTCAGCTTCCAGCAGGTTTGACCGTAGCGCACGCTCTCAGCGTGCCGTGTCGAGACTTTCTCGACACCCGCTTCTGCGAATGGTACGGGCGTCGGCACGAGTGCCGACGCGGCACGCTGAGTGCGTGCGCCACGCACTCCAGGCGAGTTTCAGTCGCACGCAGTTCTTTTGAACCGGGCTTTTACACCGCACTGCGGCGCGTGAAGGGAGCTTGCCGGATTTCGAGGCATCCCCGGCCGGTCGGCAAAACTTTGCCGGGGTTTAAACGCTGCTTCGGATCGAACAAATCCTTGAATCGCCCAATATAATCCAGGGTTTCCGCCGGAAACAGGCGGCCCATCAATTCGTTCTTTTCCATCCCCACGCCGTGTTCGCCCGTGATCGAGCCTCCCACGGAGATGCAATGGTTCAGGATGTCTTCGCCAGCGGCTTTTGCCCGGTCGAGATCTCCTGGAACGCGGGAGTTGAAAAGAATAATGGGGTGAAGATTACCATCGCCCGCGTGAAAAATATTGCTGATGCTTAGTTTGTGCCGTTCGGCTACTTGCGCGATATAACGCAGGGTCGGAGCCACCTGTGTCCTGGGCACTACCCCGTCCTGTACGTAATACGAAGAACTAACCCGGCCCACCGCCCCGAACGCGTTCTTGCGGCCCTTCCAAAGCAACTCGCGCTCCTCGGCGGTTTTGGCCACGCGAAACTCACGCGCCCCGCAGCGCCCGCAAACCTCGCGAATCTGCTCGGTCTGTTCCTCGACCGCTTCCATCAAACCTTCCAGCTCGATCAGCAGCACGGCTGCGGCATCCATCGGATACCCGGCATGCGTCGCGAGTTCCACCATCCGCAGCATCTCGCCATCGAGCATCTCGACTGCAACGGGTGTAATCGCGCAGGCCGTGATCTCAGCCACTGTATCCGCCGCGTCCGAGGCCCAATTGTAGACAGCCAGCAGCGTTTTCACCTTCTCGGGTTGCCGCATCAGCCGCACGATGATCTTCGTCACCAAAGCCATAGTGCCTTCGGAACCAACCAGAAGGCCGGTGATGTCATAACCGGGCTGATCCAATTCCTTGCCGCCGGTCGTGTGGACCGAGCCGTCGGGTAATACGAATTCCAGACCCAACACGTGGTTGGTGGTCACCCCATACGCCAGCGTGTGCGGTCCCCCGGAGTTCTCCGCCACATTCCCGCCGATCGTGCAGGCTCGCTGGCTGGAAGGATCCGGCGCATAGAAGTAACCCAGTGCCTGCACCGCGAGCGTGATATCGAGATTCACCACGCCCGGCTGCAGCACGGCCCGCTCGTTCTCAATATCGATTTCAAGGATGCGATTCATCCGTGAGAAGCCGATCAGCACGCCGCCTTTCCGCGGAATCGCCCCGCCGCTGAGCCCCGTACCCGCGCCGCGGCCCGTGATGAAAACGCCGTGCTCGGCCGTGATCCTGACAATCGCCGCCACTTCGTCTGTGGTGCGCGGAAACACGACGAGTTCCGGGCGCGCTTTGTCGACGCTGCCGTCGTACTCGTAAAGCGTCAGGTCTTCGGGACGGTCGAGGTAGCCGCCCGGTCCGGCCAGTTCGATGATCTGCCTCTTCGCCGCGGCTGGAAGCCCGGCTCTTTCCAATGGCGCAGTTTCCAGAACTGCCTCAGAGGAGGGATTTGACATGCTGAATCATCCGATCCGACGACCAGTCGACTTCCGAAACGACCTTTTCCACTACCTTGCCGTTGCGGTCAATCAGATATGTCTCGGGGATCTGGAGTGTGCCGTATTTCAACCTTATGTCTTTAGTGGGTTGCCGCGCCGTCAGATAGGACACGTGAAACCGGGCAAGGAAGTCCCGGTAGGCCTGAGGGCTTTCGTCTTCACTGACGCCAAGGACAACCACGCCCTGAGGCCCCAAAGCGCTCTCCAACTGATTCAGCGACGGCACCTCATCGACACACGGGGGACACCACGTCGCCCAGAAGTTCAGGATCAGCAGCTTTCCCCCGAAATCGCGGGCCGTAATCGTCTTCCCATTATCGGCTTGAATGCTGAAGTCCGGGGCTCTGTCCCCCACCTTTACCACGTTGTCGTGCAGCGACAGATACAGTGTGCCGACGAACGCCAGGAGCATTACGAAAATGCCGGCCTCGAGAATGCGATCGACCTTCATAGCTGGTTTCCTATAATTCTATTGAATCAAACGCCGCATGGTGATATCGAAAAAGGTCGAATTCTCGGCGTCGCATGTCTGCCGGTCGTCTCAGTTGACCGACTCCGAAAACGAGCGCGTCTACGGCCCGGCCGCCAATCCGCTCGGTCATGGGCACAATTATGTGGTCGAAGTTGCGATTGAAGGCGATCCGGACCCTGTTACAGGGATGATTCTGGATCTGAAGCGCCTCAAAGAGATCCTCGACGAAAAGGTCCTCGACGTCTACGATCACCGGCTCCTCAACCGGGAAGTCAGCCCGTTCGATCGAATCGTGCCCACTGTCGAGAATATCGCCATCGACATCTGGAACCGGATCGCCCCCGGTATTCAGGGACGCGCGCGGCTCTATTCGGTTCGTGTGCACGAAACCAGCGATTTATCGGTCGAGTACCGGGGTGCAGAATGACAGTGAGAACGCCGACAGTCCGGTTGAGCAGGCGCTACGAATTCTTCGCATCCCACCGGCTTCACTCTTCCGCAATGACAGATGCCGAGAATGTTGCCACCTACGGAAAATGCAATAATCCTCATGGCCACGGGCACAATTACGAGGTCGAATTGACCGTGCGCGGTGCAGTGGATCCGATCACGGGTCGTGTGGTCGACCTGGTCCTGCTGGACCGTCTGGCGGAGGAACAAATACTCGCACCGTTCCGCTATCGCAATTTGAATGAAGAAGTTGCAGCGTTCCGGAGTACAGTGCCCACTACGGAGAATCTCGGCGCCGAAGTGGACCGCCGGCTGCGGGAGGCCTGGCCGAAGACTTTCCCGGGCAGCGGTCCCCATCTCGAAAAGGTTCGCATCTGGGAGACCGAACGAAACATCTGTGAAATTGCGGCAGAAAACCGGCAATGAAAACCAACCATGAAGAAACGCGCCGTTAATCCAAATTCGCTGAAAGTCGTTTCGGCCGCGCCGGCGAAGCCGATTGCCCCTTTAATCCAGGAGATTGTCGAGGAGCTCGGCGAAGATCCGAACCGCCAGGGTCTGTTACGCACGCCCGAGCGGGTCGAAAAGGCGTTGCGTTTCCTGACCAGCGGCTACGCGACCGATATCGGCAAGATCGTCAACGGCGCCATCTACGAAGTGAAATACGACGAGATGGTGATCGTGAAGGATATCGAGTTCTTCAGCCTGTGCGAGCATCACATGCTGCCCTTTTACGGCAAGGTCCACGTGGCGTATATCGCCCGCAACAAGGTGATCGGGCTGAGCAAACTACCCCGTATTATCGACGCCTACGCGCGCCGCCTGCAGATTCAGGAGCGGCTGACGCAGGAGGTCGCGCAGTGCATTCAGGATCTGCTCGACCCGCTCGGCGTGGGTGTGATCGCAGAAGCGCAGCATTTCTGCATGATGATGCGCGGCGTGGAGAAGCAGCACTCGGGCACGGTCACCAGCGCCATGCTCGGGGCGTTCCGCACCAACAAAGAGACGCGCGACGAGTTTCTTTCCCTCATCCATGGAAAGTAGCGCCGGCGATCTTGTTCGCTGGTGAATCGCCGGCCCTTCCGCGCAGTTGTGCCAGGTATAGTGATAAAGATGAAGTTTTCTCTGCTCGCGAGGTGCTTCGGCGCTGTCGCGTTCTGTGCCACGCTGCATGCTTCGATCCTCCCAACCTTCCAGTTGGACCCCTCGGCACTCCAGGCGTTCGAGAAGTACGTGGCGCAGTTTGAGCGAAATGTTGCCGCGCCCTACGCCCAATCCGGGAAAATGTGGATCGACGACTCCGCATGCTGCGTGCACAAAGCCGCCTTCGCGGAAGGTAAACCTGTAGTTGAGGCCCGCGAGAACCGGGACATCGCGGGGGGCAGCATCCATCACTTTTCCGGAGTGATCCACATCGCCCGCGGAACCATCGCCAACGTCCGGCAGATCATGCAGGACTACCCGAATTATCCAAAGTATTTCAAGCCGGATGTAGGTAAGGGCTCCGGCGTGAAAGGCCCCGACAGCACACCTGACGACGAGCATTACACTTCACACATTTCGCTGATCCAGTCCACTCTCTGGATCGCCGTTTCATACGACTGCGTCTACGAGACCCACTACCGCTACTACGATCCGCATCGCTGGGCGTCCGTATCCTCGGCCGCGAGTATTAAGGAGTGGCGCGACCCGAAAGATGTCAGTCAGGGCTACTATCCCGAAGGCGACGACCACGGATTCCTCTGGCGCACCAATACCTTCTGGTTCGTCCGGGATGCTAATGACGGGATCGACGTGGAACTGGACAGTATGACTCTCTCACGCCCTGTTCCCACCGGCTTTGGATGGTGGGGAACCAAGCGCACGCACGATGCTGTCGAGAAGATGTTGAAAGATATGAAAGCCGCTGTCGAAGCGCTCCCCAAAAGTTAAAGCCCCAGGCACTTGTCCCGGCAAGACCGCCGCGTCCAACCGACCCGGTGGTCGCCCTTCGTGAGTTCGTTCGTCATGGGAAAAGGTACACCACAACCCGCCCGTTCGCCCGGTCGATCACTTCCACCCTCGAAGGTTTGAAGTCCTTCTTTCGATCGCGCTTAAGCGCAGCGCCAGCAGATCCCATCGAGAAAGCGACTTTTCTCCGGCGTGGGATGCTTTTGTTGCTTCTTCCTGCGTTCGCCCTATCGTCTTGACGCCGGAACCCATTCTCCATTTCAGTCGACTGGAACACCAGCGCTCCCGAACTCGCTATGATCGAAGGCATGGCAGTCCTCCACATGACCGAGGCCGAAGTGGTGAAAGACATAGCCGCCGTGCTGGCGCAGGTCCGGCAAGGCGTCGAGGTTGTCGTTGAGGAGGACCACCGCGCCGTTGCCGTTATCAAACCATCACGCCCTGCGGGGCGAATGATCTCCGAAGTGATTGCAGATTTGAAGGCCCGGCAATCGAGTGCGGTTATGGACGAGGACTTTGCCCGCGATATTGAGGAAGGTATCAAGGCCCATCGGGAGCCATGGAATCCACCCTCCTGGGATTAGTCCTCGATTCCAGTGTGCTGATCGCGGCGGAACGCCGGAACCTCAGACCGGATCAAGCTATCGAATCGATTCAGAAAACTGTCGGCGACATTCCCCTCATTCTCTGCGTTCTGAGCGTTGCTGAAATTGGCCACGGGATTTATCGCGCCAACACGCCGGAAATCCGTCAGAGGAGGCGGGCTTTCCTCGATGAACTCAAAGCCACGGTCCCGACCCATCCGGTGACGGAAGTAAGCGCCGAGATCATCGCCAGGCTCGGGGGCGAAGAGGCCGCTAAAGGGGTCAATCTTCCGCTTGGGGATCTTGTGATCGGAGCCCGCGCTCTGGAACTCGGCTACGCGGTGGGGACGAGCAATCTTCGCGACTTCAAACGGATTCCCGGCCTCACCGTTATTTCGCTCTGAGAGACAACGTCGTCGCCAAGGCTCCCGGTAAGGGGAAAAAGCCAGTACGCTCCGATCCCCGGATCGCTCGTCTCTATACTTATGGAATGAGGACCACCGTCAACCTTCCGGGGCCGCTGCTCCGGAGCGCCAGGCGCCAGGCCTCCGAACGCGGCGTGACCTTAAGCGCACTTCTGGAAGACGCTCTACGAGCGCACCTCGCCCGGAAGCAATCCGCACCGCCTCTTCCGTTCCACCTTCATACAGTACGGGCAAGGCTGGTCCAGCCAAATCTGGATCTGGATCGCACGTCCGCCCTGGTTGTGCTCGACGACGAAGCGCAATTCGCGAGAGGGCAGAAACAGTAAATAAGAGCAATAAATAATTCACTGGACTATCTTCCGCCAGCTTTGCGAAGACGGGAAGCTGAAAGGAAAGCTCGTTGCGGATGCGGTGCACGCCGCGGTCGCGATCGAAAGCGGGTGCGAATGGGCGACCGCCGACACGGATTTCGCTCGCTTTGCGCCGTTACTCCGCTGGGCGCATCTTTAGATTTTCAGGCAGCGCGGACGATATCATGAATACATTCAGTGGCAGGCATCTACATCTCATGGCCGTTTTGTGCCCAGAAATGCACTTACTGTAACTTCGCGTCCGGCGTCTTTCCGCGCGAACTGGAAGCCCGTTACCTGGCCGCGCTGCGGGAAGAGATTTCCGCACATCAGTTTGCCGGTGTGTTCAAGGTGCCTCCTGAGACGCTGTACATCGGCGGCGGAACACCCAGCGGTATGGAGCCCGCGGCCATCGAGGAACTCCAGCGCGCATTCCCTGAACCAGCTTGGCGCGAAGCCACTCTCGAGGCCGCCCCAGGCACTCTCACCGCCGATCGCGTAAAATCCTGGCAAACCGCCGGGATCAATCGCGTTAGCCTCGGCGTGCAATCGTTCGTTAAATCGGAACTGTCGCGCACAGGTCGCAAACACAATGCTCAAATCGTTGAGCAAGACGTTGCCCTGCTACGCGCGCACGGCATTTACAACATCAATATCGATCTGATCGCCGGCCTTCCCGGCCAGACGGAAACGACCTGGCACGAGTCTCTCCAGGCCGCGCTCGGCCTCGACGTTCCGCATCTTTCCATATACATGCTCGAGGTCGACGAAGATAGCCGCCTGGGCTCTGAGATTCTCCTCGGCGGGAAACGCTACGGCGCAACCGATGTTCCGCCAGACGACCAAATCGCGAATTTCTACGAAACCGCCGTCGACCTTCTCGAAGCCAACGGCATCCATCGCTACGAGATCTCAAACTTCGCCCGCTCCGGCGCCGAATCGCTCCACAATCTGAAATATTGGAAGCGCGCCCCCTACATCGGCTTCGGCGCCGACGCGCACTCATTCAACGGCATCACGCGCTGGCAGAACGTGGAATCGGCGCAGGATTACGTGGCGCGCTCCGAGCGCGGCGAATCCGTCCGCTCTGAGGAAACCTCGCCCGACCCCGTCGAAGAGAAATTCTTCGTAGGTCTCCGCCTTTCCGAAGGCGTGCACGCGGATGAGCGCGACTGGCAGCGCTTCGGGCCCGCTTTCGAGCATTTCCTCGCCAGCGGCGTTCTCGAACGCTCCAACGGCAATCTGCGCCTCACGCCGCGGGGTGTGATGGTATCGAACGAAATTTTCCAGGAGTTCATCGGCGCATGATCGACCCCCGCATGATCGACTTAAGAAGCGACACGGTCACCAAACCCACGCCCGCCATGCGCCAGGCGATGTTCGAAGCCGAGGTCGGCGATGACGTCTACGGCGAGGATCCTACCGCCAATAAACTCGAACAGCGCGCCGCTGAAGTTGCGGGCAAAGAGGCCGCGCTCTTCGTCCCCTCAGGCACGATGGGGAACACGATCGCCATCAAGCTCCTCACCGAGCATGGCCAGGAAGTCGTCTGCGATTCCCGCGCGCATCTGCTCGATTGGGAACTCTCGATGCTCGCCTGGTTCTCCGGCTGTCTGATCCGTTCCGCCGAAACGAAGGACGGCATTCTGACCTGGGATCTGATCCGGACTGTTCTGAAAACCGGCGGCCCTCACTCGGCGCCCACCGGGGCAATCGAGATCGAGAACACCCACAACATGGCCGGCGGACGCGTCTACCCTCAGGGCGTAATCGACGACATCTGCGATCGCGCGCACGAGGCAGGCGTCCCCGTGCACATGGATGGAGCCCGGATCTTCAACGCGTCCATAGCGACGGGAAAGCCCGTGCGCGAGATCGCCGCGAAAGTCGATACCGTAATGTTCTGCCTCTCGAAAGCCCTGGGAGCGCCCGCGGGATCGATCCTCGCCGGTCCCGCGCCGTTGATCGACAAAGGGCGTCTTCTGCGCAAGCGCCTTGGCGGGGCCATGAGGCAGGTCGGAGTGCTCGCCGCCGCGGGGCTCGTGGCGTTGGAAGAATCGCCCAAATGCCTGCATGTCGATCATGCGAATGCCCAATATCTGGCGCAACGCCTGCGTCAAATCGATGGGGTGGTCGTTCGGCCCGTCGAGACGAACATCGTGATCTTCGACCTTCCCGATGGATGCTCGCCGCGTGACACGTCCGCCGCTCTGAAAGAACGCGGTATTCTGATGAATGCGGTGAACAACCAGTTCATGCGCGCCGTCACGCACTACGATGTCGATCGCCAGGACTGCATCGAGGCGATCGACGCGCTTCAGGAAGTAATCCACACATTTTGACGAGATTCTTCCATGTCTGGAGACACCTGTTGTGGTGGGGCAGGCGGTTTCGCCTGCCGTCCTCAAAATGCCCGAATAGCAACGAGAGCTGATTCCCGGTTAAGCTACAATCGCACCTATGTCCGAATCCCCTCCGTTCGATCTCTCCCGCCTCTGGGAAGAACACACCGGCCACGAATTCGCCACGCGCGACACCGAAGCAACGCTCGCCACCATGGTTGACGACGCCTACGTGAACCACATCCCCGTCCTCACCGGCGGCTATGGCAAAGCGGCCTTGCGCGATTTCTACTCAAAACGCTTCATCCCGGCCATGCCGCCTGACACCACGCTGACTCCCGTTTCGCGAACCGTAGGGGAGAACCAGCTTGTCGACGAGATGATCTTCAGCTTTACCCATACTCAGGAGATGCCTTGGATGCTGCCCGGCGTCGCTCCCACCAACCGGCGCGTCGAAATCCCGCTGGTGGCTATTGTGCGCTTCCGCGACGGCAAACTCGCGCACGAGCACATCTACTGGGATCAGGCGTCGGTGCTCAAGCAGATTGGCTTGCTGACCGACGACTCGCTTCCGGTCTACGGCGCCGAAACAGCGCGCAAAGTGCTGAATCCGCAATATCACGCTTCCGGCCACGAAGTTTAATCCCCGATGCCGCCCGAGCCGATCGGCGAAAGCACTTCACACCGGCCGAGACGAGTTCCGGCTTGCGGACTCACGCCGTTTCCCCCGGACTCGGCGGCGGGCCCATAATCTCCAGAACCTTGCTCTTTAGTTCGGGAAGGTCGCGTGCCACAACTTCCCAGACCGCTTCAAGATCGATGCCAAAGTACTGGTGCGCGAGGACATTCCGAAAGCTCACGACGTCGGACCAGATCTCATCCTGATGCGCGTTCCGAAAGTCGTCCGAAAGGCCGCGGCAGGCTTCGCCCATGATTTCAAGGTGATGAAGAATCCACACTCTGATCAGTTCGTTTTCATCGAAGGCAGCCCGGCCGCGCTGCGAATACTTCTCAATTTGCCCGATCGCTTCGAGTACGTCCGCGAGGCGCAGCCGGTCGTCTCTCATAGGGGCAATGCATCGCGAAGGACGGTTTCGCGGACGCTGTCCCGCAAGCCCCGGGCCGAAACCACGTCCACTCTTACAGTCAACAGCTGCTCAAGTTTGCGCTGTAGCCTTGCAAGATCGAGAAGACTGCGCCCTGGCTCGAGATCGACCAGAAGATCGACGTCGCTTCGTGAATCGTTTTCGCCCCTGGCCACGGAGCCGAAGACACGCACGTTGGCCGCCCCGCAGTCCGCGGCGAGGCGCATGATTTCCTCCCGGCTGGTCGTGCGCAGTTCTTCCAGAGTCATGGCTCTTCTATTGTCACTCGTCGCGGGTTCATTTCGCCGGCGCCTTGCAGTTCAGCAGCGCTCCGATCGCGTTGGACGCTTCCGACAAGAGATCGACATCTGAGCAGGGCGGTTCGGGGCTTCGTTCTTGGAGCCGCTGTCCGCTGACCGTCTCGCAAATGGTAAGATTTGAACCATCGTCACGACCCCTGTAAACAGCGAGGTTGACGTGTTTCATAGATCCGGGTCAAAAATGGGCGGCATGAAAGCCATCTATTGAAGGAATTCGCGGAGCTGGTCTTGGTTCTCTTGGCTTAGCTGAGTTCGTATAAAGTTGTCCACTTCGTATGGATCGGGCTCCCTGACCTGTGCAGTGATTGCAATATCGAACGTTCCGTAGTCTGCGGGGTCTTCGAAAGTCATATATCCGATGCCGTGACGTTCACACTCTTGCATGATCCGGTCATCTGGTATCGTTTCAGCATCTTTGTATTCTTTGACGTTGACTGCCAAATAGGACCTGTGTGCAAACACCGAATGGGCCAACGCTTCGTAGACTCCCTCGAAAGCCGTTGCCAAATTTGGCTTCACCTCGAAAGTGATTACTTCGAGCCTCTTTCCCGGTGTGAACTGATATGTCCTCACAGCGGCAACAATTACGTCTGGGCGCGTCCACCTCCCTCCGGTTGCTCTCCTGCCTTGCGCTGCTGTGATCTCCGACACGAATCGCTTGATACGGTTTTCCTTTATATAGCCTTCTTCGATGGCTTTGAGGAAGGGAGTGTAAAGAGCACGTTCGAAAATTTTATCGGCGACAGGCTCCGTTGTGGTAGTTTCCGGCTCAGGCGGTTGCGCTGAAATAACATTAATGCGATGAACCGAACCGCCTCTTCCTCGTCCGGGTTCGATACGGCCTTCGTCAATAAGGGAATCCCGCAATAGCCAGTAATCTGGTCGGTTAAGCTTCCCCGGATTTCTTCGCTGCAGCCTGCATCTTCTCCCGCAGAGTGACATTGCCGATGCTCGAACCAGATTCAGGAATGAGCGACATTAGCAGCTGCCCGTACTGGCTTTTGTGGGTTGCGTCCATGGATCGTAGATCAGTATGACACCGAAAGCGTTATGGTTCGGCCCCTGAAGTCACGGAGTAGACTCATTTTTTCAGGCGTGCCAGCGCGTAATCGCGGGCTTCTGTTAGCCGCCGCATGCTGCCATCGTCGCCACCAACATCGGAATGATGTTTTCGGGCGGCGGCTCGGTACCCGTATTGGAGAAATTTCCGCGCGATGCTTTCGTTGGTATCGTCTGCGGTCAACTTGACAGGGCTGGACGATTCGCGTTCCGCAGGTGCCTTTCGACGCTCCAATAATTCGTATTTCGCAAACCAGTATTGGCTAATGTCTTGGCATATGGGCTGACTGGGAGCAATTATATTTGGGACAACGGCTCTGGTCTGAGACTGGGCATCCCATCGCAAGAAGGAAGTTAATTCCTGATCTGAAAGTTCACTCAGCTTTTGGCCTTTAAATTTACCTGTCACGATTTCCGGTTCCGGGGGGAGGAAGGGAGCCGCGCGGCGGCGCTTTGGTGCAGGTCTTCGTCGTGCTGGCGACGGCATGCGTTTCTTCATAACCTCAAAAACCTCCTTTCAAATCCCGATCCTTTCCACTTCGCCCACGCTTACGTCATCGTTGCGCCGGTCGTAAAGCCCGGTCGTTTTCGCATTCGAGTGCCCGGCCATGCGCTGCGCCACCTCGATGCGCCCACCGTTCGTCAGGTAGTCCGTAATCCCGGTTGCGCGGAACGTGTGGCAGCCTATCGCCGTCTCAATTCCCGCATTGGAAGCACGGCGGCGCACCATGTACCAGACATCCGTGCGCGACATCGACCCCTCCCCGAGTTTCCGCGTCTTGCCGATCGCGGAGCGGAACAGCGGCCCCTTGCGGTCGTCCGCGATGCCCGCAGCTTTGATGTAAGCGTCCAGATATTCTTCCAGCTTGTGATGGCAGGGCATTTCATTGACCTTGCCGTTTTTCTCGTGGAGGCGCAGCCACCAGCGTTTTGTCTGCGGGAAGTAATCCTCGACGCTGAGCGCGACGACGGCCCCGACGCGGGCGAAGGTGTACGTCATCACGGCGATGACGGCGCGATCGCGCAAGCCAACCACAGTTGAAACATCCATGCCGGTAAGCAGCTCGGTCGCTTCTTCGGAAGACAGCACCGGCGTTGATCCTTTGCTCACCGAATGACGCGGTCCCCGGACGGAGTGCGCCGGATTCGTCGGCATCACCTGTCCGGTAACGAGCCAGTCAAACAGCATTCGTATACAGGCCAGATGTTGCTTGACTGTGGGAGCCGACCGCTCGCTCTGCAGCAGTTCGATATACGCGGCGACATGCACCGGCTGGACGCGCCCGAGTTGGCTAATCCCCTGCCCCTCGCACCAGCGGAGGAAAGCGCCAGCGGCCCGTGCATATGCCGTGCGCGTGTTCTTGTTGCGAATGTTGACGGTGAAGAATTCGAGGAAGCGCCACGCGGCCCGCTCCCCTGTCCCGGCAATGAGCGCCGGAACGATGACGATAGTCTGTTCCTTCGTAGCGAGTTCGCCAGCCATCAAATGCTCCTCTACGTGAATTGCCAGCGGCTATTGCACACCGGGCAGCGCAGCCAGTTGGCGCAGAGATGAACGCTATAGACTGAAAAACATTTCGGATTTGGACACCGGAAAAGTGTGCCCGGAGGACGGGTAGAGGAATTGAGCGCGGCCAGCAGCATACCGGAAAACGCGCCTAAAGCGATTCCGCCCCACACCTCTTCTTCCGGTGCTAGAGCCGCTCCTGCAACCGCCCCTCCTGACATCGCTTTTAAAAAATGGGAGTCATCATACGAAGCGATGATCGCAGTTAAATACCCTTGCCAGTGCTCGTCTGCCGGGTTGAAACAAACGTAGTGCCTGAACTGCGGAATCACTACTGAGAGGTCATTCGCTTCCGTAATCGGTTCCAGAACCCAGATATCTTTGTTGGTCTCCGCTGCGATGCCAACTTCGTGGCATACCCAGTCACGCGTATGCTGTAGGGTCTCTACATTTTTCCCCAGAACGACGAAGACCGCATTTGATTGCCGGATGTTATCCCTAATCCGAGCGGCGTCTGCGGGTCCTTTTTCGATTGCGTCGAACTCCTCAAAGATGGCCCGCACGTTGGTGGACGCGAACGCCTTTGAGAGTAGCGTCCGAGAAGCTTCGTCTTTGGAACTGTGAGAAACGAAGATTTGAGCCATGAGCCGAGCCTACCACGCCCCGCAATTTAGTACAACATAACGTCCTTTATGTCCGGTTATCATCCCTTGACCTTCAACGGAAATCCGGACATCCTCCCGCCGATCACGGCTCGCTCGAGGAAATACCGCCAATGTTTGCAATGTTTTACGGCGTCCGCTAACAATGGCCCTCGATTACATCAGCTACGCTCACGGCAGAGATTGAACGCAGAGATCGAACTCCTCATCCAGATCGAAAAGGACGAACCATGGCAACAGAAGCTCAAATCGCCGCCAACCGCCGCAACGCCGAATCCTCAACTGGGCCGCGCACCAAAGAAGGCAAATCCCGCGCCTCCCGCAACGCCGTCACCTTCGGCATCTACTCCGCCGCCGATTTCGTGCGCCCGGAAGAGAACCGCCTCTACCATCTCTTCTGCGAAAACTTCCAGAAGGAACTCGCCCCCGAAGGGCCGTTCGAGCAAACGCTGGCCGCCGAGATCGTCCACGCCGCCTGGCGTCTCCGCCGCTGTTCTGTCATTGAGTCCAATATGGTCGATCCCGCAAGCGGCTATCAACTCGATCCCCAGCTCGACCCGATGGTTGACCCCGCCACCGCCCCAACCCAACAGGCTGTCGACCGCGCCCGCGCCCAGGCCCATCGCAACCTGCAGCGCGCCACCGCCGAACTCCGCCGCCTCCAGACCGAGCGCCAACTCCGCGTAGAATGCCTGCCCAGGGGCTTCGATACCAGCAACATCGGTGGGCTCACCAGCATCAAGGACCTGGAGCCGATCCTCGCCCTCGACCTCCGGCGGCAACTCCTCAAACACAAGCTCGAAGGGACAGATACCCTCGAATCGATCATGAGACTCACGAACCCTCCCATTTCACCGGCGTCGGCGCCTGAGCCGCTCACAACAAAACGAACCCAATCCGACCTGCCCGAAACGCCGCCCATCGCCCGCAGCCAACCCTGCCCCTGCGGCTCCGGCGCCAAATACAAGCGTTGCTGCGGAAGAAACGCCCCCGGCCTGCTCAAATTCGCCGCCTGAATCGCCCGCAAGGTAACCAATTCAGGCCGGTTAGCGCCGTATGAACACCGGGCATTTCCCGGGCGGTACAATACTCAAAAGCAACTCATGTGGATCGTCAAATTAGCCCTCCGGCGGCCTTACACCTTTGTAATCATGGCCCTGCTGATCATGATTCTGGGCGCCACGGCCATTATCACAATGCCTGTCGATATATTTCCCTACATCGACATCCCCATCCTCAGCGTGATCTACCAATACGGCGGCTTGTCTCCCGAGGAGATGGCGAACCGGGTTGTGACGAACTTCGAGCGCAGCATTACCCAGAGCGTCAACGATATCGAACACATCGAGTCGCAGTCCTATAACGGCGTAGGGGTCATCCGCGTCTATTTCTACCCCGGAGCCCGCATCGAGCTGGCCCAGGCGCAGGTGGTTGCCAATGCGGAAGCCAATCTTCGCGGCATGCCGCCGGGAATTTTTCCGCCCAATATTCTGAAGTTCGACGTGTCAAGCGTGCCGGTGCTGCAAATCGGGTTCGGTAGTCCCACTATGAGCGAGGACCAGATCACCGATTACTGCAACCAGTTCATCCGCACCCGGCTCGCCGTGATCCAGGGCGCCACGATTCCCAATCCCTACGGCGGCAAATTCAGGTCCATCGTCGCCGACCTCGACCCCGAGGCGATGTTTGCCAAGCACATTTCGGCGAGCGATGTGAATAACGCGCTGCAATTGCAGAACCTGATTCTTCCGGCCGGCACCGCCAAATTCGGCGATATCGACTATCAGATCAAGCTCAACAGCAGCCCCCGTACCGTTGCGGAATTCAACGATTTGCCCCTCAAGGTCGTCAACGGCGTGCCCGTTTACGTGAAGGATGTGGCGCATATCCGCGATGGCGCCTCGCCGGTGCAGACTTCGATCGTCCGGGTGGATGGCCAAAGGGGCGCGCTCATGATTGCGATGCGCAACGGGCGTACTTCCACTCTCGCGGTCGTCGATGCGGTCAAGAAGGCGATGCCGAAAATAATGGCCCAAGCCCCGCCGGCGCTTCAATGGCGGCAACTCGCGGATCAGTCCTTGTTCGTAAGGGCATCCGTCGAAGGCGTGCTGCGTGAGGCCGTAATTGCCGCCTGCCTGACAGGTCTCATGATTTTGCTGTTTCTCGGAAGCTGGCGCAGCACTATCATCGTCTGCATCTCGATTCCGCTTTCGATTCTGGTTTCGCTGATTGTCCTCAGTCTCACCGGGCAAACCATTAATGTAATGACGCTGGGCGGCCTTGCCCTCGCGGTCGGTATTCTCGTGGACGACGCCACCGTCGAAATCGAAAACACCCACCGGAACATGGCCATGAAGAAACCGCTCGTGCGCGCGGTGCTCGACGGCGCGCAGCAAATCGCGGCCCCCGCCTTTGTTTCCACTCTCTGCATCTGCGTCGTGTTCGTTCCCGTTCTGCTGCTGACGGGTTCGGCGCGGTATCTGTTTACGCCGCTCGCCATGGCTGTCGTATACGCCATGATGGCCTCTTATCTGCTTTCGAGAACCCTCATTCCGAACATGGTGCATTATTTGCTTCGTCCCGAAATGAAGCTGTATCTCCTGGGTGAGCACGGCGAAACCGCCGGCGGAACGGGCATCATCTGGCGTGCGCACTACGCATTTAACTCGGTGTTTGAGCGGATACGCGCCTTCTACGTTTCTCTCCTCGATCTGGCGCTCGATCACCGCAAAACCGTACTCTGCGCATTTCTGTTTTTCACCCTCGGTTCCCTCGGGCTGATTCACTTCATAGGAAGCGACTTCTTCCCCACGGTCGATTCGGGGCAGATCCGGCTCCACGCGCGAACTCCCGTGGGTACGCGTCTTGAGCAGGCCGAGGTCGTGTTCGCGAATATTGAAGAAGAGATCCGCCGCGTGATCCCGCCCGCGGAAACGGGCACGATCATCGATAACATTGGTGTTCCGAATGGCGGTTTCAACCTCTCCTTCGGCGACAATCCCACCATCGGCACCGGAGACGGCGAGATCCTCATCTCGCTCAAGGACAAAAGGACCGCATCCACGCTGGATTACCAGGACCGCCTTCGCAAACGGTTGAACGCCGCTTTCCCCGGTGTCAATTTCTTTTTCGAATCCGCCAATATCACCAACCAGATTCTGAATTTCGGGCTTCCCTCTCCCATCGATCTCCAGATCGCCGGCCGGAATCCCGCTGCTGGTTACAAGCTTGCCCTCGAATTGCGGCAGAAGATTGCCAAAATTCCCGGCGCCGTCGACGTCCATGTCCACCAAGTGGTGGATTACCCCGAGATTCGCCTCAATGTGGATCGCAACAAGGCCGGGCAGATCGGGCTCTCGCAGTCCGATGTCGCCAACAGTCTGATGATTTCGCTCAGCGGAACGGGGCAAATTTCGCCAGGCCAATGGCTGAACTGGGATACCGGCGTGCAATACTTCATCACCGCCCAGACCCCGCAAAGAAAGATCAATTCGCTCGATGCGCTGATGCAGACCCCGATCGCGCCGGTCGGCAAGTTCTCCAACCAGGACACCTCCGGAACCGCTGGTTCGGCGGCCGTCGGCGCCTCGCCCAGCCAGACTACGCTCGCGTACGGCAATCCCGGCGCGGGCGCCGACACGACGCAGCATCTGGCGAATGTCGCGACCGCCACACGGGGCGTCGCGCCACAGATCGTGAACCACTATAACGTGCAGCCCGTGTTCGACGTTTATGCCAACGTCGACCGCCAGGATCTGGGATCGGTTGGGGCAGCCGTGCAGAAGATCATGGCTGAGACGGAGAAGACGCTGCCGAAATCCATGACGCTCGACCTGCGCGGGCAGATCGCCACCATGCAGGCTTCCTTCTACCGCCTGGGCCTGGGCCTGATCTTCGCCATCATCCTGGTCTACTTCCTCATGGCGCTTAATTTCCAGTCGTGGCTCGATCCGTTTATCATTCTGATGGCGCTCCCGGGTGCGCTCGCCGGAATTCTCTGGATGTTATTCGTTACCCAGACCACCTTCAGCGTCCCGTCGCTGATGGGCGCGATCATGTGCATCGGCGTCGCTACGGCGAACAGTATTCTTATGGTGGTGTTCGCCAACGATCAGCGGCTTGAAGGAATGAACGAACGTGCTGCGGCGCTGGCCGCGGGGGCCACCCGCATCCGGCCCGTCGTAATGACCGCGACGGCTATGATCATAGGCATGTTGCCGATGGCGCTGGGCATGGGCGAGGGCGGGGAACAGAACGCTCCCCTTGGCCGCGCCGTTATCGGCGGCCTGCTGCTCGCCACCGTCACGACGCTTTTCATCGTGCCGGTTGTTTATAGTTTGTTGCGCAAGAAACCGCCCGTGGATTTTGATCTGAAACTCGAAGAAGAAGAACACGAAGATGTCAATTCGTATTTGACTGCGTGAAACCGGAAAGAATGCAGACGCCTGTAAACAATAGAAGTGAAGATCAGCTGCTGGCTGAGATCGAGGACCTCAAACGGCGCCTGGAGCAGCAGCACAAAACCTCCGGCGGGCATGGATCCACCGGGCATGGACACCGCAAGCGTCCTTCCGCGATAGCGCTCTGGATGCTCGCGATTGTCTCTGTCCTTCTCCTCGTCGGCGCTTTTTTCGCCGGATATTTGCCCGAGACCAGCCGTCAGACCGCCTTGGCCAAGGACGCGAAGGAAGATGCCGTCGCGCTGCCGCCGGTGAATTATTTCGAGGTCGGGCAGGCGGCCGGGAAGAGCCAGCTTATGTTGCCCGGTAGCATTCAGGCCGTAACGGAAGCGCCCATTCTGGCCCGCTCCAGCGGTTACATAGCAAAGCGCTACGTTGATATCGGTGATCGGGTCAAGGAAGGGCAGCTTCTCGCCGAGATCGAGGCGCCGGAACTCGACCAGCAGGTTCAGCAGGCCAAATCCGGCGTGGACCAGGCGCGTTCCTCGCTGGAACAAGCGGCAGCCAACCTGCAGCAGGCGAAGACTAACTCGGAAATGGCTCGCTACACCTATGAGCGCTGGAACGCTCTGGTGCAAAAAGGAGCGGTTTCGCGCCAGGACGCCGACACTTATAAATCCACCTACGAAGCTTCCGAGCAGAATGTCCAGGCTCTTGAGAAAGCCGTCAATGTGGCGAAGAGCAACATCGGCGTGGCGGAAGCGAATTACGGCCATTTCACGGAAATGCAGGGTTACCTTAAGGTAAAGGCGCCCTTTGCCGGTGTGATCACGCTCCGCAATATCGATACCGGCGCGCTGGTGAGCGATGGCTCCACGCTGCTTTTCCGTATCGCGCAGACCGACCGTCTCCGAACCTATGTGAACGTTCCCCAGGCGGATGCCTCGGCGGTCCGCGTTGGCCAGGTAGCGGATTTGAAGATTCCGGATCTTCCCTCCCGAACCTTCACCGGGACCGTCACGCGCACCGCGAGTGCGCTCGATCCCTCCACGCGTACCCTGCTCGTCGAAGTGCAGGTCACTAACGAAAGCGGGGTTCTCTTGCCGGGAATGTATTCGGAGGTGAATTTCACCACCCCGCGCGCGGAACCGCCGATGACGATTCGCGTTGATGCCCTCGTCGTCCGTGGAGACGGACAGTTTGTGGTTGTCATAGGCCCCGACAACGTCGCCCATTTCAGGAAAATAGAGCTCGGGCGGGATTACGGCGATCACCTCGAAGTGCTGACCGGATTGCAAAAGGGCGAACACGTCGCGATCAGCCCTGGCGACGCGATTCGGGAAAACGCAAAGGTCAACCCGATCCCCGTCACCGCAGGGCGCGGCTAGTACTCGATTGCATTTTCAGAGCCGCGCGTGTCAACAAGCGGTAACGATACTGGTTTTATTGCCGCGCGGGAGGTAATATTATCGCTGCGCAGGAGGCAATAAAATGCGAGCCGCTTTGAAGGTAAATGGTAAAGCCCACATCGTTAACGATGTGGATCCCGAGTGTCCTCTTCTCTACATACTGCGGGACAACCTGGCTCTGAATAATCCCCGCTTCGGCTGCGGGCTCGGCCAGTGTGGGGCCTGCACGGTGCTTGTAAACAATGTCCCCACCCGCTCCTGCATGTTGCCGGTGTCGCGCGCCGCGGGCAAAGACATCGTTACTCTCGAAGGCATCGGAACTCCCGAGCATCCGCATGTCGTCCAGACGGCCTTCATCGCCGAACAGGCGGCGCAATGCGGATATTGCATGAATGGCTGGGTCCTGAGCGCAAAAGCGCTTCTTGACAAACATCCCCATCCCACCGAAGAGCAGATGACGGCTGCGTTCGAAGGTCTGGTTTGCCGCTGCGGCAGCCATGTCGGCGTTTTGAACGCCGTCCGCCGGGCTTCGGAAATGTCGCAAAAAGTCAATGTGAGGAGCGCATAGCCATGGCTTCCTCACGCAGAGAATTCTTCAAAACAGGCACCGGGCTTCTGATCGGATTCAGCTTCGCCGATTCCACTATCGTGCCACAGCTATTCGCCGCCGGGACCGCCGCCACTCCGCCGGCCGGGCAACTGGACTCCTGGCTGCGAATCGAAAAAGCCGGCGCGATCAAGGTTTTCACCGGCAAGGTCGATATCGGCATGGGCGTCCGGACGAGCCTGACTCAGATCGTCGCCGAAGAACTGGACGTTCCGTTCACCGCCATCGAACTCATCATGGGCGATACTGCGATCACCCCGGACCAGGGTGGCGTCGGTGGCAGCACCTCTATTGCTGCGGGCGCTAAACCAATGCGGAATGCGGCCGCAACAGCCCGCTTTCTGCTGGTTCAGATGGCATCGAAGAAACTGGGCGTGCCGGTCGATGACCTTCAGGTGAAGAATGGTGTAGTCAGCTCTAAAGTCGATCCGTCGAAGAGCATCTCTTACGGAGATCTCGCGGGCGGCGGCGAATTCCATGACGCCCTCAAAGTATCAGGCAATGGATTTGCGTTGAACGTTGAAGGGAAGGGCAAACCGAAAGATCCTTCCACCTACACGATCGTCGGCCAGTCCATCCCTCGCCTCGATCTCGCCCCGAAGTTCTTTGGCCGCTCCGTTTACTCCACCGATGTCCGCGTCGAAGGCATGCTGCACGGACGCGTGATCCGACCCTCCGGCGCCGGGGCAACCCTCGTGAGCGTGGACGAGGCTTCCGTCAAGAATATCCCGGGTTTCACGAAGGTCGTCACGAAAGGCAATTTCGTGGGAGTTGTGGCGGAGACCGAGTGGGCCGCCATCCGCGCCGCGAAAGAGCTCAAGGTCACTTGGAGCAATCCGACTCCGGTCTTCCCGGAAGACCTGTATGCACACATGCGCTCCGCAACCCCCAAAGCGACCAGGGAAGGTGTGAAGAAGGGCGATGCGGTCGCAGCATTGGCGAGTGCCAGCCGCAAAATCGAAGCCAGCTATGAGTGGCCATTCCAGGCGCACGCCACGATGGGCCCCGGGTGTGCCGTAGCCGATGTGCATTCCGCTGATTTGACAACACCAGGTGTGACCACTATCTGGAGCGGCGCCCAAAAACCTCACGCTCTACAGCAGGGAATAGCCGAGATGTTAAAGGTCCCGAAGGACCAGGTCCGCGTCCTGTGGGTCGAGGATGCCGGCTCTTACGGGCGCGCTGGTTACGAAGATGTGGCGGCGGATGCGGTCCTTCTTTCGCGGGCGGTGGGCAAGCCGGTGCGTGTCCAGTGCACGCGGGCCGATATGACCCAGTGGGGCGGAAAAGGTCCGCCTGTCATCGTCGACCTTGCCGCCAGCCTCGATTCGCAGGGAGCGGTGACCGCTCTCCAACTCACCTCGCGCGCACTTTCCGGTACCGAGGTTCTTCCGCAGCCGAGCAGCGCGGGTAATATGCTCGCGGCGCAATTGATTGGCACAGCAAATACCTCGGGTGGCGACGAGTTCGTACAGTTGGATGGCGATACGGTGACGTATACCTTCCCGAACATCCACTCGGTGGGGCATGTTATTCCTGCCCTCTACACGTCATCTTCGCCTCTTCGGACGACCCACCTCCGGGATCCAAATGGTCCTGCCGGAACGTTCGCCGGGGAATCGTTCATGGATGAGGTCGCGGCTGCGGCTGGAGTGGATCCGGTCGAATTCCGCCTTCGCTACATGGATAATCCAAGAGCGAAGGCAGCCTTGACGACGGCGGCCGAACACGCCAAATGGGATAAGCGCCCTTCGCCGAAACGCGCCACTGCGGGCGGCGACATCCTCACGGGCCGCGGCATCGCGCTCGCGCTGCGCGGCGGAACCCATGTTGCAACGGTGGCGGAAGTCGAAGTCAACCGCCATACGGGGGCGATCCGCGTCAAACGACTCGTCTGCGTCCACGACTGCGGTTTGATCGTGAACCCGGACGCTTTGCGCGGAACCATCGCTGCCAACCTGGTGCAATCGACCGGCCGCGTTTTGAAGGAAGAAGTGACCTTCGACCGGAGCAATGTGACCAGTGCTGATTGGAAGACCTATCCGGTCGCGAGATGGTCCGATGTGCCTCAGGTTGAGATCGTGTTGCTCAATCACCCCGAGGCCCCCTCCACGGGAGCGGGTGAGCCATCCAGTCGCCCCACTGCGGCCGCTATCAACAACGCGATCTTCGATGCGACGGGAGTCCGCTTGCGCCAGGCGCCGCTAACCGCGGCGAAGCTCAAGAAAGCTCTGGAAAGGGCCTGACATAACATCACATGGGGACTCTGAAATTCGTTCGTGTTCTGGCCGCCGCCCTGACGCTTGGCTTCTCTTTGTCCGCGCAATCGAAGGACCCGTGGATAGGAGACTGGAAACTTAACGTCTCGAAGTCCACATACTATCCGGGTCCACCTCCGCAGAGCCAGTCGGTGAAAGTTGAGCCATTGGAGGGCGTCATCAGATACGTGTTTGACGGCATAACCGGACAGGGAGCGAAGCGGCATTTCGAATATAGCGCGAAGTTCGATGGTAAATACCGCCCGGTTCAGGGCAATCAGGATGTGGACGCAGTAGCTTTCAAGCTTACCGGAGAGCGCTCATACAAACAACTGAATAAGAAAGACGGCAATATTTTCGTCGCTATAAGCACGTTTTCTGCCGACGGTAAAGTCTGGACCCAAGCCGCAACGGGGAAGGATGCTCAGGGGCGGCCATTTAAGAACACGCAAGTCCGCGAGCGGCAGTAGGGGCTTAAATAAAAGCGATCGCGCGCCCGGCAAGGGCAACGCCATACCAGAAAACGAGCGAAAGCACGGCAACGATTTTCATCTGCGCCGAGCTTACCTGCGCGCCTTTCGTCATTCTGCGCTGGAAGAGCAGATAAAGCAGGATTCCCGCCAACGCAAGCCACATCTTCCACGGAAAAGCCTGATTGTCGTAACATTTCAAAGCTTCCGAAAGGAAAAGCAGAATGCCGGTGACGATGGTGATGATACCGGCCCAGACCGTCAACGGCCCGAGGCTGCTCACGATTTTCGGGATGGATTGACGCCGCATGCCGATCCCGAGAATGCGCAGATCGATGATCGTCAAAGTACCGAGCAGGACCGTGAGTCCGAAAAGATGAAAAACTTCAATGACAGGGAAGATGGTCGTGGATTGTCGAATATAGGCGCCGATCGCCGTCGCCTCGCACCACTGGAAGAAAGGAAGAAGATTCATTTTGCGGCCCTTTACTGCAGATTATAGGCGGTCCAGCGCCCGCAGAAGATCACCACGGCCCAGAATATAAGGCCGAACCAGCCTGCCATTCTGGCGCGCATCGGAATAACCGGCGACCGGTTCCATTTATCGACGCTCTTGTAGATCGTCTTATGAAAGAAAAGTGCGTTCAACCCGAGGAGTGGGATGCAAGCCATTTTCATACGAAAAGACCAGCTCGGGTAAACCCGGAAGGCTTCGGACCAGAACAGAAGAGCGCCGCTGATGAATGCAAGTCCAAAGCCCGTGAACGTCCAGGGCTGGGTTTGCTCGATGATGTCGGTGACCGGCTCGTCCTTCATGAGGACGCCGATGAGGCGCAAATCCACGATCGCGATCGTTCCTACCGAGAGCGCGAGGCTCAGGACATGTGTGGCTTCAATGCACGGCCACAGAACCGGCGACTCACGAAGCCCCATTCCAATGTTCGATTCCTGAATCGCCTGGCAAATACTTTCAATGGACATTCCGAAAAAACCCTTTGATCCTTCACTGAGAAGAGCGTTCTGAAGATGAACTGCGCAACTATCGTATTAGAGGCGCCGGCAATCAGTCAAATGTTTCCTGCCTGTCGAAACCGCCAGCCGGCATGCCAGTATTTATATTGACACCATCCATGGGTACTGCGATACTCAAAAATTGCGTCTGTTGTGCTCCCTTTCTGAAATGATGAATGCATTGAAAAGAGACGAGTTGTCATGAAGCCGAGAATCGTTCGCAGAATTTCGAGACCGGATCCCGATGCGATCAGGCTCCTCGGCGAGTTGGGGGTTGCAACGGTGCATGAGGCGCAGGGTCGAACCGGCCTGATGAAGCCGTATATGCGGCCGATCTATCCGACTGCGAAGGTTGCCGGGCCGGCTGTCACCGTGTCCTCCCAGCCGGGCGACAATCTCATGATTCATGCTGCAGTCGAAGTTTGCCAGGCAGGTGATGTTCTGGTCGTGACGACGACCGCGGATTCGACGGATGGGATGTTTGGCGATTTGCTGGCCACATCCCTGCGTTCGCGCGGCGTGGCCGGGTTGATCATCGATGCCGGAGTTCGCGACGTGGCGGACCTGACCGCGATGCAGTTTCCCGTGTGGGCGAAAGCGATCTCCGCGCAGGGGACCGTGAAAGCGACAGCGGGTTCCGTGAATGTGGACGTGGTCTGCGCGGGTGCGATTGTTCGCCCGGGCGACGTGATTGTCGCGGATGCGGACGGCGTCGTTGTGGTACCGCGAGAGCAGGCAGTGGAAGTTTCGAAACTGAGCGATCAGCGCTGGATCAAAGAAGAAAAGAGCCGGGAACGCTTGCGGTCGGGCGAGCTGGGGTTGGATATGTACGGCCTTCGCGCCAAGCTGAAAGAGCTTGGTGTCGAGTATGTCGACGAAGCGCCTGGCTCGTAGTTTCCGAAGGTAGGATTCCGGGGATACGAGTTCAAGAACTCCTGCACTTACGAGTTCTACAAGCATCCGGCGGCTTCCTCCTATACAGTGGTTGCGTTACCGGTTCCTCGCCAGCACGAATGATGTGACGGATGAGTACGGTTCGCCTCCCCTGGAACAGCCGGCGGTGCCAGGCTTGCGTTGAACGCCATGCTCTTGATGCTGTAGACTACTTTCCGATACGGGAGAAGGAGCGCAAATGAAAACCTTATTGGGAATTTTCGTCTTTTGCATCTCTATGTCGGCGCAATGGCTGCATCAATCGACGCCGGGGATGCCCCGCACTGCGAATGGCAAGCCCAATCTCTCCGCGCCCGCGCCACGAACGGCGGATGGCAAACCGGACTTCAGCGGATTATGGGGCATGAATCCGGGGCCGTACCTCAACATCACCACGGACCTGAAACCCGAAGACGTTCAGCCCTGGGCAGACGCACTATTTAAGGAACGCGGAGCGAATTTCAACCGGGACGATCCGGCCCAGGCTCAATGCCTGCCCCAGGGTCCGAGAGCCAATCTCTATGCTCCCGAAATGGAGAAGATCGTTCAAACCCCCGGTCTCATCTTGATCCTGATCGAGGACCTCTCGTACCGCCAGATCTTTATGGACGGCCGCAAGCTTGAGAAAGACCCCGATCCAACCTTCATGGGCCACTCGGTCGGACACTGGGAGGGCGACACTCTGGTCGTCGAGAGCAACGGTTTCAAGGATAAGACGTGGCTCGACATGGCAGGGCATCCTCACACGGAAGCTTTACGGGTCACCGAGCGTTTCCGCCGCCGCGACTTCGGGCACATGGAGATTAAGGAAACGATCGACGATCCCAAGGCTTTTAACAAGCCATTCACGATCACGATTCAGGCGGAGGTCGTCCCCGACACCGAAATCATGGAGTATGTCTGCGCGGAGAATGAAAAGGACCATCGGCATCTGGTCGGAACGGTTTCCGATAGCAAGCCCGTTGCGGTGACGGTCGCGCCCGAAGTGCTCGCGAAATACGTTGGGTCCTACGAGTTTGCCTTCCCGGAAAACCCCACGGTGCCGAGTACTTATAACGTCACCATGTCCGGCGGCG
Source organism: Bryobacteraceae bacterium (assembly GCA_049516355.1). GTDB lineage: Bacteria > Acidobacteriota > Terriglobia > Bryobacterales > Bryobacteraceae > BOG-234. The sequence continues at coordinate 12,657 of JBEKTF010000019.1, read as the reverse complement.
CATTGTTCATGGATACGGAAGGGAAAGGCAGAACTCAGCTGATTCCGGTGTCGGAAACCGTCTTCTTTTTGCGCGAGGCTCGAATTGAGTTTGTTAAGGACGCGCGGGGCGCCGTCACTCATTTCACCAGGACCTGGGTGGAGGGCGATCTGGAATACAAGCGAAAGCCGGATCGTAAGTAAGAGCGCCTCTCAGGCGGTCAGCTTCCAGCAGGTTTGACGTGGCGCACGCTCTCAGCGTGCCGTGTCGAGACTTTCTCGACACCGGTTTCCGGCCGCCGGCACGAGTGCCGACGCGGCACGCAAAAGCGTGCGCCACGCACTTCAGGCGACTTCAGTGGATTTCGGGCTCGGGAGTCTCGATCTTCCCGCTTAGGAAATCGAAGTCGCAACCCTGATGAGCCTGGGTAACTCGGTCCGAATAGAGCGCCATGTAACCGCGTCCATAGCGCGGCTCCGGCTTCACCCATCGGGCGCGGCGTCTCGCAAGTTCTTCTTCGGAGACGAGAAGATCGATGCGCCGTTTTTCCACATCGAGTGAAATCCGGTCGCCTTCTTCGACGAGCGCCAGGGGACCCCCGATCCAGCTCTCGGGCGAAACGTGCAGAACGCAGGTCCCATACGCCGTGCCGCTCATGCGCGCATCCGAGACCCGCACTATATCGCGCACGCCTTCGGGCAGCAGTTTCTTCGGGATCGGCAACATGCCCCATTCGGGCATACCGGGGCCGCCAAGCGGACCTGCGTTTTGTAACACGAGGACTGAGTCCGCCGTAACATTGAGATCGTCCCGGTTGATGCGCGCGTCCATATCGTTGTAGTCCCGGAAGACCACAGCCGGACCGGTATGCTTCAGCAATCTCGGATCCGCCGCCGACGTCTTGATCACCGCGCCGTCTGGAGCGAGATTGCCATATAGAACCGTCGTTCCCCCGCTGGGGAAAAGGGGGTTTGCGCGCGGGCGGATCACCTCAGGATTGTTGAGCCGGGCCGTTTCGAGATTCTCTCCGAGCGTCTTTCCGTTGACCGTCGGGCAATCGAGGTGGAGCAGATCGCGGATCTCAGCCATGAGCGCGCGCAGCCCACCCGCGTAGAAGAAATCCTCCATCAGGAATCGGCCGGAGGGGCGAATATCGGCCAGCACCGGAACACGGCGTGAGATTTCGTCGAATCGTCTGAGATCCAGTTTCAGACCGCAGCGTCCGGCGAGCGCGATGACATGAATCATGGCGTTCGTCGACCCGCCGATAGCCATGTCAACGGTAATCGCATTTTCGAACGAATTGAGCGAGAGAATACCCGAGGGTTTGCGGTCCTCCCAAACCATCCGCACGATTTGTTCGCCGCAATTCATCGCCATACGTATGTGATTCGAATCGGCCGCGGGAATCGAGGAAGCGCCGGGAAGCGTCATGCCGAGGGCTTCGGCAATCGCGGTCATGGTTGAAGCGGTTCCCATCGTCATGCAGAATCCGGGCGAGCGCGCGATGCCGTTTTCGATGTCGTTCCAGTCTTCCTGTGTGATGTTGCCGGCGCATCGCTCAGTCCAGTATTTCCAGACATCGGTGCCGCTGCCAAGAGGTTTACCATTCCAGTTGCCACGCAGCATCGGACCGGCAGGCAGGTAAATCGCGGGCAGATCCATGCTGATCGCGCCCATCAGAAGCCCCGGCGTCGTCTTATCGCATCCGCCCATCAGCACCGCGCCATCGATGGGCAGGCTACGCAGGGTTTCCTCGGTATCCATCGCCAGCAGATTTCGGTAGAGCATGGGGCTGGGCTTCATGAGAATCTCGAAGATGGAAAACGCGGGAATCTCGACGGGGAACCCGCCTGCCTGCCATACGCCTTTCTTGACCGATTCCGCGCGCTCGCGCAAGTGGAGGTGGCAGGGGTTGATTTCGCTCCAGGTGTTGATGATGGCGATGACCGGACGGCCGGTGAAATCCTCCTGCCGGAAACCGATTTGCTTCAAGCGCGAGCGGTGGCCAAAGGCGCGCAGGGTCTGAGGCCCGAACCAGCGATAACTGCGCAGATCTTCCGGTTTCATTTACAATTTCCCCCGACGGATTCCAGAATATGCGTGATCTCTTCGAAGATATACGGGGAGGAACGGTCGCCGGAAATCTGGAAATAGCGGTCGCTGGGATAGTGGTTCAGCACGGGGCGAGTGACTTGCTCGTACGTGCGCAGACGTTCGCGAATCACGTCCTCCCTGTCGTCTTTGCGTACGATCAGCGGCGCGCCGTCGTCATCGCAGCGGCCGGTCACTCTGGGACGTTTCGAAAGGATGTTGTACATCTGGCCGCATTGGGAGCACATACGGCGGCTCACCATCCGGCCTAACAGGACGTGGGCGGGCGCGTCGAGATGAATGACGATCGGAGCAGGCAGGTTTCGGGCGGCGACGAGTTCGTCCAGATACTCCGCCTGCTCAACCGTTCGCGGATAGCCATCGAGCATGAAACCACTGCTGCAATCCGGCTGAGTGGTGCGGGCGGCGAGCATTTTATTGACGAGGGCATCGGGGACGAGGCCACCGGCGGTTATGATCGCCTGGGCTTCCAACCCAAGAGGAGTTTTGGCGGCCATCTCGGCGCGCAGCAGGTCCCCGGTTGAGATCGACGGAATTTTGTTTTTCAGCCATTCGACGATAAGGCGTCCTTGTGTCCCCTTGCCGCAGCCAGGGGGACCGAAGAGAAGAATAATCAATGAGCTACTTCCCATTCACCGGCGACAATGCGCGCCCCGGCGTCTGCCGGGCTCGCCGGATCGGTTCCGTGGGGAGCATTGTGGAGCACGATCAGGTTGGCTGTTTCATCGACTGCGATGCGCGAACCTTTCGCCGGCACGACCCACTCGCCAGTCAGATCCGTGCGGTCCGACGCCTGAGGCACAGGCACGTCCTTCCGCATTCCGACCGAGCGGATTTTGTCGCCGGCGATCACGATGATGGAATCCTGAATAGGCTGCGCGCCGGGGGCGACGATGGTGGTGGCGCCGATCAGTACCTTTAATTTGACTGCGGGCTTAGTCTGGCAACCGGCCAGCAGCAGGGAGATAATGATGGTGCTCTTACGCATCCGAAATCGCAGTATCTCACGCATGCGAAGCGTCGCGCGTCGCGGGAGACGCGAACTTCAAGCCGTGTTTGCGTGGTAACGTTCTGAAAGAATCCCACGATGAATCTCACCGATTTGTTCGATCTCTCTTTGAAAGGACGCCGCGATACGATCGGCCTCGAGTTCCGGGACCGCGTCTTCACCTTCGGCGAACTCGATTCACGCAGCAACCGGCTGGCGCGTCTTCTCGCCGGCAACGGTCTGCGCGCCGGCGACCGCCTCTGCGTTTACCTCGTCAACTGCGTCGAGATGATCGACCTCTATCTCGCCTGCGTGAAACTCGGGGTGATTTTCGTGCCGATCAACATCCTCTATCGCGATCGCGAGATCTCGCATATTCTCGCCGATGCCGAGCCGCGCGCTCTGGTGACGGATGCGGAAGTCGTGACGGAAGTTCCGATCTGGGCGCCCGCCGATCTCGCCCGGGATGCGCTGGCGATGGATGATATCCGGCCCGTGGTTCATCTCGATGGGGACGCGCCGGCAGGCATCATCTATACATCCGGCACGACGGGTACTTCGAAAGGCGCTGTCCTCACCCACAACAACTTCGCTTCGAACGCCGTGAACCTTCTGGCCTGCTGGGAGATCGGGGCGCGGGACCGTTTCCTGCTAGCGCTTCCTCTGTTTCACGTACACGGCCTCGGCAACGGGCTGCACTGCTGGCTCATGAGCGGTTGCCGCATGAGGCTGCTCGAACGCTTCGAGCATCAGACGGCGGCGGCTGAATTTCTGGATTTCCGTCCCACGCTTTTCTTCGGCGTGCCGACGGTATACGTCCGGCTGCTCGCGACGGCGCCAGAGACGGCGCGCGAAATCGGATCGTTCATGCGCCTCTTCGTCTCGGGCTCGGCGCCGCTGCCCGCCCAGGTTCTCGAAGAGTTCCGCGAATTATTCGGCCACACCATCCTGGAGCGCTACGGAATGAGTGAGACGCTGATGAATATCAGCAACCCGTATGCCGGGGAACGGCGCGCCGGCACCGTGGGCTTCCCGCTTCCCGGCGTATCCGTGCGGCTGCTGGACCACGATCTGCAGCCGGTGGCGTACGGCGAAACCGGAGAACTTTATCTGCGGGGTCCAAATGTTTTCGCGGGCTACTGGAGACGGGAAGAAGCGACGCGGGAGGCGTTCGTCGACGGCTATTTCAAGACGGGCGATCTCGCGACCCGTTCCCCGGACGGGTATTTCACGCTCACGGGGCGCAAGAGCGATCTGATTATCTCCGGCGGTTTCAATATTTACCCGCGTGAAATTGAAGAGTTTCTTCAGGAGCAGCCGGAGATCGTGGAGGCGGCGGTGGTGGGCCATCCGGACCGAGTGCGGGGCGAAGTGCCCGTGGCGTACCTTGTTGCTGCGGCGACAATCAATACTGTTGAGATCGAGACCCGATGCCGCGCCAAACTGGCGTCGTTCAAGGTTCCGCGGGAATTCATCACGGTGGAGAAACTGCCGCGCAACGCGATGGGGAAGATCCAGAAACACCTCCTTCCAAAGCGCGTTTAAAATCTGTCGCCGGGAGCGCCGGCGGTCGCGCCCTGCGCCGCCGGTTTTGTGCGGTAACTCAAGGAACCGGCGGCAAAAACTGACCGCCGGCGCTCCCCGTCAGAAAGGTCATTCGGAAAATCGGGCATCCTTCGCCGGGCTGTTTGTTATCCTGTTCTGCAGCAAATGACCGCGCTGAACCGCACTCCATCCGGAGCCCCGCCGAGGGCGAAATAGCCAAAGATCGGCGAACGCTGAATGTTCCCCCTGCGCGACGACCGGCCGACCTATAGCCCCCCTGTCGTCACTACTTTGCTGATTGTCGCTTGCGCGCTGGTTTTCTTTTTCGAGCTGTCTCTCGACGATTATTCACGCAATTATTTCATCAACCTTTACGGAGTTGTGCCGGCCCATCTGCGTCCCGTGACGCTCTTTACCTCCATGTTTCTGCACGGCGGATGGACTCACATCATCGGGAATATGCTTTTTCTGTGGGCATTCGGAAAGAGCCTTGAAGACGCCATGGGGCATACGAAATTTCTTATGTTTTACCTGATCTGTGGCATTGCGGCCGGAATCGCGCACGTCATGTTCAACCTGTACACGACCCTTCCCACGGTGGGGGCCAGCGGCGCCATCGCAGGCGTGATGGGCGCGTATCTGGTAAAGTTTCCGCGGGCCCGAATTCATACGCTGGTCTTCCTGTTATTTTTTGTCACGGTAGCCGATATCCCCGCGGCCTTTATTCTTATCTACTGGTTCATCACGCAGCTTTTCAGCGAATATGGCTCCATCACGCAAACCCAGGTAGCTAACGGAGGCGTCGCATATGCCGCGCATATAGGCGGGTTCGTGACAGGCATGATCCTGGTGCAGTTCATGGGAGTGCGGACGCGCTATTTGCCCCGCCGGGATATCTACTGGTAGGAAAGACCGAAGCATGATCGGAGAGGAAGCATGATCGATCTTCTCGCTATTGCCGCGCATCCGGACGACGTGGAACAAACCTGCGGCGGCACCCTCCTGCGCATGGCCGAAGCGGGCTATCGGACGGCCATTATCGACCTGACGGCGGGGGATATGGGAACCCGGGGAACGCCTGAAATTCGCGTCGCGGAGTCCGGGGAAGCGGCGAAAATACTGAAAGTTTCGCACCGCGAAAATCTGCATTTTCCCGACGCACGCCTCGAAAATTCCATGGCTGGACGCATGACTCTCGCCCAACGTGTGCGCGAACTAAAGCCCCGAACCGTGATCCTGCCTTATTGGGAGGGGCGCCACCCGGATCATTACCGTGCCGCGGAACTCGGTTACGAGGCGTGTTTTCTTGCGGGATTGAAAAAACTCGACCAATATACTGAACCGCATCGGCCCTACAAAATTGTTTATTCCTCTGTCTACGCCAATGTTGCGCCATCGTTCGTAGTCGACGTGACGCAGTATTTTGAAAGGCGGATGGAGTCGCTTATGGCCTACCGATCTCAATACAAAGAAGTTAGCAAGAGTGTCGAGGTCGAAGATGCCTCAGCTCTTTTCCCGGACGAGGCGGAAATACGGGATCGGCTTTCCGCAGTGGCGCGTTTCTATGGAAATTTGATTGGCGTAAAATACGGCGAGCCCTTCGCTGTCAAAGAAACAATGCGAGTCGACGATATCGTTTCCCTCCCGGTTAGAAGTCTGTAATTATCGCGGTAAACAAATCCGATCTAATTTGTCTTGCAACATAAGATTTCTCTGATTACCTGTATTGTTAACTACGGTTATCCTTTGTCTAGCCAGTAGTAGTACTGATCGTACTGGCAAATTTACAGACGGAGAGGGTTACCCATGGTTCGCAAAGTTGCTTTCGCGTTGTTGCTCGCTCTTCAGTTCTCGGTCATCGCCAGCCAGGCTGCAACATACATACCGTTGCCGGGCTGCACTGGCGTTGGCTGTTCAATAAGATAGAGTTCGCGGTTCTTGATGATAGCCGCCGAGTGGTAGACTCCAGGTTTAATCGGGCAGGCTATGCACCAAGCTGGTTGGGAACGGATCGTCCTGGCTTTCTCCATTGGCTGCCACAGCGTCTTGCTGTGGCGGCTGTGGGCGGAGAAATTAGCCAAGGTGTATCTGTTCCTGACGTTATTTCTGGCTGCGGAGATGTTGCAGAGCTTCGCAGTTCTCCCCCTGCGCCAGGACGCAGACCTTTATTTGTGGAGTTACGTGATTTCCACACCTATACTCTGGGTAGTTGCGTATCTGGTTGTCCTTGAACTTTATCGTCTCACTCTTGAAGAATATCCGGGCATTGCCAGCGTGGGCCGCAAAGCGGTCACATGGTGTATGGGTCTGGCAATAGCGATTTCAGCGGTTTACGCCATACCCGATTTGAGAACTATCAGCGCCTCTCACATCCTCCGTATTTACGTGATTGTGGAGCGCTCAATTGTCCTGGGTCTCCTTCTTTTCCTCGTTCTTATTCAATTATTTCTTTTCCACTACAAGCTGCCATTGTCGCGAAATCGGATAGTTTATGCGACAGGGTACGCTCTCTATTTCGGAATTGGCATCGCGCAGGATATTATCTGGACGGCTTTGGGTGTTCGGGTAGCGGATTACATGACTCTCTGGATTGTCGCCGTCGCAGGCATGATCCTGCTAGCGGGGGCAGTACTGCTGAACCAGGAGGGTGAGGCCAAGGTGATACTCAAACCTGTCGATGTGGATTCAGACCGGGCGCGGCTGCAGCAACAGCTCGCGGATATGAACAGGATGTTGTCCCGGGCGGCCCGTGGCCGTGGTTAGCACCCCCTCGTGTTAACTAACGTTAACTCCTTTGAATCGAGTACTTTTCCTGTTGCAAATCGGTCGGCAAGAGGTTTATTGTATGAACTAGAGTGGAGCAGAGAATCAAACCCGGGAGCCGATCGTGATCGCGGGGCTGGTCATTGTCGTATTGCTGGTTGCAGCAGTAGCCGCGCTGACACTGTTTGCGCCGAAACCGGATGTTGTAGCCGGGAATTACGGGTCCGACGCTTCTTTCCTTGAGAACTTCTCGCTTCAGACATACCGGCCGATGTTGCGTTTGGCTACGCAGATGGACCGCCGCTATTTGACGGCGGCTCACAGCGACTCGCTCGCCGCATGCTACCGCAAGATCCAGCGGGGGCTGCTTCGCGAATATTTACGCGACGCCGCGAAAGACTTCAACCGCATGTACGCCATTGCCAACGCCAAAGCCCTCCGGGCGGCCAGCGATCCGGGAGATCTGTCGATGGCCCTCTTCGAACAGCAGATGACTTTCATTATGCTGGTCTGGGGGATCGAAGCGAGACTGCTTCTGGATGGCGTGCTTCCGTTCGCAGTGGATCTCAAGCCGCTTATCAATTCGATTGAAGGCCTGGCGCAGCAGACCCGGGAACTGGCGCGGCCCCAATTCGGCTATAGCGCGGTCTAACCCGATCGTTTAGCCGCACAGGGCCCGTTGCCCCTTATTCCGTATACTGGACGTTGCAGCGCATGGTTCAAGAAGTCAAGGAACGCCCTGTCGCCGGGGACGTGGAGGCGCCTTCAATTTCGTTCCGGTTTCGGTTGTCGATCTGCATCATTCTTATCGCACTGCTGATCGAGGCCGCTTTCACAGGCCTGTTTCCCCTCGCCGCGCGGTTCTTTATCGACCGTGCGTTGATTCCCCAGGACCGCGACGCGCTCTACCTGATGCTGATCGTGCTGGCGGCGGCCGCCGTGATTTCGCTTTCCGCGGGACTGATGCGCGATTTCCTGTCCGCGCGAGTACAGAGCCGATCTCTCAGCGGGTTGCGGCAGAGTATGTTCGAGCGCCTCCAGCGGGTCTCAATGTCGTTCCATTCGCATGAGCGGACGGCCGATCTTCTCGACCGGTTTTCCACTGATTTCGCCTCGGTCGAGAGTACGGTTGCGCTGGCCATCCCCTGGGGCGTCCTGCCCGCGCTCGAAGCGCTCCTGAGCACGGGGTTGATGCTGTGGCTGGACTGGCGCGCCGGCCTTGCCGGGCTCATGTTCTGGCCCTGGATCATTCTGGCGCCCCGCATCCCCGCGGCCCGGATCACCAGGGCGAGCGAGGCCTGCAGAGAAGATGAAATGCGCGTCCTCGGTGCGCTGAAAGAGAACCTGGCCGCGCAGGCGATTGTCCGGGCTTTCTCTTTGGAACAGGCGGGAATCGCGAGCTTCAGGAAGCGAAACGACCGGCTGTCGCGGAGTACGATGCGCGCGGGTCTGCTGTCAGCGTTCATGGAACGATTCACCGGCGCGGGTATCATCGGCATTCAAACCTTACTTCTCGCCCTGAGCGCGTGGCTGGCTTTTGAAAAACAGATGACGATGGGAACCCTGGTGGCGCTGCAGATGCTGGCGGTCGTTCTGAGCAACTCGCTGCTTTTCATCATAGAGTTCGTTCCATCGATCTCAGTCGGGAAGGCGGCATATCACCGCATTGAGGAGTCGCTGGAAGCGCCGCACGCCGCGCAGGACGGCCCCGACGCACGGTTTCTTCCACCGATCCAGACCGAGATCATCTTCGCGAACGTCGATTTCAGCTACGAAGAGCATATGGGAAAAGGCTCCGGCGGGCACCTTACGGGCATCAGAGTGCGCATCCCGCGGGGAAGCTATGTGGCTTTCGTCGGCCCGAGCGGCTCGGGGAAGAGCACGATGCTGAACCTGCTGATGCGCTTTTACGATCCGACCGCCGGTTTCATAGCGATTGACGGGCATGATTTGAGATCCGTGAGCCAGGCCTCGCTGCGGTCCCGCATGGGCGTGGTGCTGCAGGAGAATACTCTTTTCAATATCTCCGTACGCGAAAATATCCGGTTGGGTAAACCGGATGCCTCGGAGGAAGCGATTATCGAAGTGGCGAAAGCCGTCGGGCTGCACGATTTAATCATGACGCTGCCTCAAGGCTACGGGACTCTGGCGGGCGAACACGGCGTCCGTTTTTCCCTCGTGCAGATGCAGCGTCTCGCGATGGCGCGAGCCATCCTGCGAAATCCGGAAATCGTGCTCCTGGATGAGGCGACCTCGGCGCTCTATCCAGTCGACGAGGCGGAAGTGAGTGAGATGATGCGGGGTCTGGCGAGAGGGCGCACCCTTATTTCCGTCACTCACCGCCTTTCCACGACCGCCGATGCGGACCAGATCTTTGTTTTTGACGATGGCCGGATCGTGGAGCAGGGAAGTCACTTCGAACTGATGGCCGAGAATGGCATTTATGCCTCTCTGTGGCGCAAACAGGCGGGCTTCACATTCTCGGCGGACGGAACTCACGTGGACGTCGATGCACGGCGATTGAAGGCGTTTCCTATTCTCGAGAATCTGGACGAAGCAAAGCTGACCGAACTGGCCCCCTTCTTCGCGACCGAGACATTCCAGCCGGGGCGCGAAATTGTGCGGCAGAACGATCCTGGGGATAAGTTCTATATCATTGCGCGCGGGAAAGTGGAGGTCTGGCGGACGGAGGAACAATCCGGCAGTACGACGCGGGTTGCCGTCCTGCAAGATGGCGATTACTTTGGCGAGATTACATTGATTACGGGATTTCCGCGCACCGCGACTGTACGCACGGTGACGGTCTGCACGTGTATTTCGCTGGAGCGCGGTCAATTTAACCGTCTGCTGGAAGGCTTCCCGGAGTTGCACCGGCAGATGTCGGAGGTGGCGGTACAGCGGCTGCGGGAATCCAGCAAAGCGGCAGGATCGAGCGCCGCCCTTGTTTACTGATCGGGCGCTCTACTGAAAAAGTAAGTTGCAGGCCAAAAGGCCTGCTTCCAGAAACGTGCAAAATTCTGTGGGGCGGCTCCCCCGAGCCGCGTCGGGCGCCCTCGCCCGGCTCTCGTGGAATCAACAGGCTGATAACGCCGACGGGGCGTCGGCTGCGGGACAGGGGTCCCGCCCCACAGTTAAACCAGGGCCGCGCGAATCTTTCCGGCGGTTTCGCGCAGGTGCTCTTCGCTGTCGTAGCCGCGTCGCGGCCAGAAGAAACCTTTCAAACCATCCCCCTTGCGGCGCGGCACGATGTGGATATGCATGTGGGGTACGCTCTGGCTCACATTGTTGTTGATCGCGATGAAAGTCCCTTCGGCATCCAGGGCGGCTTCAACGGCCCGCTCGAGACTCTGCGCGGCCTGAAACAACGGCCCCACCTGCGGCGCGGGCAGGTCGGCCAGCGTGACAATGTGGCGCGTGGGAATCAACAGGACGTGGCCGGGGAAGAGCGGCCGGTGGTCGAGAAACGCGATGGAATCCTCCGTCCGCCATACGATCTCGGCCGCGACATCGCCCGAGACGATGCTGCAGAATGCGCATTTCATGACGCGACAAAACGATCGGCAAAATCTTCCAGCCGGTCGACGAGAACGTCCGGCGGAAATTCCTGGAACGTGTGGGGCTGGAAGCCATAAGTCACGCCGCAGGACGGCACGCCGGCATTGCGCGCCGTCTGGACATCGACGTAGGAATCGCCCACCATCCAGGTTTCTTCCGCCGCGGCGTTGGTTTCCGCGCGCAGCGTGTCAATGCCGATCCGGTGCGGCTTCTTGTAATCGAAGCTGTTGCCCCCGTAGATCTGGAAGAAGAGCGGAGCGATGCCCAGGCCGCGCATGATCCGGTAGCTGATTTTTACCGGCTTGTTGGTGAGTACCGCCAGCTTCGCGCCGGTCGCATGGAGCCGGTCAAGAGCTTCCCGGACGCCGGGATAAAGGACGGTGTAATCGAGAGCGTGATGGCGGTAGTAGTCGTAGAAGAATTCGAGCGCGCTTTGTACCTCATCCTCCGATGCCTCGGGTCCCATCGCGCGTTGGATCAGGACCGGCGCGCCATTGCCGACGAAGGAAAAAATCTGTTCCTGCGGGAGCGGTCCACGGCCCGCCTGCGCGCGCGTCGCATTGACCGCATGGATGAGGTCGAGGCGCGAATCGATCAGGGTGCCATCCAGGTCGAAGATCAGAAGATGGGGAGACATAAATCCAACGTGACTTGAAGTCGCGTCGCGCGTTTCCAGGTTCAGGCTCTACGGCGGACTGCCCGGCGTTGCACGCTTGCGGCCGGCTTGCGGCGTGGGCGCCTGCCGTCGATCTCGTACCCTGTCATTTTCCGTTGGAGGGTATTGCGATGGATGCCGAGCAGCTTCGCCGCTTCCGACTGGTTCGCGCCGGTCGACTGCAGCGAGCGCTCGATCATGCTTTTTTCGAGGATTTCAACGGCCTGTTCGAGGAAGAGTCCGGCGCTCATCAAATAGTCGACCAGAGCGTCAAAGCTTTCTTTCATGCGTGCCTGCTCATCCTTACTCATTACGTCCGCTTTCCAGTGCCGATTTGACCTGCGCGTATTGTTTGCGGAAACTTGACTTGAGCTCCATGGGCGCGACCGCGACAAACGTGCGTGATGCGTCCAATACCCAGGGCGCAATTCGCGAGTGTACCACCGAGGAAGATACCGTTTTCGAATCCACCTCCGGGCCGAATGCGAGGAATGCCGTGAGCAAAGCAATCGCGATCAGCAGCCCTCGCACCAATCCGAACGCGGCCCCGAGCAGGCGGTCGAGAAACGATAATCCGATGGTGCGCAGGAAACGATTGACGATCCATCCGAGAATGCCGCCGCAAATCAGAACGGCGAAGACGACCAGCAGAAATCCTATCAGATTCGCCACTCGCGCCGAACTCACATAAGGCAGGAGGAACGAACCGGCGAGGCCGTAGAACCACATTCCCAGCACGAGCGCAAAAAGCGCCGACGCGAGACCGATGATTTCGCGCGAGAAACCCTTGCGCGCGCTCATCAGGACGGAGCACATCAGGACGGCGATCAAAACGAAATCAAGCCAGTTCACAGCGCGTGGCCTGTCAAACGGGTATAAGCTTCAAGATACTTCGCAGCGGTTTTTTCGATGACGTCCGATGGAAGGGAAGGCGCCGGGGGTTGCTTGTTCCAATCGAGCGTCTCAAGGTAATCGCGCACGAATTGCTTGTCGAACGATTTCTGGGGGCCGCCGGGCGCATACTCGCTGCGCGGCCAGAATCGCGAAGAATCGGGCG
>JBEKTF010000018.1:0-43791 GCA_049516355.1 Bryobacteraceae bacterium | reverse complement strand
CTTTCAGACCCTCCTTGGACTCGGAACTGCCCGCAAATCAACCGAATACGAGCAGATCCGCGGCGCAAAAGATCTCGAACCCAACATCCTGGGCTTTGCTGAGTCAACCGGATAAGCAGAAGACAACAAAAGAAGAAGCCGGGCGATCATAGAAAAATTCTCTCACCAACGAAAATTCAACGACTGTCGGCTCTTCCCGGCGCTTTCCCTTCCACAACACAGGTGTCCGCACGAGTGCGGACACGGCACGCTGAGAGCGTGCGCTACAAAATGTTCAGGATACGGAGCTGAAATGGTCGTAACCGAGCGGAGCCAGTGGTTTACCATCGAGACGAACTTCCCCGGCGCTGCCCTGCACAATCCGGCCGATGCGTGTCAGCGGCAGTCCTTCGAATTCCGCTGGTAGCTTTGTTCCGTCACGCACGGTAAACAGCAGCTCATACTCTTCACCTCCATGCAGCGATTGCTCCAGACTCGCTCCCGGAAATCGCGGAGGAGCACTGATCTCCGCGCTCACTCCCGACGCGAGGCAAAGGCGTCGCAGATCGAGCGAAAGGCCGTCGCTGATGTCGATCGCCGCGGTCGCCCGCACCCTTTCACGCAGGAACTCCCCCAAAGCAAGGCGCGGTTCGGGCGCCAGGTGCCGCTTGCGCGCTTTGCCTTTTAGCGTATCCAGACCGAGTGCGGACCCGCCCAGCGCGCCCGATACATAGATTTCCTGGCCAGGCCGCGCGCCATCGCGCCGTAAAGCGGTCCCGCGCGGCACGGCCCCGCAAACCGTTACATCGCACGCAAGTTTTTCACCGTGCGAGAGATCCCCGCCCGCGAGAACCGTTCCCGTCGCGGACGCCAGCCCCAGAATGCCGTCGAAAAAACGGTCCACCCACTTCGCGCTCGCCCATCCGGGAACGCAGAGTGACACCAGGCAGAAACGGGGCGCCCCGCCCATCGCCGCAATATCGCTCAAGCTGCGGACGAGCGCTTTTCGCCCTGTTTCCATGGGCTTATGGGTCTCGCGTAGAAAATGAACGCCTTCGATGAACATATCGGCGGTGAACAAAAGATCGTCCGCCGAGCCGCGCGGCCGGTAAATCGCGCAGTCGTCGCCGATTCCCAGAACCACCGGACTCCCCGCCGGAATGGCCACCGCTTTCCGGAGACGCTCGGTGATGGCTCGTTCATCGCGTAAGTTCATATCTGGCATCGGTTTCAGGGTACCCGAACGCTTGATCTTACACAATTTCCTGTGCGATACTGCGGACGCAGTAGACATGTTGTCGGATTTGGCAGTTGGCAAAGGAGCTACGGACCCGGGTTTTTCCCCGCCGGTCGCGTGGCTTTTTCTTTTTTTGGGGCCCTCCGCCCGTTCCGGCCAATTTCAGGAGAAAGTCTGTGAAAGAGAAAGGTACAGTGAAATGGTTCAACGCTGCGAAAGGCTACGGCTTTATCCAGCGCTCGACCGGAGACGATGTATTCGTCCATTTTTCAGCGATCCAGTCTTCGGGCTATCGCTCTCTCGATGAAGGGTCGCAGGTGGAATTCGAGGTCAAGCAGGGTCCCAAGGGGCTGCAAGCGGAGAACGTTATCCGCGCGTAAACCTTAAATCTCACTTTCCATCACGAGCCCTCGACTGGTAACGCCGTCGTGGGCTCGTTCTGTTTCTGGCGGCCCGTCCACCAATGCTGCAGGCGGTCGAAATAAAGATAGATCACCGGCGTCGTATACAGCGTCAGCATCTGGCTCACAATCAACCCTCCGATAATCGTGATTCCGAGCGGCCGGCGCAGCTCCGAGCCCGTCCCCGTTCCCAACGCCAGGGGTAACGCGCCCAACATGGCCGCCATCGTGGTCATCAGGATCGGCCGCAATCGCAGCATACACGCTTCATAAATCGAATCCCGCGAATTCCTGCCTTCCGTACGCTCGGCCGCCAGCGCGAAATCGATCATCATGATCGCGTTCTTCTTGACGATCCCGATCAGGAGGATGATGCCGATCACCGCGATGATCGTGAGATCCGTGTGCGTAATGTAAAGGGCGAGCAATGCACCCGCGCCCGCCGAAGGGATCGTCGAAAGAATCGTGACGGGGTGAACCAGGCTCTCATAAAGGATCCCGAGCACCAGGTAAACAGTGATAATTGCGGCCGCGATGAGCAATGGTTCGCTGGCCAGCGAATCCTGATAAGCCTCCGCGGTGCCGGCGAACAGTGTGTGGATGGTTTTCGGCATACCGATGGCGGTCGCGGCCGCCTGGATTTGAGTCACAGCCTGGCCTAAAGAGGCGTTGGGCGCAAGATTGAACGAAATTGTGACTGCGGGAAAAAGCCCCTGGTGACTAACGGTCAACGGAGCTGTTGCAGGCGCGTAGGAAGCCAAAGCGCTCAACGGGACCTGGCCGCCGCCGGGTGCGCTCACATACACCTGGCTGAGGAATTGCGGGTTCTGCCAGAACTGCGGCGCCGCCTCCATCACCACATGGTATTGGTTCAACGTCGTATACATCGTGGATACCTGGCGTTGGCCGAAGGCATCGTAGAGCGTATTGTCGATTAACTGCGAAGCGACGTTGAATCGGGCGGCGGTCGCTCTGTCGTAGGTGACCATTGCCTGCAGGCCCTGATTCTGCAAATCGCTGTTCGCATCGGTGATTACCTTGATTGCCTTCATCTTTTCCAGCATTTTGGGCGAGTAGGTAATCAGATCCGGCAGGTTATCGCCCTGCATGGTGAACTGATACTCGGCATTGCTCGCTCTGCCGCCCACGCGCACATCCTGAGCCGCTTGAAGAAAGAGGCTGGCTCCCGGGACTTTAGCCAGCTTCGGACGCAGCCGGGCGATCACTTCCTGAGCGGTGGCTTTTCTCTCCGACAGCGGCTTCAGGGAAATGAAGGATCTTGCACTGTTCGCCCCGCCCGTGAATCCCAAAGCGTCCGCGACTGCGGGATCCTGTCTCACGACGTCGATCATCTGGAGCAGTATCTTGTCCAGAGCCTGGAACGATGTGTCCTGATCGGCCAGCACCGAACCATTGATGCGGCCGTTATCCTGCTCCGGGAAAAATCCTTTCGGTACCTGAATGAACAACCACGCGGTCAGAGCGATGGTGGCCAGGAGCACGGCCATGGTGATGGCGGCGTGCTCCAGCACCACATTCAGAGTCCGCCCATACGTGTCAACCACCCAGGTAAAGAAGCGCTCGGTCGCGTGGTAAAGCCGTCCGTGTTTTACTTCCCTCTTCAGCAGGTGAGCACACATCATGGGCGTCGCGGTCAGCGAAACAACCATGGACATCAGGATTGCCACGGAAAGCGTAACGGCGAACTCCCGGAACAGCCGTCCCACGATGCCCCCCATCAACAACAACGGAATAAATACCGCGATCAGCGAGAAGCTGATGCTCAGCACGGTAAACCCGATCTCCGCCGCGCCTTTCAGCGCCGCTTCGAACGGGGGCATGCCGTGCTCCAGGTAGCGGGTGATGTTCTCGATCACAACGATCGCGTCGTCCACCACAAACCCCGTCGAAATGGTCAGCGCCATGAGGGAAAGATTGTCGATGCTGAAATTGAGCAAATACATTACCCCGAAGGTTCCGATGAGTGAGACAGGAACAGCAACGCTGGGGATGAACGTCGTGCGGAAGTTCCGCAGGAAAAAGAACACGACCAGAATCACGAGTATCACCGAAATGATCAGCGTGATTTCCACGTCCTGCACGGAAGCGCGAATAGTCACGGTCTGATCCATCGCCACAGTGAGCTTGATCGAGTGTGGGATCGCGGCTCCCAATTGCGGAAGGGCTGCGCGAATGCGGTCCACCGTGTCGATAATGTTGGCCCCAGGCTGGCGGAAAATGATCAGGAGCACAGAGGGCTGGCCGTCCAGATATCCGGCCTGGCGAATGTCTTCCACCGAATCGACCGCGTAACCTACGTCACTCACCCGAACCGCGACGCCATTGCGATAAGCGATCACCAGCGGCTCATAATCGACCGCCTTCATGATCTGATCGTTGGCGCCCACTTCCCACATCCTGGGGCCATCCGAGAAGTGGCCCTTCGGAACGTTCGCGTTGGCGCCGCTGAGCACGCTCCGCACGGATTCAAAACTGATGCCGTACTTGTTCAGCGCGCTCGGATTCAGCTCGACCCGGACTCCGGGCAGCGCGCTGCCGCCCACGACAACCTGGCCCACGCCGCTGATCTGGGATAATTTTTGCGCCATCACGGTTGATGCCGCGTCATACATCTGGCCTTTGGAAAGCGCGTTCGAGGTCAAACCGATGATGAAGATGGGCGAATCGGCCGGATTAACTTTTCTGTATGAGGGATTGGCGGGCAAATTCGCCGGCAGGTAGCTGCGGGCCGCGTTGATGGCGGATTCCACATCGCGCGCGGCGGCGTCGATATCGCGATCGAGATTGAATTGAAGTGTGATGCTGGTTGATCCCAGGCTGCTCGACGAGGTCATCTCGGTGACCGCGGCGATATGGCCGAACTGCCGTTCGAGAGGCGTCGCGACGGAAGAGGCCATCGTTTCCGGGCTCGCGCCGGGGAGCGAGGCCGACACGGAAATAGTGGGGAAATCCACCTGCGGCAGCGGGGACACGGGAAGCAAGCGGAAGGCAACGGCGCCCGAAAGGGCGATAGCGATGGTAAGGAGTGTCGTGGCGGTCGGTTTACGGATGAAGATTTCGGATATGTTCATCGCACCACCTCGGTAAATAGCAGGCCAAAAGGCTACTCCACAAGATTTGTAGGCTGTTGAGTTTTTTGTGGAGTAGGCGTTTTCGCCTGCGCCTTTCCATGCCGAATCCTAACTTGCCGGAGCAGGCTGCGGAGCTGCCCCTTTTGCCGGAGCCTCCTCCGTTTCACGCGAGAAGCGAATCGCAAGGCGGTCGAAGAACAGATAAATGACCGGCGTTGTATAGAGCGTCAGCAACTGGCTTACGATGAGGCCGCCGACAATCGTGATCCCGAGAGGGCGCCGCAGTTCCGCTCCCGTACCGGAAAGAAGCGCAAGCGGCAATCCGCCCAGCAGCGCCGCCATCGTGGTCATCATGATCGGCCGAAACCGGAGCAGACACGCCTGATAAATCGCGTCCTCCGGTGTCATGTGATGCACGCGCTCCCCTTCCAGCGCGAAATCGATCATCATAATGGCGTTCTTCTTCACGATGCCGATCAGAAGAACAATCCCTATCAAGGCAATGATGCTGAAATCGTTTCCCGTAATGATGAGGGCGAGTAGAGCGCCCACGCCCGCCGAAGGCAGTGTCGACAGAATCGTCACCGGATGGATGTAACTCTCGTAGAGCACGCCGAGCACGATATAAACCGTTACCAGCGCAGCCAGAATCAGCATCGGCTGGTTTGACAGGGAGCTTTCAAACGCCGCGGCCGTCCCCTGGAATGCGCCTTGTATGCTCACCGGCATCGCCAGGCTGTCCTTCGCCTTGTTCACGGCGTCGATAGCGTCCCCAAGCGATGCGTTAGGCGCCAGGTTGAAGGAAAGGGTGGTCACGGGGAACTGACCCTGGTGGGTGATCGCGATGGGAGCCGACGTCGTTTGCAGTTGCGTGAACGCGCTGAGAGGCACCTGGCCGCCGTTTGGAAACGCAGTCGTCGATTGCACCGGGCCCGATGAAATCGGCGAAGCGGGCGCACTCGCCGAAGTTCCGCCCGCGACGACACCCGACGATCCAGTCTGAGACGCAACCGCGGACGGACTGGTCGAGGTGCTCGATGGCCCGAAGGAAGAGGTCGCAGCGGATCCTCCCGAGACCAGCCCCGTGGACGCGGACGCGCCGGCCATCCCCGAGCGAATATAAAGATCGCTCAGGTTCAGCGGCCTTTGATCGAAACTCGGCTTCACCTCCAGCACAACGTGATACTGGTTCAGTTGCGTGAACATCGTCGATACCTCGCGCTGGCCATAGGCGTCGTAAAGCGTCTGGTCGATCGTCGAGGAAGTGATGCCCAATCGCGAAGCCGTTGCGCGATCGAAGACCAGCTTCGCCTGAATGCCCTGTGTTTGTTGATCGCTGGCGACATCGCTCAGCTCAGGCAGTTGCTGCAGTTTGGCCAGCATCTTCGGCACGTAAGTATTCAATTCATCCGCGCTCGGGTCTTCGAGGGTGTATTGAAACTGGGTTCGGCTAACCCGGTCGTCGACAGTCAGATCCTGCACCGGCTGCATGTAAAGCGTGATGCCGGAGATCTTCGCAAGCTCGGGCTGCATCCGACGGATGATATCGGTCGCGCTCCCCGTGCGCTGATTGAGAGGTTTCAGGTTGATCTGAATCCGTCCGCTGTTCAGGGTCGTATTCGCGCCGTCGATCCCGATGAAAGACGAAAGGCTCTCGACTGCCGGATCTTTCAAAAGAGTCTTCACCACGCTTTGCTGCAAACGGGACATCTCACTGAACGAAACCGATTGCGAGGCTTCCGTTACGCCCTGAATCACACCCGTATCCTGGATGGGGAAAAAACCTTTCGGTATTTCGTAATAGAGAAAAACTGTGAGCAGCAGCGTCGCCACGGCAACCAGCAGCGTAATGGTCTGGAAGCGAAGAATGAACTTGAGCGTCTTGCCGTAAAAAGCGATTACGGTATCGAAGGCTTTCTCGGACGCGCGAAAGAGCCGGCCCTGCTGGGATTCCGGCGTATGCTTCAACAGCCGCGCGGACATCATCGGGGTCAGCGTAAGCGAGACCACCGCGGAAACAAGAATGGTCACGCTGAGCGTAACCGCGAACTCCCGGAAGAGCCGCCCCACAATGTCGCCCATGAACAGAAGAGGAATCAAAACCGCGATCAGTGAGATCGTCAGCGAAATAATCGTGAATCCAATCTGCGCTGAGCCCCTCAGCGCGGCCTCGAGCGGCGGTACACCCTCTTCCACGTAGCGTGTGATGTTTTCGATCATCACGATTGCGTCGTCCACGACAAAACCCGTCGAGATAGTCAGAGCCATCAGCGTCAGATTGTTCAAACTGTAGCCGAGCAGGTACATGACGCCGAAGGTTCCCACCAGAGACAGCGGCACCGCAACGCTCGGAATAATGGTCGCCGAGAAGCTGCGCAGAAAGAGAAAAATCACCATCACGACAAGCCCGATGGTCAGCAGCAGTTCGAACTCGACATCTTTGACGGAAGCGCGGATCGTTGTCGTCAGGTCGGTAAGAGTGGTCACTTTCACCGAAGCCGGCAACGTGGAAGTGAGTTGCGGCAATAGTTTTTGAATCTGATTGACTACCGCGATCGTGTTTGCGCCCGGCTGCCGCTGTATGTTCAGGATGACGGCAGGAACCTCATTCATCCATGCGGCCTGGCGGATGTTCTCTATTGCGTCTTCGACCGTGGCAACGTCGGTCAGTTTGACGGGCGCGCCGTTCTTGTACGCAATGACGAGCCCGGCGTAATCGGCGCTCGAAAGCAACTGGTCGTTGGCGCCGATCTGATAAGACTGGTGCGGGCCGTCGAAGTTCCCTTTGGCCTGGTTCACATTGGCGGCGACGAGCGCCGTGCGCAGATCCTCCAGATTCAAGCCGTAGGACGCCATCTGTGTCGGATTCGCCTGAATGCGGACCGCGGGCTTCTGGCCTCCGCTGATACTTACGAGACCGATTCCAGGCAGTTGCGAAATCTTCGGCGCGAGCCGCGTATCCGCCAGATCTTCCACTTGTGAGAGCGGAATTTCGTTTGATGTCAGCGCCAGAGTGAGCACCGGCGCATCGGCCGGATTCGTTTTCGTGTAGACCGGGGGCACCGGGAGATCCGCCGGCAAATAGGTGCCGGAAGCGTTGATCGACTGCTGTACTTCCTGCTCCGCCACATCAATGTCGAGACTCAGGTTGAATTGCAAAGTGATGACGGAACTGCCGTCGGAACTGACGGACGTCATCTGCTGGAGTCCAGGCACCTGGCCGAACTGACGCTCCAAAGGCGCTGTGACCGATGACGCCATCACATCCGGGCTGGCGCCGGGATAGAAAGTTACCACCTGAATGATGGGATAATCCACTTCCGGCAGCGCGGATACGGGCAGTTGCCTGTAAGCGACAGTTCCGGCAAGCAGAATCCCCACCATGAGCAGGGACGTTGCGACAGGCCGGAGGATGAAAGTTCGCGACGGGCTCACTTACTTCGCCCCATTCACGGCGGGAACCACTTTGCTGCCTTCCTGTAACTTGTCGACCCCGGTCATGACGGCCTTATCGCCGGGATTAAGTCCGGACGCGATCTCAGACTGATCGCCCTCCGTGGTTCCTATCGTTATATTGCGAAGGGTCACGGTATTGTCCGGCTTGATCAGGTAAACGTAAGTGTTATTGGTGTTGCGCTGAATCGCGGCGGATGGCAGAAGCGTGACTCCCGTTTTCTGCTGCTGCAGCAATCGCGCATTCACGAACTGATTGGGAAACAGCGCGCGGTTGTCGTTGGCGAAAATCGCCCGCAGTTTCAGGGTGCCGGTCGTCTGGTCGATCTGGTTGTCGAGTGTCGAGAGAGAACCCGTGGCGAGTTTGTTTTTCAGTTCCCGGTCCCAGGCCTCCACCGGCAAAGTCTGGCCCGCGCGTATTTTTTGCAAAACCGGCGGCAGTTGATCTTCAGCGACAGTGAAAATCACGCTGATCGGCTGGATCTGTGTAATCACTATCATGCCGTTGGTATCGGCCGAGTGAACGATATTCCCGGGATCGACCAGCCGCAATCCTACGATTCCCGTAATAGGCGCTGCGATGTGGCAATAAACGACATTGACCTTCGCGGCATCCAGCAATCCCTGATCGTTTATGATGGTCCCCTCATACTGCTTGACCAGGGCGCGTTGCGTGGCGAGTTGCTGTTCCGGGATTGCATCCTGTGCCAGCAGAGTTTCGTAGCGAGTCAGGTCGACGCGCGCGTTGGCGAGCAACGCCTCGTCGCGAAGCAATTGTCCTTGCATCTGTTCCACGACCGCTGTGTAGGGACGCGGGTCGATTTCAATCAACGGATCGCCCTGTGTCACCAGGTCGCCTTCCTTGAAATGGACACTCATTAGTTGCCCATCTACCCGGCTTTTGACAGTTACTGTGTAAATGGGAGTGATGGCCCCCAATCCGGTGACGTAGACCCCGATGTTCCCTTTTACGGCCTGTGCCGCGACTACGGGCGTAGCGGCCGCGCCGCCACCTTGTCCGCCTTTGGTCCCGGATTTTTGCGCGTTGGCTGGCGCGCCATGCATTCTCGACCACAGAAAAACGCCCATGGCCAGAAGCACGACGATCGCCAGATACACCCACCAGCGCCTGCGGCGAGAGGCCGGTTTTCCCACTTTTTTTGGCGTTCCCGGTTTGGGAGGTTCTGGCTTTGGCTGGCCTGGCGCACTACCCGGGGAAGGCGCCAAAAGCGCGTGCTCTTCGGGCGCTGCAATCTCGGCTCTCGGGTTGTCCATCAGTTCGCAATCGCACGAGTTGCAACCAGAGGGCCATTTGCTCCCGGCTCGCTCGCACTCGTTTTGGCGCGATGCGCTCGAATCCCGTTACCGTGCGATCGTACTGTTCATCACTAGCGAGCCAGGTGAATTCGGCTCAAGGTAAAGCTTCACGCGGTTACTTTCTTCGCCGTTCATCACGATCCGGAACTCGCTCGCGCCACGATTCACGATGGCGGGGAATTGCAATTCCACCAGGTAATATCCCACGTAGCCCGGCGCGAGGACTGCGCGGGTTACCTCAATCGGGCGGCCATCCAGAAATGCTGTTACAGTACCCGTCACGGCGGGAGGCATATCGAGAGGCGCGGGGACACCCGTAGGCCAATCGGGCGTAACTTTTCCCAAGCCGGTTGCCAGAACTTCCACCGTTGAGCCCGCATAGACTGCAACCTTCGGATCCAGCACCAGCCCGCTCGCCGCATCCAGAATCAGCGGCGATCCATCCGCATCGACGAATATCGCGGGCGCAGCGTTTTTAACAGTCAGCGGCACAGTCCACCGGCCGCTCGTGCTCTCCAGCGCCAATGAAAAAGTCCCCGCCACCGCTTCGAAAGGCACCTGCAGTTGCGAACTCTGATCGGAAGAGGCGAGCACCGGGTACGCGACTCCCTGATTACTCACCGTCTCCACTCTGGCCCCTAGCACGCTGACAAGCGAACCGGGTGCCGCCGCCCGATCGGTCAGGTCCGCGCCGCTCACCAGCCGCACTGTATGCGTCCGATAGGGCGCCGGGGATTCGAAGACGCCGTAACCGTCGAGCGCGACAGTCAAGGTGCCGTCTGCATTCAGAACCACATCCCATGCCGGCGCAACCGGCAGATCGCGTGCGATCGACGTCCAGTTGCCGGCCGCGCCACCGGCATCGTTCCCCGCATCGTTCAAAGATACGCTGCGGGCATAAACCCCACTGTCCGTGGCCAGGTAAACAACCCCTGCCGAACGGTCCGCCGCGATTCCATGAATCTGTCCGGGCGGCAGCGCGCCTGTTACTTCGTCCCAGAATAATCCGCCGTTCACCGTTCGAAATAAACGTGAACCGGACGCAGCCAGAGCGACATCGGGACGTTCGCTGTCCACCCAGATTCGCGTTATGCCCGTTCCTGTCGTGCCAGTTCCGGTAGTCCCACCTGGCCCGGAGCTGTTATCCCAGGTCGCCCCGTTATCCCGCGAAACCAGCACTCGCCCGTCAGCAGTCCCCGCATAGCCAACAGTGCCGGCTTGGGCTGCAGCGCTTACATTCAGATGAAGAGCCGCGCCGAATCTCTGCCGCAGTGCGAGTTCCGGATCGCTGCCTGCCGCCGGTGTCCACGAACCGGCATTCAATTCCGCCAGCGTGCCGTCGGCCAGCGCGACAGTCCTCCGGGCAACCAGCTTTCGAACCATCAGGTTGGGCAGATCTTCGTTAAGACTTTGCCAGGACAAGCCTCCGTCGAGGGAGCGCCAGACCCCAAACTGATTCGCCGCCGAGATTTCCTGTGGGTTTGCCGGTGACACTGTCAGAGACGCGAATCCGTCGCCGATCACCGACCGGTTGTTGAACCCGGTCAGGTTCAACCAGGTTTGCCCGTTGTCTTCCGAAGCGTACAGGTTCGAAACTCCAGCCGCATAGAGACGTCCGGAAACAGCCTGAATTCTCGCTGTCGTCTCCGGCAGCAAAACAGGCGGTGAAACCGGGGGACTCGCAGCCGTGGAATTCGCCTGAGAAGGCGCGATAGCCGTTGTGTTCAATCGCCAGTGAACGAAATCGCTGGTTTCGAAGATTCTGCCGGATTGCGTCTGCGCCAGAAGTCCACTCGCACCGGCCGAATACCAGATTGCGCTGACCGGCCCGGACGCCGCCCCTGCCAGACCTTCGTTGATCGTCATTCCGGCGACACGTTTCCACGCCGTGTCGAATTGAGATGTGCTCAACGGAGAAGCGCTCGTTTGACCGGAGGCGGCGCAAGCCGCCGCAAGCCAGGCCGCCATGACGCAATTCCGCGCGATCATCACCTGGAAACGCAGACCTGTATCCCGAAGACACATCGACGTGTCTCAATTCTACCCCACCTGAATAGGGCTTCATTACGGAAAGTGCTGATTCCGTGCCAGTTGCTCATTAAATTTTGCTGGCTATCGATCTTCCCATGCACATCAAGTGCTATTCTGGTCCTGTTTCGTGTCAAACGTACGCGACCACACACGTGTGCTCTTTTCGCTGATAGCCGCTATTTTTGCGGCCAGCCCGAACGTGTGCGCGCAAATCCCGGATCTTGCCCCTGGTAGCGGAGCCGCAAAACTGGTTTCGTTCACCGGACAGATTTCGGTTATGCGGGACAGCACCGCCTGGGCATTGAATCTGGGCGATCTCATTCAACCGGAACAGGTGATCGTAACTGGTACCGATGGCTATGGTGTCTTCCAGATCGCCGATGGCAGCAAGTTTGAGGTTTTCCCTAAATCGCACGTCGTATTTCGCGCGAATAAGGGAGACTGGAGGGACCTCCTCGAAGTCTTTCTGGGCAAAGTAAGGGTCCAGATCGAGCATCCCGGGGGCCTGCCAAACAACAACAAGGTCAGGACTGCTACAGCTGTCATTTCCGTTCGCGGCACCATTTTCGATGTCGAAGTGGAAGATCAGGACGCCACCACTTTGGTAATCGATGAAGAGGGTTCGGTTGCCGTTCAGCACCTTTTGAGGCCCGGCAATGCGAGAATTTTGAGTCCGGGCGAATACATCCGTGTCTACCGGAACGAACCGCTCGCACGCCAGCTGATCGACAAAGGATCGTTGCTGCAGCGCGCCGTAAGAGCCGCTTCCGATGCGTTTTATCAGGCCGCCTTGAATACGTCGCGCGGCGCGCCGTCCATTGCCAAAGGCGGTTCGCCGACAGGCCTTCCGGCCGACCAGAACAAAGGCAATCCGCCGCCACCTGCGCCGCCGCCCCCACCGCCTCCGCCACCACCCGCCCCGTCGCATTGATGCCGCACTAAGCACGTAACCAATCGAACTACTGTGTACGGCCGAAAACGCAAACGTCTTGACTCATGTGAATAGCTTCGGTCATCATTTTTAGTACCGGTATCGCTCCGCAGCGGCTTCGTTCTCATCGTCGAGATTGCGGCATTTGCACGTCATGCCTCCCGAAAGGAATCTCAGAACATGCATTTTGCGGTCGCATTCACAATTTTTCTTGCCCTGCCCGCCGCGGCGGCCATCAATGTCTACAACCTGGGCGCCAGCTACGACTCGACTCAGAGCAATGTCATCTTCCGCGTTTATTCTTCACGCGCCACGCAAATAGAGGTTGACCTCTACGCGGCTCCGATGGGTTCACCCGAGGTGCTGCGCTACACGCTCACCGTCGACAACAGCACCAGCATCTTCTCCGCTTCGATACCGGTCGCGACGCTGCAGGCCGCGGGCATCACCGGGCCGGTGTATTACGGCTATCGCGCCTGGGGACCAAACTGGCCTTTTTCGCGCGCCTGGACCAAAGGTTCCAGTGCCGGCTTTATCTCCGACGTGGACGCCCAGGGCAATCGTTTCAACCCCAACAAGCTGCTGATCGACCCCTATGCGCACGAAATCAGCCATGACCCGACCAACGCCACCTGGACCGACGGCGCCATCTACGCCTCAGGCGCCAGCTATCGCAATATCGACAGCGGCAACCAGGCGCCCAAGAGCATTTTGTGGACGCCAACCCGTCAGAGCATCGGCACGAAGCCCACACGCGCGCAGAAAGACGACTTGATCTATGAAGTGAACGTCCGCGGCCTGACTAAAAACGATGCCAGCATCCCGACCGCCATGCAAGGCACGTACGCAGGGGCCGCCCTCAAGGCGCCCTGGCTGGCGAGCCTCGGCGTAACCGCGGTGGAATTTCTGCCGGTCCAGGAAACCCAGAACGACGCAAATGACAACACGCCGAACTCGACGGCCGGACAGAATTACTGGGGCTACATGACGCTGAACTACTTCGCGCCGGATCGCCGCTACGCGTCGAACAAGGCTCCGGGCGGCCCGACCAGCGAATTTCAGGCGATGGTGAAGGCCTTCCACGACCGGGGCATCAAGGTCTATATCGACGTCGTGTACAACCATACCGGCGAAGGCGGAGCGTGGAACGGCAACGATCCAACCACGTATAACGTCTTCTCCTGGCGCGGTCTCGACAATCCAACCTACTACGAGCTGACCTCGGACATGCAGTTCTCGTACGACAACACAGGCGTCGGTGGCAACTACAACACCTATAACGTCGTGGCGCAAAACCTCATCGTCGATTCGCTCGCTTACTGGCGCGACACCATGGGCGTGGACGGCTTCCGCTTCGACCTGGCTTCCGTACTGGGAAACACCTGCACCGTGGGCTGCTTCAATTTCAGCAGCACCGATAGCAATACGGCGCTCAACCGGATACTGCGCGAACTCCCGCAGCGTCCTGCCACGGGCGGCGGCGGCATCGACCTCTACGCCGAACCCTGGGCGATCGGCGGCAATTCCTACCAGTTAGGCGGTTTTCCTGCGGGCTGGTCGGAATGGAATGGCAACTATCGCGATGAGTTGCGTGAGGCACAGAACGATCTGGGCGTGACCACCATCACCACGGGTCAATTGGCGACGCTCTTCGCCGGTTCATCCGATCTTTTCGGCAGCCGCAACCCCTGGAACTCAACCAATTTCATGGTGGTGCACGATGGCTTCACGCTCAACGACCTGTATGGCTGCAACGGCCCCAACAACAACCAGGCGTGGCCCTACGGTCCCTCGGACGGAGGCAACTCGACGAACTACAGCTGGGATCAGGGCGGTAATGCTGCCGATCAGCGTGCGGCCGCGCGCGTGGGCTTCGCCTTCATGATGCTGAGCGCCGGGACACCGTTGATGACGGGCGGGGACGAATACCTGCGGAGTCTCCAGTGCAACAACAACGCCTACAACGTGGACTCGGTCGCTAACTGGCTCAACTATACCTGGACCACCGATCAAAGCAACTTCAACGCGTTTGTGCGGGGGATGATCGCATTCCGTAAAGCCCACGCCGCGCTGCGCCCAGCCAACTTCTATTCGATCGCGGACGTGTCCTGGTGGACACCTGCAGGTACCACTCCGGATGCGACGTACTTCAACAGCGCAGACAACCATGCCATCGCCTGGCAATTGAACTCTATCTACGTTGCATACAACGGTTGGAGCGGCAATGTGAGCTTCACTTTGCCGTCGCCTGAAAATGGCGCCAACTGGTACCGCGTCACTGATACCTGCGGCTGGGCGGAAGGCCCGAACCAGGTACGCGCTCCCGGGGCAGAAGATCTTATCGGCGGCACGGGCTACGTGTATGACGTATGCGGCCGGGGCCTTCTATTGCTGATCGCAAAGTAACATTTTTTTGACCCCTGTTTTCATAGCTTTGCGAGTTGTTGTACTTCCCCCCTCGCGATCGGGTGTTACCGTCCAATCGAGAACCAGGTCGTACCCATGATGTACTTGGGCACTAAGCTGTGCAGTCCTCGAGGCTCTGCGTGGTAGAAGGTCAAAACAATGGGCGGCAGGCGCTCCCGATATAGGTGCGGCCGCGTGGCCCTGTGCGAAGATGCACGGTCACCTTATCGGAGGACAAGTCCACCATCACAACTGCGTTCCACGTCCGCCGCGAGACCAAAAAGGCAGTGGGGCGCCCCGCATCTTTTTTTTGGTACACGCGACTTCAAGTCGCGTTTCCTCCGACTGACCGAAGCAGTTCACTCGCTGATTCGACGATCGCATTCCGCGATGGCGGATTCCGCCTGTTTGAGGCGGCTGGCCGTTTCCGGGGTCTGCGGCATCCAGTGTTTCCAGCGGGCGACATTTTTCTGGAAAAGGAGCCGGACCCAGCCATAGTTCTTATTCGACAAGAGCATCTGCCCGTAGAGTTGATCGAGATCCGAAGCCGCTTCGGTAGCCGCCAGAGTAGGCTGCGGAACCGAAAGCAGCCGGCTGCTGAGCGGCTCGCCCTTCTCAATGAGCGCCGCGGCTTCGTCGGACTTACCTTTGCGGAAGAACTCGTTCGCCTCACGGTTCATGGCGACCAGTTCCGCCACCGTCTCGCCGTACCGGCGCTCGGTGGTGGGATCGCGTTGCACCGGCGCCACCGGCTCCGGAGACGGCGCGCAAGCGGTGAGCATGCCGCAAATCAGTAAAGCAGAAACACGCACTGTTCCGAGGATACCCGCTTGGCGGCGATTACGATATGCTATGCGGTGAACGGGAGGCGTAGCATGAACTTGCCGAGCCATCACGCACACACCTACGGGGACCATGCTCACTTGCATGAGCATGGCATTCCGCATAGCCATCGCCCGAGCCGCCGGAATTTCCTGGGAAGCCTGGCGATGGTCTGCGCCGCTTTACGGCTCCACGCGCAAAGCAAGCCGACCGCCGATCCACAGGCCGATCGCTCCCTCGCCGAGGCGGCCAACAACTTCCTGGCAACCCTGCGTCCGGAGCTGCGGAGCAAATATGGATTCGCCTTCGACGACGCCTATCGCAAAGACTGGAACAACCTGCCGAACTTCATCCATCCCCGCAAGGGCCTGAAGATGGGCGACCTCAATCCGCAGGAGCGCACGGCGGCGCATCGCCTGATCCAGACTATGATGTCGAGCCAGGGCTATTACAAGGCCGAAGTCATCATGGGCATCGTGGACGAGTTCCTCGGATCGGCCTCGGAATCCGCGCATAACCAGTACGGCTCCGAGTTTTACTTCCTCGACGTTTTCGGCAAACCGGGCGGCGACGATCCCTGGGGCGTAAAGCTCGATGGACACCACCTGGCCGTGAACGTTGCGGTAATCGACCACAACATCTCGATGACTCCTCTTCATCTCGGTGCGGACCCGTCCGTGATTCCATCCGGCCGGCATGCAGGCTGGGCGGTTCTGACCGGCGAAACCGCGAAGGGTTTTGCGATGCGCAACGCTCTGATGCCGGAACAGGCGAAGCGCGCCGTGCTCTCGGAGAACGTGCCCGTCGATATTTTCACCCTGCCCAGCCGCGACAGGGAATTGCAGGAACTCCAGGGGCTTTCGAATTTCCAGGGCCATCAGCGCGATTTGCTCGAAGCGCTCATCGAGGAGTATCTCGGCAACCTGCGTCCCGATGTCGCGCGCAACTATCGAGCCGCCATTCAGGCCGCCGGGTTCGATAAAGTCCATTTCGCATGGATGGGGCCTTCCGAGCCAGGGAAAGCCGTGTACTACCGCGTCCACGGCCCGACGGTGCTGATCGAATACGATAACGTCATCCCGCCGAATACCAAACTTCCGAACGATCCGAACCACATCCACACCGTGCTTCGTTCGCCGGGCAACGACTTTGGCGACGACTGGCTGCGCCGCCACCATCTTGAGCATCACCAAATCTGACCTTGGAGACAAGAATAAAATCATGGCCCTGATCGCCGTCCTCTTCGCGCTGCTGGTCTTTAGTCAGGCACCTGCCGCCGCTGCATCCTGCGAGAGCCTGACGTCCCTGGCTCTGCCCCATACAACCATCACGTCGGCTCAAGCTGTTGCGGCAGGAGCGTTCACGCCGCCTTCAGGTTCTGCCGATGCATTCAAGAGCCTGCCGGCATTTTGCCGCGTGACGGCAACCACCAGGCCCAGCAGCGATTCCGAGATCAGGATGGAGGTATGGATGCCGGCCACGGGCTGGAACGGCAGGTTTCAGGGCGTAGGGACCGCCGGCATGGGCGGATTGATTCCCTTCAATGCGCTCACAGGTCCGCTGAAACAGGGCTTCGCGACTGCGGCCAACGATACCGGGCATGAGGGCGATTCCACCTATGCGATCTCCCATCAGGAGAAGGTGATCGATTGGGGCTATCGGGCGTTTCATGAAATGACGGTCCAGTCGAAACCGATCGTTGCGGCGTTCTATGGAAGCGGTCCCAAATATTCCTATATGGAAGGATGTGGATCGGGCGCGCAAGCGGCGCAAAGCGAGATGCAACGCTTTCCGGCCGACTACGACGGCATCGCCATTACCGGGTTTTCCGACAAGACGAAGCATGTGTTCTGGCAGATGTGGGCCTGGGAGGCAACCCATAAGGATGAAGAGAGCTACATTCCGCCGGATAAATTCAAGATGTTGCACAACGCGGTCCTCGCGCAATGCGACATGCTTGACGGGGTTAGGGATGGCGTTCTCGAAGATCCGCGGCGCTGCAAATTCGATCCGAAGACGATCGAGTGCAAGGGCGCGAATGCGCCAAACTGTTTGACTGCGCCGCAGGTGGAAGCGGTGCGCGCCATCTATGCCGGCCCCAAAAATCCGCGTACCGGCGAGCAGATTTTCCCGCCGCCGTATCCGGGCAGCGAACTGACCTGGTACCGTTTCACCGATACCCAGCCTTTCGGACTGGCCGCGGATTTCTTCCGTTTCTTCGTATTTAAAGACCCGAAGTGGGATGCGAAAACGCGTCCCGTGAACTTCGATAGCGATGTGGCGCTTGCCAACAGGCCGGACCTTCTCGTGGTCGATGGGATGGATCCGGATCTCAGGAAATTCACGGGCCGCGGGGGAAAGTTTCTGCTATATCCCGGTTGGAGCGACACCAGCATTCCGCCGGATGCTTCGATCGCTTATTTCAAGGAAGCCGTGGCCAAGTTGGGTGCCAAGGCCGCGCCGGATTCCATTCGCATGTTCATGGTGCCGGGCCTGGGGCACTGCACTCCGGCGGAAAGCCACGGCAGTTTCGACTCGATTAAAGTTCTGGAGCAGTGGGTCGAGAACAAGAAGGCGCCCGACCAGATCATCGTGTCGCGCGTGACGGACGGCAAAGTAGTTCGTACACGGCCTCTCTGTCAGTTCGGAACCGTCGCCACTTACAAGGGCACCGGAAGCACGGACGAAGCCGCCAACTTCGAGTGCAAACCCCTGTAGTAAGGCGCACTGCCCAACTAACGCCGGTACACGCGGCTTCAGCCGCGTCCCCGGGGAGACGGCCCTAACGCGAACCCGCTGACGGCGTTTGCGGATGCAGAATCAGCTTCTGCACCCGCCAGTTGGAAGTTTCAGCGGCGTACACTTCGGTTTCCGAAGGGCATGCAAGCTGGTGGGCTCCTGAAAATTGCTTCAGCAGACGTCCGGAACGGCCGATGACTCCCAGCACCTTGCCGTCGAGCGAAACCTTGAAAATCCGTCCCGGAAAGGTACTCTCTCCAATGAAGAGGACCTGATTCGGACCAGGGGTTATGCATATCGAATTGGGGGCGCCGATCACAGCGGCCAAACGATCGCCCGTCGGAGTATCGCCATTGACTGCCTTGGTTCCGGGAACCGGAGGCACATCGATGGTGAACATGCGCAGAAGCTTGCCCTCGGTATCGAACACCTGGACACGCCTGTTGGTGCGATCGCCCACGTAGAGGTTGTTGTTGCGGTCGATCACGATTGCGTGCGGGATGCGAAACTGCCCAGGCCCGGTGCCCTTGCTCCCCCATGACTTCACCCAGTCGCCATTCTTGTCAAACTTGGCGACGCGGGAGTTGATGTAGCCGTCAGTGATGTAGATGTTGCCGTCGGAATCCCAGGCTACATCGGTGGGCTGGCGAAAGAGTCCCTCCCTGGGCGGGAGAGGCGGGTCGACATGCTTCCAGGGTTCAGAGTCTTCGTCGGCCGATTCCGACCGGCGTCCAAAAACCATCGTGACGCGGCCTGCCTGGTTGAACTTGATGATCATGTCGGAGCCTTTGTCGATGGCCCAGATGTTGTCGTCCTTGTCGATGCGGACTGTGTGGGCTTCGGACCAGGCGTAGAGGCCTTTCCCGACTTCGCGCAGGAACTCGCCCTTGGGACCGAACTCGAGCAACTGCGCCGCAGCCGGACGGTAGGCCGGACCGGTGGCCGTGTTGGAGCGGGTGAATACGAAGATGTGGCCCTTGGAGTTTACAGCCACTCCAGGCACTTCACCGAAATTCATCCCTGCTGGAAGCTTGAAGAAATCGGGAGCGGAATCGAAAGAAATTTCGGGAACGACTTGCTGCGCGAACGACAGCGGAGCCAACAGTACGAGCATCGCAAAGAGTGTGGTTTTCATCGGCGGCATTTCCGCCTTTGAGAGTACACCCGAAAGCCGCACAGGCGCGAGGGCCTGGCGGTCCGAAGGCGTCCGTTGTGCGGCGAATTCTCAAGAGCGAGATAATAGCCAGGAGGAAATATCCCATGAAACTTGCGCTGCTCCTGACGGCTTTGACGACGGCTGCCCTGCTCACTGCTGCGGGCGGAACGCCCACGGCCACTTATGTCGGCCATGACAAAGTGGCCAACGCAATCGCCAAAGGAGGCAGCCTGGTCACGGCGCCCGATCTGGTCGTCCTGGGCAATCACCGCGTCGGCACGGGAGAGGTCGAGATCCACGACAAGGAAACCGACATATTTTACGTAATCGAAGGCAGCGCGACTTTCGTCACAGGCGGAACCATAGTGGGCGCCAAGACGACTGCTCCGGGACAAATCCGCGGCACCGATATGAAGGGGGGAGAAACTCACGAACTGACCAAAGGCGACGTGATTGTGATCCCGGCCGGCGTTCCACACTGGTTCAAAGCGATTCCGGACTCGATCAGCTACTACGTGGTGAAAGTACTGAAGCAATAGTTCAGCTGCGATCGCGACGCGACGCGGGACAAGACGCCGCGACATGATACCTTCCACGCTCGGACGTCCCGGCGCCGGCCGCTTCTGGCTGGCAGTATTGCTCACCGGCGTCGGCACGGGCCTGAGTGCGGCGGCGCTGACCCGGCTGCTGGAAGTGGTGCAGCGCCTGATGTGGCCTGGCCCGGGGACCGATCTGCTGAGCGCAGCGGAGCGTCAAGGCGCCTGGCATCACGTGCTCGTGCTGGTGGGCGCGGGCCTGGTAACGGTCGCGGGGCAGATCATCCTGAGAAGCCTCTCGAGTGCCAACGGCATCGACACCACCGCAGCCATCTGGTTCCACGCCGGGCGCATGCCCACACTGCGTACGCTGGGCAGCGCTCTGCTTTCGGTGATCATCGTCGGCATGGGCGCATCGTTGGGACGCGAGGGTGCACCGAAGCAAGCCGGGGCGGTGCTCGCCAATGTCTTTTCGGATACGTGGCTCCTGTCCGACGAGCAGCGCCGCCTCCTCGTGGCCTGCGGGGCAGGAGCCGGAATGGCCGCGGCATACGGAGTGCCTTTGGGCGGCGCTCTTTTCGCACTCGAGGTGATGCGCGGGGTGCTGGGACTCAGGTTCGTGCTGCCCGCCCTCGTCACGTCGTTTGTTGCCACGGCAGTCTCGTGGATCGCGCTGCCGGACGCACCGACCTATCTCATCCCCTCTTATTCCAGTTCCTTTTCGATCATCGTCTGGGCCCTGCTGGCAGGCCCGATCGCCGGTCTGGTTTCCGTCGGCTACGTTCGCGCAGTGACGTGGGCCGATCGCGAAAAGCCGCGCGGCGTCCTACGATTGATCGCGCCGGTAATCGGATTGGGACTGGTTGGCGTGGTCTCGATCTGGTTCCCCGAGGTGCTGGGCAACGGCAGGGATGTTTCGCAACTGGCGTTCACGGGCCAGGTCGCGCCGCTATTGATGCTGGCGCTGCTTGTGCTGAGGCCTGCGATGACGATCCTCTGCGTGGGAGTGGGCGCGCCGGGCGGCTTGTTTACACCGTCGCTGACGGTTGGCGCTTTACTGGGCGGCGTGCTGGGCCATGCGGGGTCCTGGCTATGGCCCGGCACGCCGGCGGGATTGTTCGCCCTTCTCGGTGCCGGAGCCGTTCTCGCGGCAACCACGCAAGGCCCATCTCGACCGTGGTCCTGATTATGGAACTGACTGGCCGGGACCGTTCGTTTATTCTGCCGCTCCTGGTGGCGGTGGCCGCCGCCACGATCGTGGCCCGAACCATCGAACCGCGTTCCATCTACGATGCACGGCTTACCGATGATGAGATTGCAGCGCGGCAGAAGGCACGCGAACTCCCTTCCGGTTAGTTATTTCTGAGCCGGGCGAGGCTCCGAAGCCGGCGGAACGATGTTCTTGATTCGCAGCGTGGTAACGATGCTTCCGTAGATCTCGTTGTTATGGCCGTAATTCAGGATCAACAGGGCCATACGCATGTTACGCGTTTGTTTCCCGTTTTCCTGCGTAATGTCGACCATTTCCACCCCGGAGGCGTCCGTCAGCGAGTCGTACACGGGCTGGCAATAAGCCATCGCATCGGTCAGGGCTTTTATGAACTCAGCTTTTGTATTCAGCTTTTCCAGATTGTTGCCGGCGTTGGGATTTTTTTCTCCCTTGGCCTGCGAGCACCAGAGATAGTTATAGTTCGCAAGATGCCCGACCTGCTGGCCGAACGTCCGCACTTCCTGCTGCGTGCCGGGCCGAAGGCCGTAATCTTCTTCGGGCATCTTTTCGGCGGACCGCAGAACATTATTCAGGTTGCCCCTGTATGCGCCGCGTAGCCATGTCGACAACGGATTGGCGGGCGGCTGGCCCGTCTGTGCAAGGGCGGGAATCGTCAAAAAACAGAGCGCGATCACGTGGCGCTTCATCATTTTTTTCTCCTTGGCTGAAGTACAGATTTGACTTTATATCATGGCATCGTATTCCGATCCCGGTTCAGGTATATTCACACCTATGGAACGTTTGTCCCGTCTCGCCATTCTGCTGCTTGTTTCATTCGCCTCCCCGTATGCCGCGTTGTGGGCGGCTAGCGCTCCTCTGAACGGCGAATACTTCGTCTATGTCGGAACATACACCCGAAAAACCAGTAAAGGGATCTACGCGTTCCGATTCAATACATCGACGGGCAAGCTGACTTCGCTGGGCCTGGTGGCGGAGATTCCGTCGCCGTCGTTCGTCGCGGCGAATCCCAACGGGCGATTCTTATATGCATCCAACGAGCGCGAGTACAACGAAGTGATGGGCAACACGGTCAGCGCTTTCACGATCGATCCCGAGACCGGGCACCTGGCGCTGTTGAAGCGGACACCCTCCGCGGGCGACGGACCCGCTCACATCGTGGTCGACCCCACAGGCAAAACACTTGTGGTTAACAACTATCGCGGCGGAAACGTCGCGGTGCTGCCTATCGAGCCTGACGGAACTTTGGGCGAGGCGACTTCCGTGGATCAGCATCATGGCGAGGGTGGAGATCCCAAACGCGTGGCCGGCCCTCACCCGCACTCGGGGGCGCTGTCACCCGACAACCGGTTCCTCCTCACGACTGACAGCGGACTGGACCAGGTGATGGCGTATCGCTTCGATGCGACCAAAGGCACGATTGTTCCGGCCAGCCAGCCATTCTTTCAGGAGGACGCCGCTTCCGCGCCCT
Source organism: Bryobacteraceae bacterium (assembly GCA_049516355.1). Taxonomy (GTDB): domain Bacteria; phylum Acidobacteriota; class Terriglobia; order Bryobacterales; family Bryobacteraceae; genus BOG-234. Next base: position 20,992 of record JBEKTF010000018.1, on the reverse strand, counting down.
GGCACGTGACATTCCATCCAAGCGGGAAGTTCGTTTATGCGACAAACGAAACAATCTCGAAGCTGACAGTGTTCACGTTCTCTGAACCGGACGGAACGCTCCGGCTCATCCAGACGGTTCCGAGCGTGCCCGACGGCGTCACGCAAAAAGGACCGGGCATCGGGCCGGCCGAAGTCCGCGTAGACAAGGCGGGAAAGTTCCTGTATGTCTCGAACCGCGGCCACGACAGCATCGCAGTCTTCGCGATCGACCATGCCAAGGGCACGCTTTCGCTGGTCGAGGACGTTCCCACCGGCGGCAAAATTCCGCGCAGCATCACGTTCGATCCTACCGGGAACTACCTGTTGGCCGGCAATGGCGCTTCGAACAATCTGGTCGCGTTCAAGGTGGATTCCAAGAATGGCCGCTTGACCTCAACCGGACAGGTGCTGGATGTTCCCGAGCCCGCGTCTATTGTGTTCGTGCCGGCAAAAGCCGCGCACTAATAGCCACAGCAGGCTGCTGAAAAAGACTTCAGTCCGTGTTCCGGACGCGATGTATTATTGTCACTGCGAACGTTAAGGAGAGCTATGCGTTTTTTTCTTTGTCTGTTCCTGATTGCAGGGTGTTTGTCGGAGGCCTCCGCCCAACAAGGCGCGATCCTGTTTGAAGGCGCCCGCCTCATCACGGGCGATGGCAGCGCGCCCATAGAGAACTCCGCGTTCCTGATCGAGAACAACAAGTTCACGAAGATCGGCAAGAAGGGCGAGGTGCAACTCCCCGCCGGCGCGGTTCGCATCAACCTGACCGGCAAGACCGTCATGCCCGCGCTCATCGACACGCACACCCACCTCGGATGGCAAGTGATCAAGACCGGGGCCATCGGCGTCGACACCTATTCGAAGGAGAATCTGATCGACCACTTGCAGCGCCTCGCCTATTACGGGATCGCCGCGACCCGGAGCATGGGAATCGACAAGGGCGAAATTCCCTACCAGGTGCGGGCGAACCCAGGTCCCAACGCCGCGCTGTTTCGCACCGCAGGCCGCGGTATGGCTCTGCCGAATGCCGGCCCGGGCGCTGCCTATTGGAAGCCTGTCGCCTATGGCGTGACGACTGAAGCCGAGGCGCGAGCGGCCGTTCGTGAACTGGCGGCGAAGAAGGTCGACCTGGTCAAGTTCTGGGTTGACGACCGCAACGGAACCGTGCCGAAGCTGCCCCCGCCTATTTATCGGGCGATCATCGATGAAGCCCACAAAAACAATCTCCAGGCCGCCGCCCACATCTTCTATCTGGCGGATGCCAAGGAATTGCTGCGGTCCGGAATCGACATCTTCGCCCACGGGATACGGGATAAAGACGTCGATGACGAAGCAATCGCGCTGTTTAAGCAGCATCCGAACGTCTATGTCATTCCGAATTTGCCGGAGCGTGAAACCACGGAAGCCGACCTCAAGTTTGCAAGTGAAACTGTTCCTGTCTCCGAGATCAAGAAGATGCGCGAGGCGATTGCCGCGATGACGCCGGACGCGGTTAAGAAGGCGCACGACTTCTACGGAGTGCAGGCGCGCAACCTGGTGAAGCTCAACGCGGCGGGCGTGAAGATCGGTTTCGGGACCGACTCCAGTGCGGCTGTCGGATGGAACGCGCATCAGGAACTAACCGACATGGTGGCCGCGGGAATGACCCCGGCTCAGGTCATCGTCGCGGCGACAAAAACCTCGGCAGAGCTCATCAAGCTGGATCAGCTCGGAACAGTCGCGGCGGGCAAGAGCGCCGATTTCATCGTGCTCGATGCCAATCCGCTTGAGAACATCAACAACACCCGGAGGATTTCAGACGTGTATCTCCGAGGCAAGAAGCTTGACCGCGCCGCAATGCGCGCGGGCTTCACGAGCAAGTGACGCAGACTTAAGTTACTCGGTTCGTTACCGGCCGAAAACCAGGACTGAAAAAGTTCCTGGTAGCACTGGCGCCCGTGGTCGTGGTTTACCAGGTGCAGCTTCCGGACGCGGGCCGAACTCCGCAACGGACAGGTATGCCCTGCCGGTCTTGCGATCGAGCGCCATCGTTCTGGCTCCGACCTGTGTCTTCACGCTTTCGAGCAGTGTGTATTTCTCAGGTGTGTCCTGATGAAAAACAGACATGGTTCCGTCGCCGCCGCTGGAGAAGTAAACCAGCCCGGTGGCGGGATCGTACTCGGTGGCATCCACACCATTACCGATCGGTTGCGTCGTGACGATGCGCCCCGTTAAGGCGTCGACCACTGTCATGACGCCGCTCCTGCACCCAATGAAGACGCGGTGTGTCGCGCGATCCATGTCCATGCTGCTCGGCAGTTCGCATGGGGCCAGGTTCCATGTATCCGTGACTTTCAGGGCTTGCGCGTCGATCCTGAGCAGCGTGCCGCGATCCTGCATATTCAGAAAAACGTGTCCGGCTTCGTCGGAGACCGCATGTTCCGTCCTGCCGCCCAGACCTTCGACGGCGCCAACAACTTTGCCGGTTTTCGGATCGAGAGCGGTGACCCGCTTGCTGCCGCGATCGACGGTAAAGATTCGTTTGGTCTTGTTGTCGTAGAAGATTGCGTTCGGGTCTTCGCCGACCGCCACTTTTCCGATCACGGCGAGTGTTTTCAGATCGAAGATGGTCACCGAACCGGGATCGGTTGCACTGATAAAACCGCGCCCCAGTTCCCGGAGTACGGCGATGCCGTGGACGTCGCTTCCAGGCACGTTCCCGATAATCGCGCCGGAGTCCAGATCGAGCACAACAACTTCCTTGTCGTGCGACACGTATAACCGGCGGCCCTGGCTGTCGGCCGTCAAGTAATCCCAGCCGTAATCGCCTGGTATCGGGATCTTTTTGATGAGATGGTATTGACCGGCGGCGGCCAACGTTGCCGCGAGGATCAGGAATAACGCCGCGTGGCTGAGTTTGGAACGGACAGTGCGGAGCTTTCTCATAAACTCGTCCTTGACTCTGTTCGGGAGCGCCCGGAGAGAGTGGATAAAACGCTCACTGATTCTATCCCACCGGCGTAACTTGCGAAGTAGTTATCACTGAGCGATTCCGGGACAACCACTCGCTGGGAGACTGCCCCACCCGCTGACGGAAAGCCCGGGTCAGCGCAGTCGAATTCGTATAGCCTACCGATGGCGCTACGACCTTCAGCGAGCTTCCTCTTTTAAGTAATGTCTGTGCCACGCCGATCCGCCAATCGGTAAGGTAGTCGAAAGGCGTAACGCCCACGACTTCGCGAAAGTGCACTGCAAAGCGAGCGCGGGACATACCCGCTCGGCCGGCGAGTTCCTCCAAAGACCAAGTGTGTTCCGGCCGTTCGTGGATGGCATTGATGGCATTGGCGAGTCGAGGGTCCGCGAGGCCCATTAGTACGCCGCCTTCGACAAGCCTCGATTGCATGGCCGTGCGCAGTAAGAGCACCAGGAAATATTCGGCGAGGCGGTCGACGGCCGTCTGACGGCCAGCATGCTGACCGAACGCCTCCGCGAAAAGCAGTTCCACCGTCGGCGCGAGCTCCGGGATCGAATCCAGCGGCACAACCAACAGCTCCGGAAGCGCCAGGACCAGCGGGTTCAGCATTCCCGCGCCAAACTCGATGGATGCGCAAACGATTTCGGCTCCCGTTTTTTCGTCTGCATGGAAGCGATGCCGGCAAGGCCTCGGGTAGAACAGGACGCTCGGCTGATCGATCACAATGACCTGACCGTTCACCTGCGTCACTTCAAGAACTCCGCGCCGCAGCACGTGCAGGTGCCCGGCGTTTTCCGTCTCATGGTCACCGGAAATGCCGCAGAGTTTGCCGGAATAGAAGACTCGTGCCGAAAGTGTGAATTGATCGAAAAAAGGAGATAGCTGGTCCATTTCGATACTCCGGGGTATCGTATCAATACTTTCAATGACTAAAAGTATCGCAAAATGCGGCATTCTTGAGGCGTGGAAAGGAATGAACATGATCTTCACCTCTGAGATCTACACCTCTGAAAAACAAGAAGCCCGAATCGGCGTAGTGAAACGAATTTTCTCCTTCGCATCCCATCTGGATCGCTTCGGCATGGGCCTTTTGCGCCTGGGCCTGGTGGTTGTCTTGGTCTGGATCGGCGGCCTTAAGTTCGCCAAATACGAAGCGGACGGAATTGTACCTCTGGTTTCCAACAGCCCGTTGATGAGTTTCTTCTATAGCCACCCGGCACCGGAGTATCGACCTTACATGAACCGGGAAGGCGAACTGAATCCCGCTCACAGGCAATGGCATGAGACGAACAACACCTATCCGTTCGCCTATGGATTGGGGCTCGTGATTGTGTCGATCGGCATCCTGATAGCGCTGCATCCGATACTGCCCCAATTCGCGGCTGTGGGCAGTTTTCTGCTCATCCTCGTGGCATGTACGACGTTGTCTTTTCTTGTAACCACTCCTGAGGCCTGGGTGCCTGCCCTCGGCGACACCACGCATGGCTTCCCCTATTTATCCGGGACCGGCAGGCTCATCGTTAAAGACGCCATCATGTTGGGCGCGGCGTTCGTGACCCTCGCGGATTCGGCGAAGGCCTGGTTGCGGCGGGCGTGATATTCCGGCCATACTCCGGACATGACGCTTAAGAATGCTACCTGCTTCGCAATCGTCGGAACGGCGGCCTGGACCGTTCTCACGGCCGTCAATTTCCTTCGGAATGTTTCCGGTGTGATCAGGGGTTTCATTCCGGCCATGAGTTTGGTTACGTCGTTTATCCCGCTCGTCGCCGCTCTCAGCTTGCTGGTGTTTTTCGTCGTCTTTCGCCGGTCGCAATCCTGACCGTTACTTCGCCGGCGCGGGCAGATCCTCATAGATTTCGAGCCAGTTGCCTTCGCTGTCCGGGAAGTGGCTGGTGCGGATGTGCAGCTTTTCGTTCGTGGTGGGCGCTTCGGGCAGAACGACGCCGCGGGATTTGAGAGTGGCGTATGTTCGATCGACGCTTGCGACGGAAAAAACGATATGGCCCCAACTCTGCTCCAACATGTGATCGGCCACTGGCCGGTGCGGCAGTGAACCTTTCACCTGAAGCAGGTCGATGCGGAACCCGGGCATGGTGAGCCAGGCAATTTCGCGATCGGCGTCGATTTTCTGGCGCATGACGACTTTGAATCCGAGCTTTTCCGTATACCACTTGATCGCGCGATCGAGGTTGCCGACGGACGCGGCGGCGTGGTGGATTTTAAGGTCCAGCGGCGCCGGAGTTTGGGCGGAGAGCGACATCGCGGCAAACAGAAGCGCCGCGCATTGGAGGGGACGGCGGAGGTTTATCATGCGAACGATTAGATCACAGCATGATAGGATGGCGCTTCGGAGCCCGAACATCAGGAGATCGATGCGCGTCCCCTTAGCCATAATCCTGACATTGATTGCCGGCGTCGTAACGCTCGCTGCACAGACCCGCTACACCGGTCCGCGGACCGCCGACGGCAAGCCCGATCTCAACGGCATCTGGCAGGCCATGAACACGGCTGACTGGGATCTGCTTCCTCACGCCGCCGCCCAGGGCCCTGTTCTCGCGCTCGGCGCCGCCGGCGCCCAACCTCCAGGCCTTGGTGTTGTGGAAGGCGACGACATCCCTTACCTCCCCGCGGCCACCGCAAAGAAAAAGCTGAACGGCGCGCACTGGCTCACCGAAGATCCCGAAGTGAAGTGCTTTCTTCCCGGAGTGCCACGCGCCACTTACATGCCTTACCCGTTCCAGATTGTGCAAACCCCCAGCAACGTACTTATTGCCTATCAGTTCGCCAGCGCCGTCCGCTCGATTCCTCTTAAGGCGCGACCCGGTGAGAGCCCCGCCGATTCCTGGATGGGCGATTCCTATGGTCACTGGGAAGGCGACACTCTCGTCGTCGATGTCAAAGGTTTCACCGACACCACCTGGTTCTCCCGCGCCGGCGACTTTCACAGCGACGAACTCCACGTCGTCGAACGCTACACCCCGCTGAGCCATGACGCGATCCAGTATGAAGCCACCATTGAAGATCCTCAAACTTTTTCGCGGCCCTGGAAAATCTCCATGCCGCTCTATCGGCATCTCGAGAAGAACGCGCAGTTGCTCGAATTCAAATGCGTGGAGTTCGTTGAGGAACTGATGTATGGCCCTCTCCGCAAGCAGAGCTCAAAGTAAAGAGTAGAGGAGAAGAGAAGATAATGATCCGAGCGTATATCGCCCTTCTGTTGTTAGCCTCTCTACCGCTTGCGGCCCAGACCCCGGCAAGGACGGCGCCCGCCACGAAAACCTGGAAACAGGGCAAAACTCCGGACGGTCAGCCCGACATTCAGGGTGTCTGGGTCAACTTCGATTCCACGCCCTTCGAGCGCGCTGCTGCAAGTGCGACCGGCACAAGCGCTGCCCCTGCCAGCGGCAATCAGAACGCCCTTCTCTTTGCCGATCGCGCCCCGAAAGTTCAGCAGCGCCCCTCCATGGTTGTCGACCCGCCCGATGGCCGCGTGCCGCTTACGCCGTGGGCCGAACAGCAGCGCGACTACGACCTCTCCCACGTACAGGATTCCTGGGAGTACAACACTACCTGGGAGCGCTGCATCACGCGCGGCATCCCCGCCGCCATCTTTCCCGCCGGCTACAACAACGGCTACCAGATTCTTCAGACTCCTGGCCAGGTCGTCATCCTCTATGAGATGATCCACGAAGCCCGCATCATTCCTGTCGACGGCCGCCCGCACTTGCCCGCCGCTTTGCGCCAGTGGAATGGCGACCCGCGCGGCCATTGGGAAGGCAACACCCTCGTGGTCGAGACCACCAACTTCAACGGCAAGGGCATGATCGCCACCAACGCCGCTTCGGCGCGCATCCGCTCCGTGCCCGAAACGGAAAACGCCCACATCGTCGAGCGCTTCACTCGCGTCGATGAGAACACCATCAACTATGAGGTAACCATCGACGATCCCAAAGTGGCCTCCGCCCCCTGGAAAGTGGCTATGCCGCTGGCGCGCGACGATAGTTACAAAATTTACGAGTATATGTGTCACGAAGCGAATCGGGATTACATGGAGATCACGCTGGGCGGCGGTCGTCTGAAAGAAAAGACGGATGCGGCAGCCGGCCGCAAGTAACTGAATCAGAGTAAAGGAAAGCAACTATGACCCGGACAAAGATTTCATGGACTCTGGCGGCCTTCGGCCTGCTGCTCGCGGCCGGCCCCCTCGCTGCCCATCACTCTTTCTCGGCCGAGTTCGACGCCGATAAGCCCGTCACTCTGCATGGCGTCGTTACCAAGGTCGAGTGGACCAATCCGCACGCTTGGATCAATATTGATGTCAAGGGTGACGACGGCCAAACGGTGGCCTGGAGGATCGAAGCCGGCGCGCCCAACGCCCTGTTGCGCCGCGGCTTCACAAAGGCTTATCTGCCGCCGGGGACGGCGATTGTGGTCGAAGGGTTCCGCGCCAAAGACGGCTCGAACCGCGCCAACGGCTCCAACGTCACCACGCCCGATGGCAAGAAGCTTTTCCTCGGCTCCTCGGGAACCGGCGCGCCCTACGAAGAAAAAGGCAAGTAAAAGCAGCGTTTACTTTTTTCTGTCCCGCTTCGCTTTCACGGATGCGGGAAGGTTAAACCGGTCCTCCGGAATGTCCGCGTTGTAAGCGATTTTGCCGAAGCGCATGACAATGTTCTGACTCATGGCCTTCTCTGTAATCGCGAAAGGCGTGAGGATGCCATCGACGCTGCGGAAGTCGGACATGGTCGCCTCGGTTGCGATGTCGCCCAGTGCCGTGGAAAGAACGGCCGAGATCCTGACGAGCAGTCCCGACTCCTTATCGAAAAAGAACGTCTCCGGCTTGCCTTCCTTTGGCGTCATTTCGACTTTCCACGCAGGCTTGCCGTCCACGTCCGCTTCTCCGGCGGTATGGGCCTCTTTGTAAACCTCGCGCCAGGAGGTAATCAGCGCGAGCGTGGCGGCACGCTTGGCCGCGGCCTTTTCGTCGCCCTCCAGAATTCGCGGCCCTTCGAGCGCGCTATCCTCCCATGCCGTCTCTCCGTCGTAACCTTCTTCGACCTTGCCGATGCCGGGGAAATCCATCGCGGTATACGACTTCTCTCCTTCTTCGAGGATGGTCACGGTACCGGAGATGTTGCGCCCGGCCATCTCGACGGTTCCGCTCATCGACATGTTCTTCGCGTTGGCGTAAGCTTCAGCGCCGCCGCTGCGGTCGATATAGCGCTGCAGCAGACTCTCGCCGGTCGGCATGTCCGCGGCGAAGGTCAGCGATACCGCGACCGTCAGCAGAGTGGAGAAACGCGTCAGTGCCCGTATGTGCATCTTTTAGATTGTGACAGCTTCGTTGTTGGAAATGCGGTTGACAATTCCGTCAACAATTCCGGGGGTGGCGAAGCCTACGTACTGGACTTCTTCTTCGAGCGGAATCCCCCAGCGGCGCTCCACGCGCTGCTTCAGTTCCGAGATGATCGTTACCAGATCACGCGCCGTGCCCGAACCTGCATTGTAAATCAGGTTCGCGTGATAGTCGGCGACATGGATATCGCCGCTCCGCATCCCCTTTGCCCCGGCCTGATCGAGGAACCACGCGGATGGGACCTTGCCCTCGATGATTACGTTTGCCGGAATCTCGTTCGCGACGCGCGCCGGCAGGTCGGCGAGAAGGAAGTTCTTGAAAATGCTGCCCGCGCATTTCATCGTCGGAGGATACTTCTTATTGCGAATCGCGAGGATCTTATCGGCCGTCTCGCGCAGCGCCGCGGCATCGCCTGGTTGCATCGTGAGATCGGCCGAAAAAATGATCCAATCTTTGTGACGCTTGAAAACACTCTCCCGGTAGTGGAATTCGCATTGGGCGTTGTTGAATTCCCGGATGCCGCCGGCATCGCTGCCATCGAAAAAACGTACGACGGAAATTCGTTCCGCGATCGAATGACCGTACGCGCCCGCATTGCCGTAGATCGCCGCACCCGTGGAACCTGGGATGCCAGTCATTGTTTCAAGCCCCTTCAATCCGGCGTCCACGGTGAAATCGACGAGAGATTGCAAGGACGCTCCGGACTCGACGTATGCCGTCACACCTTCCGCGGCGATCCGATCGTTCGAGAGCTTGAGAACCACGCCGCGAAAACCGGCATCGGAGACGATGAGATTGGTTCCACCGCCAATCACTACGGTGTCGAGTCCGCTTGCCCGCGCGATCTGCCACGCGTGGATAAAGCTACTGGTATTGGGCGTCTCCGCGAAGAGGTCGGCGAGCCCACCAATGCCGAATCTTGTGTACTTCGAAAGGCAGGCGTCGCGGAGAACGGTTGTTTCGGGAAGCGCGGAGAGTTGTTGAAACGTCTCCTGAACTCTCTCCTGGGCTCTCTCCCGAACAAGGTTCATTGTTTTAATTATAGGAATGGCGAGTCGACAGAATCAGTTTGCGGGATTTTCCGCGGGAGGGGTCGCATTCCTGCGCGCCCTGAAGAAGAACAACGATCGTGAATGGTTCACGCCCCGCAAATCGATCTTTGAAGATAAAGTGCGGCGGCCGATGATCGAACTTGTGAGCGCGGTCCACGGAGAGATGTTGCGCTTCGCGCCGGACTACGTCGGCGAGCCTGCAAAGTGCGTATACCGGATCTATCGCGATACACGATTCTCGAAGGACAAGACGCCTTACAAAACGTATGTCTCGGCCCTGCTGCTGCGCAACAATTTCGACAAGTATGCGGGCAGTGCGGCTTACTATTTCGCCGTATCGCCGGAAAATATCGGAGTCGCGGGCGGCATCTACACACCGGATCGCGATGTCCTGCTGGCAGTTCGGCAACATGTGGCTGAGAACCATGAAGAGTTCCGCACGACGTTCGAGACGCCAAAAGTCAGGAAGCTGTTTGGAGAGTTATCGGGGGAAAGCCTGACGCGCGTTCCGAAGGGGTTCGACGCGAGCCATCCGGCGGCAGACCTGATCAGGCGTAAACAGTATCTGCTCGATGTGAACATCGATGCGAAAGTCGCCGTGACACCGAGACTGTTCGGCGAGATCGTCACGCGGCTCGAAGTCATGACGCCCTTTATCGAATTCCTCAATCGGCCGCTGCTGCGGCGCCAGGCGAAGCAGAAGCGCGACGAGAAGTTCCTGCGTTAACTCCGTTTGGTGGCGTGTCTGGTAACCTGGAATTTCCGCCGATATGGTCAAAGCCTGGTACGGGCGTCGCATGAACGCCTGGGAATTGGATCTCGCGACGCGCTCCACCGACCGCGTGGTGCGGCCGTTCGACTGGGGCCTCAACTGGACCGCGGGCTGGCCCTTTCAATCCGCCGAGCAGGACCCGGAAATGCGCATTCGCGAGCTGAACCGGATCGCGATGGCACGCAGCGAGGAGTTTTTCGATTACGTTCCGCCGCGGGATTTCCGCATTGAGAACTCCTGGCTCCGCTTCACGTCTGCCGTGGACACTCCGTATCGCGAAAACAACACGGTGCACGCGCGCTATTTCCCGGCGAGCCCACGATTCAAGCGTGGCCCGAAGGCAGTGGTCGTGCTGCCCCACTGGAACGCCAGCCCGCAGCAGCACGTTGCTTTGTGCGAAGGCATTGCCAAGCTGGGGATTTCGGCGCTGCGCATCAGCCTTCCCTATCACGACCACCGCATGCCGCCGGAACTGACGCGCGCCGATTATGCGGTTTCAGCCAATATCGGCCGCACGATCGACGCCACGCGCCAGGCCGTGATCGACGTGCGCTCCTGCTACGACTGGCTGGAGCAGCGCGGCTATACCGATCTCGGGATCGTCGGCACCAGCCTCGGTTCCTGCTACGCTTTTCTCGCCACATCGCACGATCCGAGAATCCGCGTGAATGTGTTCAATCACTGCTCGACTTATTTCGCGGATGTGGTGTGGACAGGCCTTTCCACGCGCCATATCAAGCAGGGGATTGAGGACCAGATCGACGCCGATCGCCTGCGCGCGGCATGGGATTGCATCAGCCCGGTGCATTATATGGACCGGTTCGCGTCGATGAAGAAGCGCTCGTTTTTTCTCTACGCAACCTATGACACGACGTTTCTGCCGGAGTTTTCGCGCCAGGTCGTGGAGCATGTCCGGCAGCGGGGGCTCGATCATAAGCTGGTCGTGATGCCTTGCGGACATTACACGCTGGGCGAGTCTCCGTTCAAGTTCGTGGTAGGGTATCAGATCATTTCGTTTCTGAAACGGAATCTGTAAGGAGAGGCCGAATTCTCATGATGAAAATCAGAATTGCCGCGATGCTCATTTGCGCGCAAGCGATCGTGTTCGCTCAATGGCCGTTGTTTCCCACCGCGGGCGCTCCGAGGCTGGCTAACGGACGCGTGGATACGAAGGGACCCGCGCCCAAAACGGCCGATGGTAAACCAGATCTGTCCGGTGTCTGGCTCAGCGTGGACAGGCCCGGTGGACCAGGCGGAGGTCCGGGCAGTCCGCCAAACTTTGTCACGCCTGGCTTTGGCGATGCCTGTTTTCCGGCGAGCAAGGCAACAGCGATTCCGCGAGGCGGGTTTCAGAATCTGGCGGCGCTCATGCCCGGTTGCCTGCTACCCTTCCAGCCATGGGCGCTGGAGCTTCACAACAAGCGCCTGGCAGCGAACGCCAAAGACAATCCGGACGCCTGGTGCCTGCCTTTGAATCCGGTGTGGATGTGGCTTCACCCGGATCCCCGAAAGCTGATCCAGAACCCGCGTGAGATTGTGATGCTGGCGGAAGCGAACAGTGGAGTGCGCCAGATCTTCACCGACGGCCGGCCGCTGCCAAACAAAGATTCGGTGCAGCCCTGGTGGTACGGCTACTCAGTGGGGAGATGGGACGGGAATACGCTGGTCGTGGAATCGACGGGGTTCAAAGACGACACGTGGATCGATGAAGACGGCAGCCCGATGACCAGCCAGGCGCGGGTCACCGAGCGCATTCGCCGGCCCAGTTACGGGACTTTGGAAGTCGAGATCACGGTCAATGATCCGAAGGCTTATACGAGGCCCTTTACCATCAGCGCAAATCAGTATCTGATGGCCGACGATGAGTTGATGGAGTTCATTTGCAATGAGAACAACACCAGCATAAAGCACCTCGTTGGCGATAAATAGGACGACGCGGTTGATTACATCCCGGCCAGACGGTTCAGGACGTAATCGACTAAAGTCAGAAGAATAGACCCGATCACTGCCGTAAAAAGTCCCGACACGCGAAAGCCCGGAACGAGCGCGGAAGCCAGTTCCAGCATCAATCCGTTGATGAGGAAATAAACAACACCCAGCGAGAGCACGATGAAGGGGAGCAGGATGATCTTGAGGATCAGACCTACCGTGGCGCTGACCAGCCCGATCACGAGAGCAGCGATTAAAGCCGAGCCGAAGCTATCGACCTGAATTCCGGGCAGGATGTTCGCCACGACGAGCAGGGCGATCCCGCTCAGAATCCAGTGAATGAACCAGCCGCGCATTCATTAGATGATAACCGGAATTCAGTTGCGTTCAAAAGCCGCGAATCGATCCTCCAGATCAACCTCGAGCCGCGCTTTTTCATTTGTTTCGAGGTACTCGCGGCACGTTGACGTCTGTTTGCCGGATACACAGGGGGTTGCGATCGAGCCGTATTTACGATTTCTCCAGTAACTCGCGCCGGAGGCGAATGAATATTCGAGGCTGTTTCGCACGAGTTCCTTGAGATCCGAGTAACTCAGATTGTAAGTGAGGACCGCCCGCTCAAACTCCTCGGTCAACTGCGACCGCGACACACCCTCGTCGTCTGTCGAGAGCGCTATAGGAACACCGCGTTTTCGATAGACGGGAAATGGATGCTGATCGCCGCGTACGCCGAGAATTACATCGTTGCTGGTCAAATTGATCTCAACCGCTATGTGGCGATCGCGCATCTCCGCAAGCAAGGCGGCGGGGTCCTTCTCATACATGACATCCACGCCATGCCCGATTCGTTCCGCGTGCCCCAGTTCGACTGCTTCGCGAATATGAAACCGCAGACCATCCGGCGGGACGAGACCCGGCGCAAGTTCGCCTGCATGTAGCGTGACGTGTACGTCGGGGTAAATGCGTTTGGCATAGTCGACCATCGTCATGTGGAGATGGTAATCATGCATTGAGATATAGCCGTCCTCGGCCTGTACGAAATTGACCGCAACAACTCTCGGGTCTGAGGCTGCCAGCGCGAAGCCGCCTATCACCTGCGCGAAAATCTGTTCCTTCGGAAACTCCCGCAGCACCTGATACACGTAGCGGACTCGCAAGCGGCACGCCGACGAAGCAGGATTCTGCGCGCAGCCGAGCTTGCTCATGCGCGTCTGTTCCATTTGATCCACGCGCGCTCGCAGCGCCGATACCAGTTGCGGCAGGCCGGCTGCTTCGAGCTTCTTGCGCGTGGCGTCGAAATCGTCAGTCAGTCCCACGATCTTTCCCAGCGCGGCGATCGGGCCGCCTCCGGAAAGCGCCATGAGCTCCAGATACGATTCATTCTGATCGGCCGCGCGCTGCGCTACTTCAGCGACGAGGTTACTGGTGCCGACCGCGCCGAACTTGTCGAACGTGTCGAAAAAGTGATCGTGCCCTGATTGTCTGCCCGGCACGAAGTTACGCATCGAGAAGCTGTCGATCAGTGCGTTGCGGAGCGTGTTGTCAGTCTGCGTCGTGGTGGCATCGACCTGTCCCGGTGCACATTTCGAACCTGGCGCAGAGGGCGCGATGAGAGCCAGCGCAGCTTGGTCCACGCACAGATGTTCTTCCACGGCGGCTTGCAGGAAGCTCTCCGCGTAGATGGCGCCCGAGAGATGGTTGTGAAGGTCCGCGCCCTTCGGCATTGCGTAAAGGAATGCGTGGAGTTCGAGCGGGCTTTTGCGCAGTTCGGCCATACGGCGATCCATCGCTGATGGCACAGGTTCAGCGCCGTAAGCAATGGCAACCGCTGTCAGGACAGATAGAACGAACGCTCGAAACATTGCAAGAAGACTAGCAGACCGCCGCGGCGTGCGAGTCGTCCGCATGATAAGAACTTCGCACCAGCGGGCCGGCTTCCACATGCGCGAAGCCCATTTGCGCGCCCGCGCGCCGGTATTCGTCGAACTCAACGGGCGGTATGTAACGCACGATCGGCAAATGCTTCGGCGATGGCCGCAGATACTGGCCGAGCGTGAGGATATCGACCCGGTGGTCGTGCAGGTCCTGCATCACCTGAAGGACTTCCTCCTTCATCTCACCCAATCCGAGCATCAGACCGGACTTCACCGGCGTTTCCGGACTCAACTCCTTCGCATACCGCAGCATTTCGAGCGACCGTTCGTAACGCGCCCCGAGCCTCACCTGCCGGTAAAGCCGCGGCACTGTTTCGGTGTTGTGGTTGAGCACGTCCGGCTTCGCGTCCATGACGATTTTCATCGCCGCGTGGCTACCCTGAAAATCGGGCACAAGAACCTCGACCTTGCATCCGGGAATGCGCTCGCGAATGGCTTCGATGGTCATTTTGAAGAGTTCTGCGCCACCGTCTTTACGGTCGTCGCGATTGACGCTAGTGACCACTGCATAGCGTAGACCCATCACGGCGACTGCTTCGGCGACGCGCCTGGGCTCGTCGTAATCCACAGGCAGCGGCGCACCCTTTTGCACGGCGCAAAAGCCGCACCGCCGCGTGCAGACGTTGCCAAGGATCATGAACGTGGCGGTGCGGCGATTCCAGCATTCGCCCACATTCGGGCATGCGGCGCTCTCGCAGACTGTATGGAGGTTCAGGTCTGAAATGAGCTCTTTCAGTTCGCGATAATTCCGGCCCACAGGAGCGGGCGCGCGAAGCCACTTCGGCCTCTCCGGCGCCTGCGGGCCAATTGTCACCAGCACGTCTACCAGTCTATCGGATGCATCGGATTCGTATATATTAGACACGCGGAGGTTTTTTCCCGTGATCAAAGTCATCAGCGTCGAACGCGAATACGGATGCGGCGCCGCGAATATCGCACAAACGCTTGCCGATCGTTTGGGCTGGAAGTTGTGGGATCAGGAGATAACCGACGCGATCGCGCGCCGGCTCAAGTGCAAGGCCGAGCAGGTCCGGGCACGGGAAGAACGCTGCGACTCTCTCTACTACAGGTTGGTCAAAGCCTTCATGCGCGGCAGCTTTGAGCCGAGCGTGGATTCCGCCGATATGGAACTGCTGGACGCCGAGCACCTGGCAGTCCTCTTTGAAAAAGTCGTCACGGAAATCGCCGAGCGCGGCAGTTGCGTGATCGTGGGACGCGGCGCGCCGTGGTTCCTGCGCGATCGCGACGATGCCTTCCATGTCTTTCTCTATGCGCCCTGGGACGAGAAGATGCGGCGGTTGCTCGCCGCGGGCGAGAGTGAGCGCGAAGCCGAGTATCTTCTCGAATCGGTGGATCGCGAACGAGCGGCATTCGTCCGCAAATACTACGGAAAGATATTTCCCGATCGGACGCTCTACAACATGATGTTGAATACGCGGATTGGCGACGAGGCCGTCGTTACTACGATTCTGGATGCTGTCGAGGTCCTGAAAGCATCCCAGCTTCACGCAGCTGGTGCTCAAGGATGAGTTCCGGGCGCAGGTTCTCCCACTGCAAATCGTGATCGCGGGAACCCGCCAGCGCGGCGGCAGGAATCATTCCGATTAATTCACTCCCGGCGATCTCGATGTTTCTTTCTTCGCAAAACCGCTTCACGGCATCGAAGACCACGTAGAGTGGGGTGCGCTCGAAATCCACCAGATTGATCGAGACCTGGACCTGATCGCGCGATTTCAGCGGCAGTCCGATCGCCTTCACGGCAGGCAAGCCTCCGGAAGATTCGCGAATCGCGCGTGCAATTTCCCGCGCCGCCGTCAGATTGGACGTTCGCAAATTGATGTTCCATGCCACCAGAAACTTCCTCGCACCCACTACGCTCGCGCCCGCGGTGGGATGCCGCCCTTCGCCAAAGTCGGGCGGGAGTCCCGCGGGAGCGAGCTTTCTGACGTTTTCCAATCGTTTACATTCGGGCCTGAGAGCGGCCGATTCGTAGAGATACACGGGAACGTGCAATTCGTTCCAGATTTGCGCGGCAACTTCGCGCGCAAAGCCGGCACACTGCTCCAGCGTGACACTGTCCACGGGAACGAATGGGATCACGTCCGCCGCGCCCAGCCGCGGATGCACCCCCGCATGACGGCTCAGGTCGATTTTCCCAATTGCGGCATGCACCGCAGCCATTGCGGCATCCGCCACAGCCTGTGGCGCTCCCGCGAAGGTGAGGACCGACCGGTTATGGTCCGGATCCGAAGTCGTATCGAGCAACAGGACCCCGGGCACGGATGAAACCGCGCGGGCGATTGACGCCACAATCACCGGGTCGCGCCCTTCAGAAAAGTTCGGCACGCACTCGACGATCAAACGCGATCTCCGCCTGGCCGCCCCGCGCGCCGTTTCACCTCGTGCGGCAGATGCTTCATCATAAACGCGCCGATTTTGTATTTCCAGCCGGGTACGACTACGACCTTTCCGCGGTCGAATGCTTTCAGCGACGTCTCCACGACGTCGTCCGCGTTCATCCAGAGGAAGCCGGGAATTTTCTTTGGATCCATCCCGAGCGTTTCGTGAAATTCCGTTACCGTGAAGCCGGGGCAAAGCGCCTGCACTTTCACCGGTGAACGGATGGCGCGCAGCTCCATATCCAGCCCTTCGGTGAAACTGTTGATCCAGGCTTTCGTTGCGCAATAACTTACGTTGCCGGGGCTTTGCCCAAACGCCGCGACGGACGAAACACTGATGACGCCGCCCTCTGCGCGCGGAACCATCCGAGCCAGCGCCGCATGCGTGAGCCGCATGGTTGCCATCACGTGGACTTCATGCATCCGCTTCTGGCCCTCGATATCGGCCTCCCAGAATCTTCCGAGCGTCCCGAACCCGGCGTTGTTGACGAGAAGATCGAGCCGGCCGCACTCGCGGATTGCGCTCTCGGTCGCCGCGATGCCTTCTTCCCGGGACAAATCGGCGGTGAGCATGTCGACCTTTGCGGGAAGTTCCAGCGCCGGCGCTCGCAAGCGGTCTTCGCGCCGGGCGACCAGGACGAGATCGTAGCCGCGCGCCGCGAGCTTCCGCGCAAACACCGAACCGATGCCGCTCGACGCGCCCGTGATCAACGCTACCGGGGCTTCCATGTTTCTGAGTTTGACATTCTTCGATGTGAGACGGGACGCCACTTGAAGTCGCGTCTCCAGATAGAATGAAACACATATGAAATTGCCTTGCATCGGCGCCCTGTTCGCGGCTGCCCTGTCTGCAGCCCTGTGTCTTGCGCCCGCTCTTTCGGCGCAGAAGGCTCCGGCACCCTCGGGCCAGGCGGCGAGCCAGGAAGCGACCGAATCCGATGACGCGACACGGATCATCCTCGACGTCACCCGCGTGAACATCCTGTTTACCGTCACAGACAAGAAGGGCCGGTTTGTGACCGACCTCGGGAAAAACGACTTCGACGTGATCGAAAACAAGAAGCCGCAGATCATCCAGCAGTTCACCGCGGAATCCGACCTGCCGCTGCGACTTGCCGTACTCGTGGATACGAGCAACAGCATTCGGGATCAATTCCGCTTCGAGCAACAGGCGGCAATCCGATTCATGCAGAGCGTGCTGCGTCCGCGCGAGGACCGGCTGATGCTGGTGAGCTTCGATAGCGCCGCCGAACTGGTGACCGATCTTACCGGCGATCTGGTAAAGCTGGAAGCGGGCGTGAAGAGTATGCGGCCGGGCGGTGGAACCTCGTTCTACGATGCCATCTATTTCGCGTGCAAGGACAAGCTCATGATGGATCAGCCGCGCGACAAGTTTCGCCGCGCGATGGTTGTGATCAGCGATGGCGAGGACACGGAAAGCCGGGTCTCGCGCGATCAGGCGCTCGAGATGGCACAGAAGGCCGACGTAGTGATCTATGCGATCTCAACCAACATCACGCGCGAGGAGAAGGATGGCGACAAGGTCCTTCGCTACCTGACGGAGGAAACCGGGGGACAGGCGTTCTTCCCGTTCAAGATCGAAGATCTCGACCAGTCGTTTGAAAATATCGCGAACGAATTACGGCATCAGTACAACATCTTTTACCGTCCGGAACCGCTCAAGGCGGATGGCCTTTATCATCCGGTAACCGTTAAGCCGAAGGGGCGGAAGGATCTCGTGGTGCGTGCGCGCAAGGGCTATTACGCGCCGAAGTTTTAGCAGGGTGCTGAAAAAGTATCTTTGCAAGCCGGGAACGCAGGCGAAAACGCCTACTCCACAAGAAAACTCAGTGTCTTACGGCTAGTGTGGAGTAGGCCTTTTGGCCTGCGCCTTACTTCTTCAGCAAAACTGTTAGGCTTTCGAAAAGCGCGGCTGAAGCGCAAGACCGGCTGCAATCGCTATCGTGATAACGAAAAGAACCTGACCGAACCGGTTTTCCAGCGGCGTTTCGAATCGCATCTGTATCTTGTGTGTGCCCTGGGGTAGTTCGATCAGCATAAACCCCATCACGGGTTCTACGCGAACCGGTAGTTCCCGGCCATTCTCATATGCGCGCCACGCCGGGTCCCAGGTTTCCTGCAGGAGGATGGACTCTCCCGGCTTTACAGTGGCCTGAACATCTGCCTCATCGGAGCCTCGCCACGCCAGGGTTGCGGCAGGGCGAGTTGGATCTTCGACCGCCGCGACATACTGCGTAAGGGTTTCGGAATCATCGCCGCCACGGATCTGCCCGACCTGTTTCAGCCGGGAATTGTCGACCACTCGCACGATGGCCGGATAAATGCGCGGAATCCGGTAGATCACGGTTCCGTGGCCGTCGTCGTAGACGGCCGGGATAACGCCGCGGAACTTCTCCGGCCGTTGAAAATCGTGGTACCACTCGAAAGACGTCTTGTCCGGTACGACGACGGCGCCGGTCCCCAGGGCCTGTAGCCAGAGGATCGCCAGATCGGCTCGGTCCCCATGCAGGATCTGCCAGTTGGCGGCGGGGAGGATCTGGTTCAACATGCCCTGTTCGGAGCCGCCGTCCGGTTGCGCATTGTCCGCCCACGCGTCGAACCAGAAGCGAACGGTTCCCGACGGCAGAACGCGCTCCGCGGGAAGATGTTCGTGTACCCACTGAGTCGTCTTGTATTCGTAGACATTTTCCAGGGGCGCCGCTTTCGGGAAAGGCGACCAGGCGTGCCGCAGATAGCGAATTGAGGGAGAAAAGGCCAATGCTACAAGCAGAACAAGGCGAACGCGCAAGTTCGGGTGCTGCCACAGGAATCGAAGAGCTTCAACACAAGCGAGAATCAGGACGAAGTCAAGCTCAGGCACCAAGCGGGCGGGTTCGCCCACGGCCCTGAAACCGAAATAGTAGAACCCGAGGACATACGAGCTGAAGATCAGTGCCGCCCCCACAACAAAGAGAGGCCACTCCCGATCCGGGCGTCCGATGCCGAATCGCCAGCTGACGAGGCAATACAACGCAGCGGCGATGATCAGGAAAAACAGCGAACCGGAGGTTCCCGGTTGAGACACCCATTTCAGATCGATCAAAGTGATCCGCACATAGGATGGCGTCAGCCAGAAGGCCGAGAGGCCGTAAGCAAGCAGGGGAATCGCGGCAGCCCTCCACAAAACGCCGGAATTCCGTTCGCCATTCCAGACGGACCAGACCAGGAGGGGATAAAAGATAGCGAGCGCAGTCGCGCTGTAGAAATTGGTTGCGACCACCAACGCACAGAGCGCCCCGGCCGCCGCGAGCGCCGCCGGCCGCCATTTCCGCAGAGCCAGAAAAGCGGCGGCCAGCGCTGCAGGAAAGACGCACAGCGCCGAAATATGCGGTCCTTCGCCATAGGTCATCAGCACATGAAGACGCTGTGGAACCCAGTAGCCGCTGTCGACGCGGATTTGCCCGATCAGTAGAAACGAAGGCGAGAGCAGCGCTGTTGCCAACGCCGCCAGCCACGCGGCGCCGCGGGATGCCGATCCAACGCGAACCAGTCCGTAGACGGCGGCAATTCCCATAACATAGAAGACCGCGATGTAGATGTGATACGCGCGCACCGGCAATACGTGGCCGACCTTCGCAATCAGCACGGTTCCGTAACGAAGCGCCGGAGGATAAATGTAGTCGGTCCGCGTGCCGCAGTACCAGAGCGGCTGCCATCCCGGGTGCGGGAGGTGTTCGCTCAGCATGCGCGCATCCGCGATAAACGTGCTTTCGATGGACGGCCAGTTATCGAGGTATTTCAGGTTGAAAAGTGGTTTGACCAGGAGAACCGCGAGAAAGACAAGTATCAGGCTGTCGAACAGAAACGTTCGCTTGCGGCTCATCTACCGGATTGGCGTCGCGGACTGCGCTGTCTCGATGGCTCGAGCACGCTTTTCGGATTGGTCCTGTGCCGTCTTCAGCAGGAATTCAAGCGTTGGCTGAGGCTTGATGCGCAGGAATATCTGGTAGGAGAAAAATCCCCGCGAAAGCCCGATGAACATGCGATTGATATTCAGGAGCGTCCGGCTGAGAAAATTATCGCCGATAGCGAGGGGTACCGGCGCGGGCACGCCCACCGTTTCGATAATGTCAAACCCCGCCTGTTTCACGGCCCGTTCGAAAGAGCCGAAAGTGAAAAGACGGGTATGCGTAAGGTCGAGAATTCCGCGCCGGCCGTAATTGAATTGCCCGATCAGCAACATGAGCCGCGTGACGAGAAAGCCGATGTTCGCGGTGCTCAGCATCACCTCGGTTGAAGGGTTCAAACTGAGGGCGTTTCTAAGTTGTTCCAGAAACACCTCGGGCTTCGCCAGATGCTCGATAACGTCGAGCATCAGTACGTAGTTGTACTTTTCGAAATCTAGGGACGGCAACCCGAAGTTCAGGTCGTGAAGGTGAAACGTTTCGAAACCAGACTGTACGATGGGAAAGGCATCGATGCCGTCTACGCGGCACTGCTTTTGCTGAGCAAGGTACGCGCCCATGTATCCGCCGGCGCAACCTATGTCGAGCACCTGAGAGCCGGGGCGTACG
>JBEKTF010000017.1:0-44105 GCA_049516355.1 Bryobacteraceae bacterium | reverse complement strand
TCACAAGGGCCGTCGTGAACACCGCAATCGGAGCAATCCGTCACGGCGCCGCCTGTCATATTCGATGAATGGCTTTCACTGCCAGCGCTGGATCGTGTTCAATGATGCTCAAGAGCGCGGCCGCCGGCCCGGTTGGGCGCCGCCGATCCTGTTCCCAGTTTTGCAATGTCTTCACGCTCACACCAATCAAGTCCGCAAACTCCGACTGTGAAAGGCTGGTCCGCTCGCGGATGACCCTGACGCCGGAAGCGTGGATTACAGTCCGCCGCGAAGGCTTTTTCCGGCCCCGCAGAATTGCTCCGCCCTCACGCACGCTACCCAGCAGTTCTTCAAACATCTGTCTTTTCACTTGTATTCTCCGCTCCGTATAAGCGCACTCGCGTTATTTCAAAACAAACTCCTCTTTGACCACCTTGGCGAGCTGCGAAATCTGCGTCGGCGTCAGGTCCGCCCTGGCGTTCTTCGGATACGCGTAGAGCAGCAGAATCACGTCTTTTCGTACTGCCCAGTAGTAGATGACACGTGCTCCACCGCTTTTTCCTCGCGATCCAATGGCAACGCGAACCTTACGCAGGCCACCACCACCTCTGATGAGAACGCCGATCTCCGGATTCGCTGCAATCCGGGACTGAAATTCACCGTACTCGTCATCGCCTAACAAAGCCGTGATCTGCCTCGTGAAGATAGACGTCTCAATCAGCTCCACTTATTTTCAATATCCGCCATTGGCGGATAGAAGTCAAGATGTCCAGTCACTACGAATAGATGCCGGGTGCCTCATGCCCGATCGTCTGCACATACTCCACATACGAGCCCGGATAAATCCGCGGCTGCCGCTCCGTGCCGCTCTCGCCGCCGAGTTCCAGCACCCTTGATCCGAGTCCACGCAGAAACACGCGATCATGCGAGACAAAAATCATCGTGCCTTCGAAATCCTTCAGCTTTTCGATCAGCATCTCTTTGGTGGCAAGGTCCAAATGGTTGGTCGGTTCGTCAAGCACCAGAAAATTCGGCGGATTATAAAGCAGCCGAGCCATCGCAAGCCGCGATTTTTCGCCCCCGGAGAGTGACCGGATCTTTTTATCCACATCATCTCCCGAAAACTGAAACGCCCCCGCCAGCGACCGCAGCGAACCCAGGCCATCCTGCGGAAAATCGCTCTGCAACTGCTCGATCACGGTGAGATCCGCAGCGAGCACATCCAGCGACTGCTGCGCGAAATAAGCCATGTTCAAACTCGCGCCCAGCCGCACGCTCCCCGCATCCGGTGCGCTTGCGCCTGCGATCATCTTGAGCAGCGTGGTCTTGCCCGCGCCGTTCCTGCCCATCACCGCCCAGCGCTCGCCCCGCCGAATCGTAAGACTGAACCCCTGATAAATCACACGCGAACCATAGCTCTTGTCGACATCTTCAATCACCGCCACCAGATCGCCCGAGCGCGGCGGAACGCGGAAATCGAACTTCACAACGACGCGTTTCTTCGGCAATTCAATCTTTTCGATCTTGTCCAGCGCCTTGATCCGGCTCTGCACCTGCGCCGCCTTGGCCGCGTGTGTCTTGAAGCGCTCGATGAAGCGCTGCTCCTTGGCCAGCATCGATTGCTGCCGCGCGAAAGCCGCCTGCTGATTGGTCTCGCGGATGGCGCGCTCACGCTCGTAGAAGTCGTAATTGCCCGAGTAAGCGATGATCTCGCCCGCATCGATTTCCGCGATCCTCGAAACCAACCGGTTCATAAACTCCCGGTCATGCGAAGTCATGAGCAGCGCGCCCTGGAACGTCTTCAGAAACTGCTCCAGCCAGATGATGGATTCAAGGTCGAGATGGTTGGTCGGCTCGTCCATCAGCAGCACGTCCGGCCGCCCCAGCAATACGCGCGCCAGCGCCACTCGCATCTTCCAGCCGCCCGATAGTGCGCCCACATCGCCATCGATCTGGTCGTCCTTGAAACCGAGTCCATGCAGCACTTCGCGAGCTTGCGCCTCGAGCGTATAGCCACCCAGGTGCTCGTATTCCTCCTGCACCTCGCCGAAGCGCTCGAGGATCCGGTCCATCTCATCCGCTCGCTCCGGATCTTCCATGGCACGCTGCAGAGCCTCCAGTTCATGGTGCAGATCGCCCACGCGCCCACTGCCCGCGATGGCCTCGTCGACCACCGTGCGGCCTTGCATTTCCTCCACATCCTGGCGGAAATAGCCGATCGTCATCTTCTTTGGAACCGAGACCTCGCCTTCATCGGGCGATTCTTCTCCCACGACCATACGGAAGAGCGTCGTCTTCCCCGCCCCGTTCGGCCCCACCAGCCCGACTTTTTCGCCGGGGTTCAACTGAAACGAAGCGTCGACAAAAACCAACTGCCTGCCGTACTGTTTATGGATACTGGAAAAGGAAATCATCCGGAACAACCAGGCTAGCAGAGCATCTGTTAGATTCGAGAAGATACGATTCGAGAAGACAAAAGGAGACAAACAAAACGATGAAGCGATCTGCGCACGCAAAGTGGCAGGGCGATCTGAAGACCGGGCTGGGCTCGATCTCCACCGCCAGTGGCGTTCTTTCCGATGTGGCTTATTCCTTCCACAGCCGGTTCGAAGAGGGTAAAGGCACCAATCCCGAAGAGCTTCTGGCGGCCGCGCACGCCGGCTGCTTTACCATGGCGCTCTCAAACCAGCTGGCTCAGGCGGGGTTCAAAGCGGAGAGTCTCGTAACGAATTGCACGATCAGCCTCGAAAAAACCGATAGCGGGTTTGGCATCACCGAGAGTCACCTTGAACTCAAGGCAAAAGTTCCCGGCGCAACGCAGGAGGCCTTCGATAAGGCCACACAAGCCGCGAAAGCCGGTTGCCCCGTCTCGAAGCTTTATAACACCAACATCACTCTCGACGCGAAGCTCGAATCGTAACAGACTGCTGACAAATAGAGCGCAGGCCAAAGGCCTGTTCCACGCAATTCGTAAACGATTGACTTTTCTTGTGGAGTAGGCCTTTGGCCTGCGCTCTCTGTTTGTCGGACACCTTCAGCAGCCAGCCGAAGGCCGGGAACGCCGGCGGTCGCCTTTTGCCGCCGGTTCTTTGTGATCCGGTGCTACGATAAGGCCGTTTGGACGAATTCATCCACGCGGCTTGGCCTGCCATTGCTCTTTTATCTGCTCTTCTGGCTTACTGGGCAATCCGCCGCTACTTATTCGCGCACGATTGCTGGCGCTGCAGATTTCAACTCGGCGAAATCAGCAAGCACCGCAAGCGGCTGTTGGGATTTATGAATCGTGTACAGTGCAGGCGCTGCGGAGCCAACTCCATCCGGATCCGTTGACTCTTACTTCCAGGCCGGGTTCTTGCGCAGACTTACCAGGTTGCCAAGCAGCCGGTAAGCCCCAGGCACGCCCGAAGGCAGCTGCCGATAAAGGGCGAACGCGTCATAGACATAGAAACCCTTGCCGTAGCGGGCCAGCAACAGGCCGCCTTCCTGCGGGTCCTGATCCGGATCGTGCGTTTCCACCAGAGGTTGATAGTGGGAGTCCCAGGACTCCGCAAACCCATGCCCACGCTCTTCCACCCACCCTTTGAAATCGGCTGCCGTAACCTTGTTCGGCCACGAAAGAGCCGGGTTTCCCGGGTCCGGGAACTTCACCGGCGAATTCTCGTCCACCACCTTCTGCGGACTCGCGCCCAGCGTCAACGGATACGGACCGTCGCTGCTTTCAAAGCCCTGCAGGTTGTACTGCACGATGAGGACGCCACCATTTTTCACGTACTCGAGCAGTCGGCCGTTGGCGGCTCTCAAATCCTTACGTACAGCATAAGCACGTACACCGAGAACGATCGCGTCATAGCCGCTGAGGTCGCCCTGCGTAAGATCCGACTCAGCCAGCACACGCACATTCTGATTCAGATTTTCCAGCGCCTTCGGCACATCGTCTCCGGTGCCTGGAAGAAATCCGATATGCAGTCCGGGAGCCGTTTGGACTTCTACTCCGACGGCGCGATAGGTCGCAGGCCGGTAAAGCGGGTAAGGCCTGATCCCCGGATAACCCGCCAGGCGGTAACCCTCCTCATAGGTGTGCCCTTTGTATTCTGCCGCAGCGACAATCTTGTACTCCGCGGCCTTCACCAGATCCGGCGAAACAGAGAACACGATCGTCTGATCCTCGCCATCGCGCGCAAGCGAGAACGGCGCTTCAACCGGGGACGACCGCCATCCCTGCGGTAACTTCAGCCGCAGCACGCCTTGCGCCGCACCTTTGACATTGCTGTGTACCGTCGCTGTAAATGCAAAAGATTTCGAACCCAGCGGCACCGCGCCGGCCGAGGGCGACACGGTCACCGAGATCGCAGGGCCTACCAGCAGTGGATTGGAAACCAGGCCGACTCCGGTAATCCGTTCGTTTGTCTGCACCGTCTGCTCAACCTCAAACGGCACTCCGTTGTAAGTGAGCGTCGCGCGCATCGACAGAGGATAAGGTGCAAGCGGCAGGTTTCGATAGTGCTCGTCCGTGAGGTCGTAATAAGGTTGTTCTTCGTCCGGGCGCGAAAAGTAAGGCCTCGTGAGAGCCGCGTCCGCCGGTACGGTAACGGCGAAACTCCACTGCTCCTCCTTACCGACCGCGATCTCATGAACTTTCCCAGGATCGTTTTGCCGAATGCTCCAGTTCTTCCCGTCGGACGCCATGACTTCCATACGGTCAACCATCAGCGGCGCCGAATTCTCATTGAAGATCCGCCCTTCGACACCAAACGATTGTCCCGGAATCGCGATCGTGAAAGTGGGGCCAGCCCTGTTCCCTCCATTCGGGGGAGGAGGCGGCGCGTCCGTTTTGACGCCGACCGCACCCGTTTCCGTTTTAGCGGCGGCCGTTCGGGGACGCTCGGCCACAACCGTCGCTTCGAGCGAAACATCGAGCGCCGCGGCCAGCGCCCTCTGGAATTGCCGCTCCTTCACCTGCAATTCGAACGCAACGTCGCTCTTGCCTGGCTCCGCCAGTTTGCTCGCGCGCACCTGCTCAAGTAACGCGCGGGTCGACTTGAGCCCGTCCGCGAGAGCCGGGGCAATCGCCGCAGGCCGGTCGGGCGTGTACTGCCGCAACGAATCGGCTGCATCCCGCGCCATCACCGCAAGTCCGTCCTTCAGGAATTGCGTATCGCCTTGCGCCAGAGTCGCAATGCCGGCCAGCGATATATCAATGCCGTCGAAGAAAGACGTCTCATGGTCCCCCGCCGAAACGCGCGACGCATAGCGATGATAGGCAGTATTTTGCGGCGCGGCCGGAGGAACCAGACCGCCGCCGTTCTGCGTCTTCTGTAAACCCAGGCCTTCCCGCGCGATCTGCAGAAACGTGAGCCCGGCCGCCGGAGCGGGCAGCCCTTCGGTAATCTCGAGCGTCGTCGTCGGCTTCGTATCAGACCATTTCTGGTTTACGTAATCGAAAAATTTCACCGGCACATACTTATCGATCGCGTAGTCGTACATGCCCTTATCGGTAACTGCGAAATTGGGCACGCGTGCATAAACCTTCAATGGCGACCATGGCCGCAAGCCTTCGCGAATCTGTTCGGGAAACCGCGTCGGATCCCCCGCCGCAACCCAGGCTTCCTGCGCCATCTGACCCGCGACCTGATGGTTGCCATGCCCGTCGCTGGCCGCCCCGACGAAAACCGAAGTGATCACCAGAGGGCGCACCATGCGAACCACGCGCACTGCATCGGAAAGAAGCTTCTCGTGATCCCATTTCTCCAACGCTTCTTCGCGCGTTTTCGAAAACCCGTAATCGATGGCGCGCGTGAAGTACTGCTCCACGCCGAGGTAACGGTCGGCCGCGAGAAGTTCTTCCGTGCGGGTCAGACCCAGCGCATCGTAGAGATCCATCGCCATCAC
The DNA here is from genome assembly GCA_049516355.1 of Bryobacteraceae bacterium. Classification (GTDB taxonomy): domain Bacteria; phylum Acidobacteriota; class Terriglobia; order Bryobacterales; family Bryobacteraceae; genus BOG-234. The sequence continues at coordinate 38,237 of JBEKTF010000017.1, read as the reverse complement.
GTTCTGCCCGCCCTCGCCCCGATTCAGCGTCAGAAGCCCGGCCCGTACACCTTGCCCGCGGGTCTCGTAGGTGAGCATGCCACCGTCTTCGTCGTCCGGATGCGCGGTCACCATCAGCAGGCTGGCCCGTGTCTGCAGGCCGCGCAGCCAACGCAACATTCCCGCCGCGCCGCGGTCCGGCGCAATGTCGATGGCGTCGGCTTTGATGGCATTAAGAGACTGCGCCTGCACCGATTGGGCAAAGCTCAACCCCGCGTAAACCGCCGCAGCGAGAATAATCACGAGCGCCAGGCAAACTTTCTTCATCTTCATCTCCCGAGCCAGTCCATGCATTCTTCCGATCGCATCATGGCGACGCCGATATTCCCTAACTCCTCCAGGCCCTTGTCGTACACTCCGGAAATCGCATCCACGAAAATATTGATGCGAAAGTCCCGCATGCTGGCTCCAAAAATCGTCGCGCGCGGACAATTGGGAAAATTGCACCCGACCACACTCACCGTCGTGACCCCGCGCTTTCTCAGATGTTCTTCGAGCGGCGTCCCATGGAACGCATCCCAACGAGGCTTATACATCGCCCACTCGTTTTTCCGCAACTCCTGCAACTCTCCGTTCAAAAGCGCGCCGGCATTCAGCCCCACCGAACCATCGGGTTTGAGTTTCCCGACGAGTTCAGCACCATCGCTCCCCGGCGTAACGACGCCACGCACTTCACGACGGCAGAGATCCGCGTTACTCCCATCCAAAAGATACAGCCGGACCACGTGGACGATCGGCAATCCATGCTGCCGGTAAGCGTCCACCACCCGCCGCATCGCCGGAACGCATTCCCACGTTCCGGGAATCTGCCCAGCGAAGTCCTCCTGCACATCGATTGTCAATAGAGCCGATTCCAGCGGAACCGGTCTTGTAAATGCATTCGTCACTAATAACGCTACGCCGCGTAGACAGCCTTTTCGAAATCGCTCAGCAGACCCACCGCCTGCATATCGCCAAACGGCAACAACTGCATCATGACCACGGCGCACAACGAACGCTTCGGATCGATCCAGTAAAATGTGTTGTCGATCCCCGCCCAAGCCAGGCTGCCGGCGGAACGGCCCCCCACATATCCGGTCTTGTTGATGAGGAATCCGTAGGTAAACCCATCCACGTTTCCCGGGTGAAAATCGACATCGACCGAGCGCGTGGGATCGAACGTCTTCAGTTTTCCCGCGCTGATGTCGCCGATCTGGTTCGTAGTCATCATCGCCACTGTCTCCGGCTTCAGGATTTGCACACTCGTTCCCTTACCATGATTCAGGATCATCTGCATGAAGAGCGTATAATCCGACACGGTCGAGCGTAATCCGCCGCCGCCAATGAACGCTTTCGGCACGGGGGGAAGGGTCCGCGGATCCTCTTTCAGCGAGCCGTCCGGTTGCCGCCGGTAATTGCTCACAAACCGGTCCATTTTGTCGGCGGTAAGAATGTAGCTGGTATCTTTCATGCCCAGCGGCTGCAGGATGTTGCGTTGGAAATACTGCTCCAGGTTCAGGCCGCTCACCGCTTCCACCACCCGGCCCGCCCAATCCACGCTGGTCGAGTACTGCCACTTCGTGCCCGGCTCAAAAACAAGCGGAGGGACCGGTACCGGTCCGCCGTTGGCCGGAGGCGTGGGATTCTTCGTCGTGTACTTCATGAAGGTCTCGTTCCACGTGTCGTAAGCGAAACCGGACGTGTGGGTCAGAAGATGATGGAGCGTGACCGGTTTCGTCGCGGGCGTCATGATCTGCTTCCCCGCGCTGTCGAAACTCACAATATTCAGCTTGGCGAGTTGCGGAAGATATTCCGAAACAGGCACGTGCAGTTTAACCTTCCCCTGCTCGACGAGTTGCATCGCAGCCGTGGTGGCGATCGCCTTCGTCATGGAAGCGATGACAAAGATGGAATCCGGTTCCACGTTAATACCGGAAGTGGCATCCCGCTTGCCGAAGGCGCCCGTGTAAGTGATCTTGTCGGGAGTAGCCACCATTGCGACAACAGCCGGAATCTTTCTCCGGGTCATGCTGTCGCGCAGGGTGTCGTCAAGACTCCGTGCGCCGAGAGTCGGCGCGGAGAAAAGTCGTTTCGACTGGCTCGCTACCAGGAGCGCTTTCATCCAGTCACGGCGGTTCAGGATATTGTTCATGCGTGCCTCCTCATTAACTTACCGCGTTTTGAGCCTCACTGTGTGCCGCCCTCGATGGGAGGCGGGTAGCGCCGGCGGTCTTTGCCGCCGGTTCCGTTTGCCCTCCGGAGTTGCTCCGCACCGGCTACGGTCTTAGCCGCGCCATGGACCGCATCGCGCCAGCGATTCCACTTTCAAGCCGCGTTCATCCTGCCAGCGACTGCTTCACGATCTGCTGCGCTTCTGAAACGATTTGATCCAGATGCGCTGCGCTCCGGAAGCTCTCCGCGTAGAGTTTGTAGATTTCTTCCGTGCCCGAAGGCCTCGCGGCGAACCATCCGTTTTGCGTCGTCACCTTCAGACCTCCTATCGGCGCTTTGTTGCCGGGGGCATTGATCAGTCTGGCGGTGATCGAATCGCCGGCGAGCGTGGCCGCCTTGACGGCATCCGGAGAGAGCCTCTTCAACGCTTCCTTCTGCTCACGCGTGGCAGGCGCGTCGATTCGTGTGTAAAAAGATTCGCCGAAGCGGGATGTCAGGTCGCGGTAGTGCTCGCCGGGATCTTTTCCCGTTCGCGCCGTAATCTCGGCGGACAGCAAACCGAGGATGAGGCCGTCCTTGTCGGTGGTCCAGACAGATCCGTTGCGGCGGAAGAAGCTGGCTCCGGCGCTCTCTTCTCCACCGAAGCAGCAGGAGCCGTCGAACAGCCCCGGGGCAAACCATTTGAAGCCGACGGGGACTTCCCAGAGCGTGCGGTGAAGGTCGTTAACGACGCGGTCGATCATCCCGCTGCTTACGACCGTCTTACCGACCACGGCGGTTTGCGGCCAGTCCGGCCGGTGCGCGAGCAGATATTCGATGGCCACGGCGAGATAGTAATTCGGATTCATCAAACCGGCTGAGCGCGTGATAATGCCGTGCCGGTCCGCATCGGGATCGTTACCCCATGCGATATCGAAACGATCTTTGAGCTTGACTAACCCGGCCATCGCATAAGGGCTGGAGCAGTCCATGCGGATTTTGCCGTCGTGATCCACGGTCATAAACGCAAATTGCGGATCGAGCTTCGGATTGACGATCGTGATGTTCAACTTGTATCGATCGGCGATCGGCTGCCAGTAAGGGAGGGAAGATCCGCCGAGCGGATCGACGCCGATCTTCACACCTGCGGCGCGAATGGCATCCATATCGATCACGTTGCCGAGGTCGTCAACGTAGGGGGTGATGAAGTCCTGTTCGTGAGTGGTGGAGGCTTTGATGGCGGAAGCTGAAGACACACGTTTGACGCCTTGATTACCGGCGCGCAGCAGTTCGTTGGCGCGGTTCTGGATCCAGCCGGTGATGTCGGTATCGGCCGGGCCTCCTTCGGGCGGATTATATTTGAAACCGCCGTCTTCGGGAGGGTTGTGCGAAGGGGTGATGACGATTCCGTCGGATAGCGCCTGGTTCCGGCGATTGTAAGTCAGGATGGCGTGGGAAACGACCGGCGTCGGCGTGACGCCGCTGCCCTGTTGGATGATGGTCTCGACTCCGTTGGCCGCCAGCACTTCGAGCGCCGTCGACTGCGCGACTTCCGACAGCGCATGGGTATCCTTACCCATGAAGAGCGGCCCTGCGATGTTCTTTGCGCGGCGGTATTCGCAAATGGCTTGTGTGGTTGCAAGGATGTGGGCCTCCGTAAAGGTGCTGTTCAACGAAGTACCCCGATGTCCGCTGGTGCCGAAGCTGACCAGTTGATTGGGATCGGAAGTGTCGGGCTTGTTGTCGAAATATGCGCGTTCGAGCCTGGCAACGTCGATGAGGAGTTCCGGGGGCGCGGGCTTGCCTGCCAGAGGGTTGATAGCCATATTGCTTAATTATTTCAGGGGCTGTTGGCGCAGGCTGATCGGCGGGAAATAAATGCCCCTGAGTTCGCGCTTCCACCAGTTTCCGGTTTCGCGATGCTCGTCGAAAGTAGTGAAGTGATATTCGTATGCCATCGCACGAATGAATTTGGGCGGCTTCCCCGCAAAGGGGTCATGATCGAGCAACTGGATCACGGGAACTGAGCCCTGCAGCAGTCGTTCCATGAAACGCAGCAACCAGGGGTTTTCGCGATAGTCTTCGAGCGCGGCAAACCACATCTGCCAGTCGAGGCGGGGCTGCTCGGGCGCAACCCAGCGCAGCGGGCGGTTGAGGGGCCCGGGTTTATAGCGGAAGGTGTACTCCTGCCATTCGACGCCGTCGTTGGAACCTTCGATGGAGATCTCGGGACGATGCGTCGTCATGGACGCGAACAGGCCGTATTCGTTGACGATTCCGAAGGCGGAGGCGCGTCCGGTAATTGTGTCCACGAACAGGGGCGTCGGCAACTGGAACATGCCGACGAGCTGATCGACGGAAATAAGCAGCACAATCGCAGCCAGCGCCAGGGAAACATAGCGATTCGCGCGCAAGGGCTTGCGCGGTTTCACGTTGATCTTCAGGCGAGACAGAAGCGTGTCGTCGAGAAGGAAGAGACAGAGCGCGAGAGTCAGATAGTTGAAGAAAGTGTAGTTTCCCGTCAGGATAATCAGCATCTGGAGAAGCACTGTTCCCGCGGCCGCGATCTGTTTGAGACGCCGGGGCCCGAATATGAAAAACGGCAGCACGAGCTCGACGATAAAGGTAAATAGGGTGGATGCTTTCTGGAACCACACGGGCGCCTGGGCCAGATACCAGGCGATGGGCGTTGGCAGGGGCTGCGTCCAGTAGTGGAATGTGAGAGCGGTCAGGTTGCGCCAGGTGGGATCGTGACTGAGCAGCTTGGCCGCGCCGGATTCGAGCATCAAACGGAACAGCAGCCAGCGGAAAAGCCAGACGCGCACGAATGAAGGCTTCAGAAAGATGGCCAGGAATCCGACTTCGAGCAGGAGGAAATCCCATTGGTAACCCATGAATACCTGACCGCCATTCACGATGGAGAGGTAATAGACGAAGAGGAGGACGAACGCGCCTTTTTGCCCCGGCGTATGCGGACGTCCGATGGCGGCGACGCCGGCTACCACGGCGCCTCCCCAGGCGATCGATAAGAGGCCGTACTCGGTGTGGATCCACCAGAAGATGGTCGGGACTCGCCAGAATGCCTGCGTGCCGAATTGGCGGGTGACCTCGGTGAGAAATTCCGCGATGGGTTGGATTCCCTGCGCGCCGATCAACCCTCTGACCTGGCGTCCGAAAGATATGAAGGCGACGAGGTAGATCAGCGCGATGACGCGGGCGAAGAGCCAGGACGCGACGTTGTAAGTGGGGCGCTCGACGCTCTTGCCCCAGAGGGCGCGAGTGACCCGGTAGCCCGCGTTCCGGTGCGCCGCGATGAAGCGATATTTCCATTCTGCGATTGCGGCGAATCCTGGCAGATGAAGATAAAGCCAGAGCGGGATATTCCAGAGGCCTGTACGAAGAGAGGCCATCAGATGGAAGACCGCTTCGCCTCCGCTGTAGCGGGCTCCGCCTTCGAAGTATTGAACGGCTCGCTGAAAATCGGTTTGTAAGACGTCGGGGAAACGTTTCGCCGCCGTTTGATACGGCGCGTATTCCACGCGGTCGCCGGTCAGGGATTGCCAGTAACCCACCCAGATTTTGCAGAACGAGCAATCGCCATCGAAGACGAGGACCGGTTTTTGAGGCGCAGGCACGTCTTCGATTACATCAGACCATGCACAACCGAAGAATATGCCCCGCCTTAGCGGTAGTTTTCTCCTGCGAGACCCGGACTGCGAGGCCCCGCGCCCGCAAAGTCATCGAGAACAAATGTGGTTGACGTAATGGTCAGGTGAAGAACAGTGATGGTCAATAATCTTGACTTAGTCGCGGCTAAGAAGAGCGCTTGCCTAGTTATAGGGTTTGTCCTAGGGTACTGGTACCAAATACACAAACTTACAATGATCGGACTTCGCTCATCAAAGCAGCCAGGTTGCCTTCTGAATCGCGGAAGAAGGCCATCCAGAGCTGGTGGTCCGGCATTCTCGCGATCATCCTGGGCGGCGATTCGAACTGAACGCCGCGGGTCCCGAGCAGTTCCGCGCTCCGCTGAATGTCTGCGGTTTTGTAATAGATAATGGAACTCCAGGTCGCATCGCCTTCCTCCGCGGGACCCAGCATGAGCCGCGTGCCGCCGCAATCGAAAAAAGCCATGGTGTCGTCCGCCTGAAAGAGGAATTTCAATCCGAGGACGTCGCGATAGAACTCAATCGCGCGGCCGAGTTGCTTTACTGTGATCGCAATCTGCCCGATTGCAAAAATCGGTCCTTGGCGGGCTGGCTGCGGACTCATTTGCCGGAGTATATCGCGTTTCTCTGGTCCATGTCTCGAAAAAGTCTTACTAAGTTATAATCGACCATCCGAACGGAGTCGATCACGATGCGCATAGCTCTTTCCGCACTTACTTCGATCCTGCTGGCGCATTCCGCGTCAGCCCAGGTTCCCACTATCGACTGGAAATCCCAGCAGGCGGAGATCCTCCGTCACCACCGGTCGCTCATTCAGCTCGACACCAGCAACCCGCCGGGCAATGAAACTATTGCTGTCGAATATCTGAAGAAGGTATTCGACGCCGAAGGTATCCAGTCGCAGGTATTCGCGCTCGAACCTTCCCGCGCGAATCTCGTGGCCCGTCTCAAAGGGAACGGCAGTAAGCGTCCCATCCTGCTGATGGCCCATACAGATGTAGTGGGTGTGCAGCGCGACAAGTGGCCTGTCGATCCGTTCGGCGCGATTCTCAAAGACGGTTACGTCTGGGGGCGCGGTTCCATCGACGACAAAGACAAACTGGCCTCGAATCTCATGGTCATGCTGCTTCTCAAACGCAGCGGGGCAAAGCTGGATCGCGACGTCGTCTTTCTGGCGGAATCGGGCGAGGAAGGAACAACGGGTCCGGGCATCGAATTCATGGTGAACCGGCATCTTGACGCGATCGATGCGGAATTCGCCCTGACCGAAGGCGGTGGCGCAACTCTGGAAAATGGCCGCGCGACCTCAGTCTCCATTCAGACGACGGAGAAAGTCCCTCGCGGCGTTCGTCTTGTAGTCGACGGAACGTCCGGTCACGCCTCCATCCCGCGCGTCGACAACGCACTGGTCCACCTGGCCGGCGCTGTCGAGAAGGTGGGAACCTGGCAGACGCCCATGCGTTTGAACGACACCACACGGACTTATTTCGAGAAACTCGCAAGCATCAGCACGCCGGAGAAAGCGGCGCGCTACATCGGCCTCACCGACCCCGCCCGCACCACGGCGATCCAGCGGTATCTTGCGGTGAACGAGCCGCAACACTACTCGATGCTCCGCACCTCGGTTGTTCCGACCATTCTCAAGGCGGGCTTCCGCGTGAACGTGATTCCCTCCGAGGCGGAGGCAACCGTTGACATCCGTGCCTTGCCGGATGAAGACATGCCGAAATTTCTCGAGGAAATGAGGAAGGTGATCGGCGATCCCGCGGTAAAAATCGAACCCCGCAAGGAAGATGTTCGTCCCGCCGGAGCGCCGTCCCATCTGGATAACGACATGTATCGTGCGCTCGAAAACGCGGCAAGGAAGACCTACCCCGGATCGACCGTCCTGCCGACAATGGGGACCGGAGCGACAGATATGTCGTACCTGCGCGCAAAGGGAATCCAGTCGTACGGAATCGGTCCCGCCGCAACGGATGAGGACCGCATAAAGTTCGGCGCGCACAGCGACGTCGAAAGAATTCTCGAATCGTCGCTCTATAGCCTGGTTGAGTTCACGTGGAGCGCGGTGACAGAAGTCGCCGTCAGCAAGTGAGCGCATGAAAAGCCTTTTCCACCAATGCAGCCAGGTTGATAAAAGGTGGCACAGGCTTCAGCCTGTGGGTGTTTCAAGCATTGTAGAGCCTTTTTTCAGCACCTGGTTAAAACCAATCAACCGCTACCGCTCATGGGCCGCACGTTTAATCCCGCGGACTTGTAAGCCAGGACCAGAGCTCCCGCGGCAGGACCGTGTCTTGGAGCTTCGCAGACCGAATCTTTTTCGAGCGCAATCAACATGCGGAAGCGTTCCAGCAAGGGATCGCTCTGGAATGCGCCGCCCGCCCACGAAATAAGCACTGGTTCGCCTTCGCTCCAGAGCTGGCGGCGCACGGAACCGGCCAGGAGCGCAAGTTCCTGCGCCGCCTGATGCAAGAGGCGCAGAGCAATCGGATCGCCTTCTTCCGCGATGCGGCTGACTGTTTTGGCCAGGTCCGCCACACGCGAGCGGGGCCACACATCCGTATAGCACGAATGTAGTAGTTCATTCGCGTCCGTGGCTCCGGCGGCTTCGAGCAGAGCCGGCGTCAACGCGGTTCGCGCGCCCCAGCCTTCGTGCTCCCGCAGAACGGCGCGTAGAGCTTGTCTCGCGATATCGAACGCGCCGCCCTCATCGCCGAAGATATAGCCCCAACCACCGGCCCTCGCCGTCTCGCCGCGGGAGTTGATCCCGAACGCCATGGAGCCGGTGCCCGCGATCACAATGATTCCAGGCTCGCCTGAGGTCGCCCCTGCGAGCGCGATCATGGCGTCGTGCGTGATCGTGGTGTGATCCGCTTCGATCAGGTCACGGAGCAGAGCGGCTTTGTCGTCCGGGCCACCGCTCATACCGAGACAGGCGGCTTTGAAACGCCAGCGCGCCAGCCCCCTGTCGAGTCCCGCGCGGTCGGCGGCCTGGGACAGGCATTCGCGCATGACGAGAACGAATTTTGCCCGGGCCTCGTCTGCCGCGACGTGATTCGAAGGCCCCGCGCTACCCCATCCCACGATGTTGCCTTCGGTGTCGCCAATCACCGCGGTGGTGCTCGACTGGCCTCCGTCTACGCCAAGAAAAAGTTCATTCAAGTTCATGCATCGCCGTCGTTCCAGGTTACGCCCCGTTTGCGTAGTTCCTTCTCAACCTGCGCGGCGGATTGAAACGGGACGGCATCGATCCCCTGCTGCTTCGCGCCCTCCACATAAGCCGGAATATCGTCGGTGAAGAAGCATTCGGCGGGACGGCAGCCGGCCGCCTCGATCGCTCTTTGATAGATCAACGGCGAGGGCTTCATCGCGCCGACCTTGTAGGAGAGCACGAAGGAATGAAAGTGCCGCAGGAGCGGGTAGTTTTCCAGAATCATTTCGAAATGTATGGCATTGGTATTCGAGAGCAGGACGAGCGGATAATTTCGTGCAATGCCCTGCAACATCTCCTCCGGGATCAATGTCTCGGGTAGAAAAATGGAGGACCAGATCTCACAGAAATTTTCGTAGGACGTGTCAAGATTCAGATGGGCGGAAAGCTGCCGGACAAAATCGCGAGGTTCTATTTCGCCGGATTCGAAACGCGTGACTAGATCGGTCTGCGCGAGGCGGGCCGGGAATTCGGCTGCGGGAATTCCGCAGAGGGCTTCGAGTCTGGTGTAACCTCGATTAAAGTCAAACGGCACAATGACGCGGCCGAGATCGAATATAACTGCCTTTATCATCTTTTCGTCGGGATCTGCTGACAAACAGGGTAAACGATGACTCCGGATGTTTTCGTAATCGGCGGCGGCCCTGTTGGTCTCGCAGCAGCGATTGCTGCGCGGCGCAAGGGATTCAGCGTCGTCCTTGCGGACGGCTGCCAACCTCCTGTCGATAAGGCTTGCGGCGAGGGAGTCATGTCCGATGGGCTGACCGCCGCCGCGCAACTCGGGTTGCAACTGCCGGTTAAGGATTCGTTCACTTTCCGCGGGATCCGTTTTCATGGCGAAAACGTGTCGGTGACAGCCGATTTTCCGAACGGATATGGCCGGGGATTCCGGCGAACGATTCTGCACCAGTCGCTCGTGGAGCAGGCCCAACGCTGCGGGGTTGAGCTTCGCTGGGGATCGGCGATCGGCGATCTCGCTGGCATCCAGGCCCGGTGGATCGTGGGCGCCGATGGAACCGGATCGCGTGTCCGCGCCCTGGCTGGCCTCGGGGCTTGCCGGCGAAATACACGGCGCTACGGCTTCCGCTGTCATTTTCGGATTGCTCCCTGGGCCGATTACGTGGAGATCCACTGGGGCGAAGGCTGCCAGATGTACGTGACTCCGGTGGCGCCGGAGGAAGTGGGCGTGGCCGTGATTTCAAGCGATCCCAAATTGCGCGTGCATGACGCGTTGCGCCAATTTCCGGCGCTGGCAGCGAGGCTTTCGGGCGCGGCGGAAAGTTCGGCGGAGCGTGGCGCCGTCACCGCGTCCCGGCAGTTGAGGCGTGTCGTGAGAGGAAATATCGCGCTCATTGGAGACGCCTCGGGCTCAGTCGACGCGATCACCGGAGAAGGGCTGTGCCTCGGATTTCATCAGGCGCTCGCGCTGGCTGACGCGATGGGATGCGGGGATCTCGCGCAGTATGAATCCGCACACCATCGGCTGGCGCGCCGTCCGCGATTCATGGCGGATTTCATGCTTACGATGGACCGCCGGGAATGGTTACGAAAACGTGCTCTGCCGGCGCTCGCCTCGCATCCCGAACTGTTCCGAGGTCTGCTGGCCATGCACGTTGGGGCGGCGCGTCCGGCAGATTTCGCGGCCAATTGCCTGGCGCTCGGCTGGAGAATGCTAACTACCTAAGACGCATTTTCTAGGGAAGTGGTACGCAAGGAGGCTGGTAACGCCGGCGGTCTTTGCAGCCGGTTCCGTTTGCTCTCCCGAATTGGTCAGTGCCGCCTGCGGAAACCGCCGCTGCTGGCAGCCTGGCATCGTAACTGCTTAATTAATTCCTGTTTAGAATAGCGATCCCGGGAACCTCCGTTTTCCCGAGCAGCGTCTGTCGGTACAGGGAGTGGAAAACACTGCCCGAGGTTTTTCATTTATGGCCCTTTCCCTGGGTGAGTCGTCCGGGTCGATGGATTTGACGGAAGCCGAGTATTTCGACTGGGATCCGGCAGGTTCACCGGTTTCAATCCGCATGCACCTGGATGCGGTGGACGGGATGGTCCGTGACGTCACCGAAGGATACAAGTCCCTGCCCCGGCGAGGCCTCGAAGTGGGCGGATTGTTGCTGGGCCGCGTGGAAGCGGGCGCCAGGCCGGCGGTTCGCGTTGAACGATACCAGCGTATTCCCTGCGAGCACAAATTCGGGCCGCAGTTCATCCTGGACGATTCCGATAAGGCCGGCCTTGAAAAGGCGGCTGCGGGGATTCTCGAAGGCGGAGATCTTGCCGTTGTAGGCCTTTACCGAAGCCATACGCGCGAGGGATTTCAACTGGAAGAGCCGGATTTCGAGCTGGTCCGCCGTTACTTCAGCGATCCATCGGATCTGATTCTGCTGATCAAGCCGGCAAGCGCGAGCGATATTTCCGCGCGTTTTTATGTTCACGACCGAGGTGCCGGCGCGCGGCCCACGGGGGAACCGTTCCCTTTTCACGGGCGCATCATCCGCGGCACGAACGGCGGGGAAGAAAAGGAAGATATACAGGAACCGGAATCCGTTTCGCACGAGCGTCCGCGGCGGCTGGTTCCCGATTTTGTGCCCTCACCGGTGACGCCGTCCCGTACCGGCGAGCAGCCGGAAGAACCGCCCACGGCGCAGTTCCTGTTTCCACTGCGGGAACGCGTCCTTGAGGAAGAAGAGGAGCCTTCAGTGGGGGATCGCCTGAAAAAGTGGCTGCCCCTCGTTGCCTTGCTGTTGCTTGCAGGCGGGGCGCTCTGGTGGTTTTCGCAACCGGCGAGCCATGAAGCGACGACTGCGGCAACTGTGGCCCCCAATGAACCGGCGCGTCCGCTCGGCTTATCCGTCGAACCCATGGGCCAGGACTGGAGGGTTTCATGGAATCCGAACGCCACTGCCTTGCACGACGCGCGCTCCGTTCAACTGTTCGTGCGCGAAGGCGACGATCAAAACCGGATCGACCTCTCGCCCCACGATCTCGCCGCGGGTATCTATAAATATCAGCCGACGGGAAATGACGTTACCTTCCGGCTCGAGGTGGTGGAGAACTCGGGGCGAGTTTCCGCGGAATCTTTCCGGTTCGTGCGCAATGCAGCCGCTGTTGCGCTGACGCCCAGGGCGGCGGCACCCAAGGCAACGCCGCAAGCGACGCAGCTTGTTCGCAGGACTGAGCCGAAGGCGATTCACCGGGCTCCGCCGGTGGTTGCCTCAGGGATCCGTCCTCGCATCACGGGCACGATCGCGATCGACGTGCGCGTGCATATCGACGAGCACGGGCGCGTGACGTCGGCAACGCCTGTAGTGAAGCCGCATCCGGGTCTCGATGCCTACCTGTCGGCTTCCGCGGTGCAGGCAGCCCGGCTCTGGCGCTTCGAGCCCGCGCAGGAAAACGGCAAGGCCGTGCCGGGCACGCAGACCATCCATTTCCTTTTCGAGAAATAAGCTCACTCGCGGCCGTTCAGGTACTCTGTTGATTGGCCATGAAGCTGAAGGAACTGGCGGCCTCACTCGGTTGCCCGCTTGAAGGATGCGGCGAGGGAGACGACAGCGCCGGCATTGAAATCACCGGAGTGCGGGGACTGGAAGACGCCGGGCCCGGGCACATCACGTTCCTCGCAAATCCCAAATACGGGCTGAAATTGAAAACCACCCAGGCAAGCGCAGTCATCGCCGCACGAGCCGTTGATGGCATCCCGACACTGATTTCCCCAAACCCCTATCACGATTTCGCGCGCGCGCTGGGACTGTTTTATCAGCCGCCGCGGCCGAAGCCGGGAGTTCATCCTTCGGCGGCGATCGCGGCAACGGCGCGCATCGGCGACGGCGCTTCCGTCGGCGCCTTTGTGGCCGTGGGCGAGAACGTGGTCATCGGCCGCAATGCGGTATTGCATCCGCATGTCGTGATTTATGAAGGAGCGGAAATCGGCGACGATTTCACGGCCCATTCGCACGCGGTGGTACGCGAATATTGCCGGATCGGCAGTCGGGTGATCCTGCAGAATGGCGTGGTGGTGGGAGGCGATGGCTTCGGTTTCGCGAAGCAGTCGGACGGCACCCACTATAAGATCGTGCAGTCCGGCGTCACCATCATCGAGGATGACGTCGAGATTCAAAGCCTCACATCCGTTGACCGCGCCAGCGTGGGAGAGACGCGAGTGCGGCGAGGCGCGAAGATCGACAGCCTGGTCCAGATCGGCCATTCGTGCGTGGTGGGCGAAGACAATATCATCTGCTCGCAGACCGGTCTCGCGGGCAGTTCGGTGCTCGAAAAGAACGTGCTGCTCGCCGGACAGGTGGGCGTATCCGGGCATCTTACGATTCACGAAGGCGCCACGGTTTACGCGCAAAGCGGAATCGGCGGCGATGTGAAGCCGCATTCGCGCGTCTCCGGTTCGCCCGCATTCGATGCATCGGAATGGCTGCGCGCGATTACTGCGTTCCAGAAGCTGCCGGAGATTTTGCGCACAGTCAGGGAATTAAAGAAGAAGAGTCATGAATGAAAATCCCGAGTCGCGACCGACTCTCGCTTATAGGAACGACGATTTCCTGAAGGGCCCCGACGCCCGGCCGCTCCGCATTTTGTCCGAATACCTCGAGCCGCTGTCGCATTTCCGCAGACAGCGCATTCGCGACACGATTGTGTTCTTCGGGTCGGCGCGCATCCGTGAAGAAGGGCCGCTGGCCGAGTACTACCGGGACGCGCGCGCGCTGGCCGCGATGCTGACGGCGTGGACGAAGACGTTCCGCGATCGCACGTACCGGTTTGTGGTCTGCTCAGGCGGCGGGCCGGGGATTATGGAAGCCGCCAATCGCGGCGCGGCGGATGCGAGAGGCAAGACCATAGGGCTGAACATCGGCCTCCCGTTCGAGCAGCTTCCCAATCCGTTCATCACGAACGAACTCAATTTCGAATTCCACTATTTCTTCATGCGCAAGTTCTGGTTCGCGTATCTGTCGAAGGCGCTGGTGGTTTTCCCCGGTGGATTCGGAACGCTGGACGAGCTTTTCGAAATTCTGACTCTCGTACAGACAAAGAAGCTCGCGAAGAAGATCACCATCATTCTCTATGGCACGAATTTCTGGAAGGAAATCGTGAATTTCGAGGCGCTGGTGAAGTATGGAACCATTTCGGCCTCCGATCTGGAGCTTTTTCATTTCGCCGATTCTCCGGAAACGGCGCTGCGGATTCTCCAGGAAGCGCTGACCGAGCAAGCCGCCGTGCCGGAAGGAGAGATCCCGGCGATCTCACACAGCGTGAAGCCTGATGAACCGGCCCCTGACCTATCCTGATAGACGGAGTCAGGCCTCGTCATGAACCAACCTATCCGACCGCTCACTCACGTAACTGAGCCGCGCGCGTCAGCAAGCGGTACCGGAGAGGTGGCAATTATCCCGCGGGGTTGTAGTGAGTAATGCTGGCGTGATTAATCCAAGGAAAGTTCTCACACCGCGCGAAATGGGCGAGGTCGACCGCGCCACGGTCGAAGCGGGAATTCCGGGCATCATTCTCATGGAGAACGCCGCGCAACGGGTAGTCGAGTACATTGCCGGCCATTTCTCCCCGGTGAGCGAGCAGCGCATTGTCGTCGTCTGCGGCAAAGGCAACAACGGCGGCGACGGCCTTGCAATCGCCCGCCAGTTACATATCCGATTCAACCCGCGCAGTCTGCGCGTCATTCTGATTTGCGATCCGGCGGAACTGCGCGGCGACGCGGCGCTGAATCTCACGATGTTGCGCGCGGCGGGTTTACAGGAATACCGCGATTTCGGCCCCGAGATGCGTCCCGCGACGCTCGTGGTCGACGCGGTTCTCGGCACGGGATTGACAGGCGCCGCGAAAGGTCCGGCGCTCGATGCCATTCTCGAAATCAATTCGTCGTTCCCTTTCGCGAAGGTCGTCGCGGTGGATATTCCGTCCGGTCTCTCGGGCGACAGCGGAACGCCCCCGGGTGAATATGTGCGAGCCGACGCCACAGTCACATTTACAGCGCCGAAGATCTGCCACGCGATGCCGCCGGCGTGCGACCTGATGGGAGACCTCGTTATTGCCCCCATCGGTTCGCCTTCGTCCCTGTACGAAAGCAACGAGCAGATCCAGCTTGCGCTCATCACGCCGGAAAGCATCGCGCCGCTGTTCGCCCCGCGGCCGCTCGATTCGAACAAGGGCAAATTCGGGCACGTGCTGGTTGTGGCTGGGTCGCGAAGTAAGCCTGGCGCGGCTGCCATGGCGGGGCTTTCGGCATTGCGCGCGGGAGCCGGCCTGGTGACGGTCGCGTGTCCCGAGTCGGCGGTGAGCGCCGTCTCCTCGCACACTGCGGAGCTCATGACGGAACCGCTTGCCGAGACTGCATCGGGCGAAATCGCGCGCGCGGCTTTTGACCGTATCGTGGAACTGGCTGGAAAACGCACTTTGGTCGCGATCGGGCCGGGAATCGGAACCGATGACGAAACACGGTCGACGGTTATGCGGCTGTTCAACGAGATCCCGCAGCCGATGGTGATCGATGCGGATGCCCTGAATTGCCTGGCTGCGGGCGATTGGTCCGGGCAGAGTGGAATGTTGCGGGTTCTCACGCCGCATCCCGGCGAGATGAGCCGGTTGACAGGCCTTTCTATCCGCGATATTCAGGCTGACAGGATCGCGGTCGCCCGCTCATTTGCGGGGAGCCGGAATGTGATCGTGGTGCTGAAGGGCGAACGGACGCTGATCGGTTTCCCCGATGGCCGCGTGTGGATCAATCCGACCGGTTCTCCTGCCATGGCGACCGGCGGAACCGGCGATATTCTGACCGGGATGGTGAGCGGATTGATGGGGCAATTTCCCAAAGACCCCGATCGCGCGATCGCGGCAGCGGTTTATCTGCACGGGCTGGCGGGAGAAATTGCCGCGCGCCACCTCACCGAACAAACGGTGATCGCGACCGATCTGCTGCAATATCTCGCCGAGGGCATTCGTGCAATCACGAACATTCCGCACGCGCTCTGAGGAGGAAACGATCGCACTGGGCCGTGAACTCGCGCGGAGCCTTACGCCGGGCCCCGTATTGCTGATCGGCAATCTCGGCGCCGGCAAAACCACGTTGGCGAAAGGCATCGTCGAAGGATTGAATGCCGCGTCGGCGGATGAAGTTTCCAGCCCCACATTCACGCTGATTCATCAGTATGGCGATGCTGATAGCGATACTGGGCCGGTCTATCACATTGACCTCTATCGCCTGGACGAAGCCCGCCAGGTCGAAAGCCTTGGCCTCGAAGATCTCTTTGCGGGCGGGTCGGTCGTGCTGCTGGAGTGGGCCGAACGTTTCCCTGCCCTGCTGCCGCGGCAACGGACGGAGATCCGGTTGCGCGCTCTGCCGGACGAAACGCGCGAGATCAGCATAAATGCCGTCAGTTAGGATCAGGCATGGCCGCAAAGAAGCTGGAACATCCCGCCCTGGAACATCTCTCTACAACCCCGGATATTTTCCACATTCTGCTGACGGGCGTTAGCGATAAACAGGCGTATTGGAAGCCCGCGCCCGAACGCTTCTCGATCGCCGAGCTTCTGGAGCATATATCGCATGTGGAAGCGCATTATTTCCGGATTCATGTCGATGCAATTCTGGCTACTGAAAACCCGGAAATCGAACCTTATGACCAGAACGCGTACTATGCGCAGGGGGCTTATTCCGATCGCGACGCGGAAGAATCGCTGGCCCATTGGGAGGAGCAGCGCGAGGACAATATCGAGCTTTTGCGCGGTCTTGAACCGGGGCAACTCAAACGCACCGCGCGGCATCCCGAGCTGGGTCAGTTTACGCTCGCCCATCTCCTCAATGAATGGGCGCTGCACGATCTTGGCCATGTCCGCCAACTGGCTGAACTGGTGCGCGCGTTATTGTATTACCCGGAAATCGGCCCGTTTCAGGCGCAATACACTGTTCGGCCGTAATTGCAGGTACGAGCGGCGTCTTAATTTCGAACAACGATGACGGACGCCCACGCGCTGGAGCACCGGCGCGAATGCGCGGACAGCTCCGGAAGCCGTTCCGCCGGGCGAGATGGTGGGGCTTGATACCGTTACCACCGCGGAAGTCTATAGGAGGAACACCGCTGCTCCATTATGGGGAGTTGCCAAAATGCCACGCGATACCCTTGAATTGAATTGCGGATGATTCCGATAGCTCTCACGATCGCCGGCTCCGACCCCGGCGGGGGCGCGGGTATCCAGGCCGACCTCAAGACCTTCCACCAGCTGGGCGTCTACGGCACAGCTGCGATCACGTTGATCACCATCCAGAACACCACCCGCGTATCGCTCGTTCAAACACTGGATCCGGCACTGGTGGCCGGGCAAATCGATGCCGTCCTCGAGGATCTCGCTCCACAGGCCGCCAAAACAGGCGCACTGGGAACAGTGGCTATCGTTGAAGTCGTGGCCGGAAGGTGGCAACGCCGGCCTTCGGACTGTCCCCTCGTGGTCGATCCGGTCATGATCGGCAAACACGGTGCCCCTCTGATCGACGCAAGCGCCAGAACCGCATTGCGCGATCTGCTGGTTTCGAAAGCCGCCCTGGTTACTCCGAATCTGCTGGAGGCGGCGGAACTGGCCGGCATGTGCGTGCGGAACCCGGATGAGATGAAGGAAGCGGCCTTGCGAATCGTGCAGCTCGGGCCCCAGGCCGTGCTTGTGAAGGGCGGCCACCTCGAAGGACCGGGCTTTGAAACCGAGACGGTGGATGTTCTGCTCCACAACGGCGTTTTCACCGAATTCCGCGCCCGGCGAATCGATACCCGCCATACCCATGGGACGGGGTGCACTTATTCGGCGGCCATCACGGCATTTCTGGCGCGCGGCCTGACCATGCCGGACGCCGTCGCCCGCGCCAAGCGGTTCATCGACGAGGCGATCCGGACCAATCCCGGACTAGGTTCCGGATCGGGCCCGGTGAATCATTGGGCCGATTCGCTATAATCTCTTTTCCTCGCAATGACGAAAGTACAGAAGCACTTCCGCCTGCAACGGCCGCTCGATGAGTCTCTGATGCAGCAGATCGCCGACGCCCACTCGATTTACGGAATCGAGCGTATCCGGATTGCGCCTTCCCACGAAGAACTCATGGTGGAGTTCGACGCCAGCCGCCTGCGGGCGGCTGAAGTGGAATCCGCCCTGCAGCGCGCCGGCATCCCTGTCGCAGAAGTCTTTTCCGGCGTATAAGCTTCCTGACTGCAATAACTTTAGATGTATTTAAAATAAAAACGTCCACCGCGCGGAACTTTCCGGGCTGCCGGGTTCAATAGAGAGTGATCGCGTTGATGCAAAGAAGCGACGAGGAACTCTACCGGCTGATGAGGAAAGGCAACCAGGACGCTTTCGCGCAGTTGTACGCGCGGCGGGCGCCGGCGCTGCGGCGCTATGCGCTGCACACGTCCGGAAGCCCCACTGTCGCCGAGGAAGTCGCGCAGGAAGTGTTCCTGCAACTCATGGGCCCCACCTGCCGTTATGACGAAGCGAGGGGGTCGCTCGAAAGTTTCCTGTATGGCATAGCGCGGAACCTGGTCCGCGTGGTTCGCCGCCAGGGTCCGGTCGAAGAAGCAGTCGACCGGGCATTTGAGCATGACATCCTCGGGGATCTCATCAACGACGAAACAAATGCGGCGCTTCGCCGAACACTGCGGGAGCTTCCGGGACCTTATCGGGATGTGGTTGTCCTTTGCGATCTGGAAGAGCGGAGCTATGAGGACGTAGCGCGTCTGATCGGGCGTCCGGTGGGAACGGTGCGGTCGCGGCTGCATCGCGCCCGGGCGTTGTTATCGGCAAAACTCAAAAGGCTGAATACGCCGGCGGAGGTATTTTCGAGATGACATGTACGGAGCGGATCGGGGAGCTTACGGAGTGTGCGCGGCTCCGGACGGAACCGGGCCGGGACCTGCGGGCGCACCTGGCAGGGTGTACTGTTTGCGCGGAACGCTGGCAAGCGGAGTGTCAGTTGACGGATCAATTCCGCACCATGCGTCTTCGAGCGGAAGCTTTGATGGCGCTCGACACGGAACGCGACGGCCTGATGCGGGATTTTGCAAGGCTGGATTTAGCCGGGCAGCGCCGGCGGAGAGCGGTCCGCTCATGGGGGTTGGCTCTGGGGACCGCTGCCGCGCTGTTAGTCTCTGTTTTCGTGGGGCATATAGCGGGAACGCGGATGCGCCGGACGCCCCCAGGCGCGATAGGAACGAACGGTGTCCGGAACGCGCCGACGGTTTTCTATCGAGCCGGCGTTTCCAATGAAGCCAGCGGCTTTGAACCAGGCAGCTTTGAATCAAGTAGCTTTGAATCAAGTGGCTTTGAATCAAGTAACGATGCGAGCGCGCTTTCGAGCGACGATTTCATTGCCGTGCCTTATACGCCGCCTCTGGCGCAGGGGGAACTGGTCCGGGTGGTTCATGCCGACTTGTATCCGGAAGCTTTTGCCAGCATGGGGATCGATATCGACCCTGCATCGGCGAGTAATATTCCGGCCGACGTGGTGGTGGGCGAAGATGGCATTCCCCGCGCGGTGCGGATCACCGGGAATGGGCAAAATTGAATTCTGAAAGGATCTTATGAAGAGAACACGAATGCTTTATCTTCTGCCGTTGTGCGCGGCGGTATTGTTTGCCCAGGGTCCCCGGGGTGGAGGTTTCGGACCCGGCGGATTCGGTGGCTTTGGTGGCTTCGGAGGCCGCGGGTTGGGCCTTCTCGGAGCGGGTCCGCGAACGCCCGTTACGGGGCTTCCGTACTCGGGGACCGAGACACTGACGACGCAGCAGACTCTCTCTACCGGCAACACCATCGCGCGGACGCTGCAGGCGACCGTAGCCCGCGATACCTATGGGCGCGTCAGCACCTCGGAGACAATTACGCCGCCAGCCGCTTCCGGCAAGGCGCCGTACACCATCCAGACGATCTTCGATCCCGTGGCCGGCTATCGTTATCAGCTCAACTCGTCGACGATGATTGCCATTCAGAGCCCGCTACCGAAGCCGCCAACCGGCACGCCACCACCACCGCGAACACCGCCGGCGGGAGCGAACGCCCCAGTCAGAACTACGACGACCCTTGGAACCGGGACGATGATAAATGGTGTGCCCGCAAATGGTACGCAGATTACGGAAACGATTCCGACAGGCGCTATTGGCAATGCGCAGCCGATCCAGGTTGTCCGGACCACTTGGGTATCGACCGATCTCATGATCCCCGTTCAGATCAAGACTTCCGATCCGCGCTTCGGCTCCTCCGATCTGGAAGTGACTGTCGTTCCCGGTGAGCCGAACACCCCAATCGCGGTTCCTGCCGGATATACGATCAAGCAGGGTGGATGGGGTGCGGGCGGACCCAGCGGTTCTGCTCGAAGAAGGGCACGGCCGGGCGGGCAGCCGGCGCAGTAGTTTCCCCATTGCTCAACGGGAAGCTTCGAGTGAAGCGATCGGTTTATTTGAGGGCGGCGGCCGTCGCCGCGACTACGTTCACCGCCACCGAGGCCGCGGAGGCGGAAAAACTACCGCCCGCATAGGCAGCGGTGACGACGTTGTTCCCCGCGATCAGGCTGCTGCCCTTCACTGTCAACGTCGCGGTTGCGATCCCTTCCGATCCGGCCAGAGTGGCCGCGCCGAGCGCAGTCTTTCCGGTCGCGAACGTGATGCTGCCGGTGGGTGAACTGCTTCCGGCAGCCGCGCGTACAATCGCTATCAATTGTGTAGCCGCTGTCTGAACGATGCTCGCAGGACTCGCCGCCACCACCATCGTCGTGCCGATTGCCGGTGTAATAACGTTTACCACCACCGAGGATGTTGCGCCGCTGAAGTTTCCGGTAGCCGTATAAATCGCGGTGATGTTGTTGGAACCCACTGCGAGGCTACTACCCTTGACGGTGAGAACCGCAGTGCCGATACCTCCCGATACGGTTACGCGTGCAGTGCCGAGCTGTGCACTCCCGCTCGCGAACGACACGCTACCGGTAGCTCCGGCGTTGCCCATCACGGCTTTCACCGTCGCGGTCAGGAGAGTGGTGGTATTCGGCGCGATATTCGTGGGAGTCGCTACTACCGTGATTGTGGTCGCGACGGGTGCAGGATTCACGGTTACGGTAAGCACGCCGGCTGAACTCGCGAAGCCGGCGGTACCGGACCAGGTGGCCGTAATGGAATTGTTCCCGACCGCGAGGCTCGTGCCTTTCACAATCAGTGTTGCCGCCATTGCCGCGCCCGAAATGGAAAGGTTCGCAGTCCCGAGAGAGGCACTCCCGGAGGTGAAGGCCACCGTCCCGGTTGGCAGGGCACTCCCGGAAGCCGGTTCCACGATCGCGGTCAGAACCGTCGATGCAATCTGAGAGATGGTTGCCGGATTTGCCGTCAACGTAGTCGTGGTAGCAACCGGCAGAGGCGCCACAGTGATGATAAAAGGCATCGCCGTCGAGCTATTGAAGCCGCTGCTCCCCCCATAGGTCACAATGATGCTGTTTGCCCCTGCTGCAAGGCTGGCGCCGTTCACGAGTAATGCGGCGGTGGACCCCGTCGCGGAGGCTGTCAGAGCTGCCGTTCCCAGTACCGTTTTCCCCAACGCAAACGCGACAAGGCCGGCAGGGGCATTACTCCCGCTTGCCTGTTTCACCGTGGCTGTCAATACCGTTGACCCGCTCTGCGCTATCGCGGCCGGGTTCGCATTTGCCGTTATCGAGGTGCCGATTGCGGGCGCTGTCACCGTCACCGTTGCCGTCGCGGTAGAGCTGCTGAAGCCGGATGCGGCGGCATAACTGGCTGTGATGGGGTTAAGACCCACAGCGAGTGAACTCCCCTTAACGGACAGGGTCGCCACAGCGATCGCTCCGGATCCTGTGAGGACCGCCGAACCAAGCGGTGCGGTTCCACTCGCAAAGGCCACAGTGCCGGCCGGCGCGTTGGCGCCCGTCACCGCCGAGACTGTTGCTGTCAGCTGGGTTGTTGCGCTCTGGGGAATGCCGGCCGGACTCGCCGAAAGCACCAGTTTCGTGCCCACCGCCGGGGGCAGACTCGTCCATTTCGTGACCAGGTTGTACGCATCGACAGAGCCAAGCCCGGTAGTGAGGTCATATCCCGGCCCGGCTTTATAACCATACGAACCGGCCCCGCAGCCTTGGACTGCCGCTGCGCACGGCACAATGTTATCGCCCGCCGTGACATCGTGGAA
Source organism: Bryobacteraceae bacterium (assembly GCA_049516355.1). Lineage (GTDB taxonomy): Bacteria > Acidobacteriota > Terriglobia > Bryobacterales > Bryobacteraceae > BOG-234. The sequence continues at coordinate 16,007 of JBEKTF010000017.1, read as the reverse complement.
CACATCCGCCGTGTTCCCGGCCAGAGAATAAAGCGAGGGATTGATGTTGCCGAGTCCCGGCTTTGCCAACCCCTCCTTCGCGACAAGATACTGGTTGAGGATCGCCACGATTCCCGCGAACGACGGCGAAGATGCCGAGGTTCCGCCCACCGCCATCAGGGCGCCGTTTGCGTAGATGACATAGCCATCGTGCGCTCCGGAAGCGGTCAGCGATACGTCTGGAACGTCGCGGGCCTGATCGTTCGGAACGCCCGATCCCGCCTGCCACCAGGGCTTTGAATAAATCGAACTGGCGCCGCCTCCGCCGGATGCCAGTCCATAGCCCAATGACGTATCGTTCCAGGCTCGCTCGGGAATATACGAGAGCGCCGACCCCAGGCCCGCACCGTTCCGATTGCTCCAGAAAGTCCCGCCGGTATCGTTCAGTTCCGTTCCTCCCACAGCGGTCACCTCGGGTATATCCGCGGGGAAGGTAACGGCCGGGGGGTGGGTTGCGACCTTCTCGCCGTCGTCGCAGCCGGCCGCTCCGGAGTCCCCCGAGGCGTTCATCCATGTGATGCCTTGCGCGTTTGCCTGCTGCGCCAGGGTTCTGTAGGATGTTGGGCTCCCGGTCTCACACCCGCCGTAACTCACGCTGACCGCGGGAGCAAGGTTTTGATCGATAGCGTATTGAAGGGACTCGAATACATTCTGCGAATAAACGTAAACGATCGTGGCATTACGCGCCACTGCTCCCGACCATTCCAGATCGAGAGTCGCTTCTATCTGATCGCCCGGTCTCACGCCGGGATCGGCTCCCGCCAACACTATCTGTGGATCTTTCGCTGGAAGGTTGAACGCGCTCCGGAAAGCACGGATATCGGCGACGTTGATATCTGTCTGGCCGACGATTGCGAGCTTCTGGCCCGTGCCATCGAATCCCGCCTTGTAAAGAGCCTGAACGTCGTAGATTGTAGTCAGATCGTCCGGAGCCAGGTAATGGGAACCGTTGGACGCGTCGAAATCGGGGTTGACCTTGATTGTCGCCGGCTGCGGCCTGGGACGAAAATCGTCCAGCCCCCGAACGGCAATAACAACGCCGGTGAGCGACGCCGGAATCGATGGCTCCGAAGCATTGGCGAAGTGTGGTTCGCCACCGGCCTCGTAATGGTGCAGTTCGGTGCGAAATGTGGCTGCGATCTGTCCCGCGGTAGCGCTGAACGTAATCCAGTTACGCGCCCGCGCAACCAGTTCCACGGCAAGCCCCCGCGATTGCAACCAGGAAGTCAGCCTGGCGAAGTCATTCCGGCTCACGCCGAAGCGTTCGCCATACTCTTCCGGAGAAAGCCAGTTCCGGTAATCGGCGGATAACGGATTGCGCTGCTCTTCCAGGAGTTGCTCAAGATCTGCCGCCTGCCGATCCGTTTGACCGAGCACCAGCTTGACGCCATTGATGCGGGTCGAGAGGTCCAGCGCGCCCCTGTCATTTTCCGGCCGTGCCTCAGGATGGACGTTCCCCTTCAAAGCCACGGTTCCATTGCTTTCTATGGCACCGCGGATCCGGTCCTCCTGAGCGGAGAATCCGGAGCTGGCAAAGGAAAGCAACATTCCCATGAATGCGAGCCATGAAACGATCGTCAAAAAACGCTTGGTAGTCACGCCGCATTTCCTTTCCTCGACAGAACTGCTTACCGATCCACTATCGACAGAATGGAGATTTCCCTTCAGACTGCACCGCGAATAAAACAGGCCGTATGGGTAGTGATCAATTGGAAGGGTCAGCCGCGCGGTTCCTGGACACTAACAACTTCCGGGGAGTAATTTCCCGAACGCCGTTTCTTGCTAACGTTCGCTTATAAAGCGGGTGGATTGTCTGAAAGAACCGCGCGAAGACCGGCCTGTCCGAAATGATGATCCGCAGTCAGCGCGTCGCGAATATTCCGCCTCCCCATGACGAGGAAAGACAGGCAATCGGTCAGGCTCCAATCCTTGTCGGAGCGATCGGTGAACAGACGGATGGCGCCCGCACTCAATTCTCCGCTGTGGGGAACCACTTCGATTTGCGCATCATGTCGGATCCGCTCGTACCCATGCGCGGCAATACTGCGCGTAGCGGGGTCCGACATCGCGTTCAGCCACTCCCAACAAACCGCTTCGGTGGTAATCACAAAAGCCCCGGACCGCACCAGATAGTCTTGCCACGCACGCGCGTCGCGGTGATATTGGTCGCGGCTGCGGAACAGCGCGATCCAAAATGCGGTGTCGGCAAAGAAGTGAGGCAGAGTCAGCCCCGCTTGGGCGTACGGTAGAGATAATGATCGTGCTGCACGGAAAGGTCGCTGGGCAGTTCGTCGTCAACGGCATTTTCGGCCAGCCATTGCAGGGCGGACTGAGGAGAGTTCTCCGCCGCTGGCTCTGCGCCGCCAAAGGTTTCGACGTGCACCACAAAAGACCGGTCCCGCGGAAGATCCACGGCCTGCTCGGGCACGATCACCTTGCCGTCGAAGTGGGCGTTGAAATCAATCATCGGGACAAAATACCTGGTACGATTATGCCAGAAACAAGAGCATCAGCAGGACGCGCTCTGAGTTTTCAGCCGCCCAATCCGGCTCCGGAGCTGCGTGGGCAATCCGAATGCAGTCCGGCTCGCCTATTTCCCGGAACGCCGTTCGAGCCAGCCTAAATTTGCCCAAAGCTTAGGGCAGCGGATCAACGGATTGCTGAGAAACAGGCACGCGTTTCCGGCTAGAATCATGAAGAGCGACTCTCCAGCCTGGTCCCGCATCGCATCTTGTCGCCCGCGCTCTTCCAGAAAGCTCGCCAGGTAATCCCAATGCTCGGCCATTGAATTGAGCATCGCCGCGGTTCGGCGCCACTCTGCTGCCTTCTCGCCCCAGGCGCGCGCTTCTGCCGCGAGTTGGCGTTCCAGCGCCGCGGGAAATTTCGGATTGATGGCGTGGGCGCCCCCCATGTTGGATCGACCCATCTGGATTCCTCGCTCAAGCTCCTCAGATTTCAGTTCTTCGATCAAGTCCCGCACGAATCTGTGCGGCCAGGGGTTTAATCCAGCCTGGCAACGTCGTCCTCGTCGGCGACTGGATACGCTCACCCGGAGAGACCTCACGTGACGGCGTGGACGATAACCGATCCGCTCCGATCGGCCACCCCGTGCTAATTTCAGATGGGAGGCTGGGGAGCATGAAGAGCGTTTTTCCGTCACTGGTTCTTGCCAGCGCCTTTGTTGCCGGAATTCCGGCGTACGCACACCACTCGTTCGCCGCGACTTATTTCGAGGACAAAATAGTCACACTCGACGGCAAGATGGTGCAGTTCATGTTTCGCAACCCGCACTCATTCGTGCGGGTGGAAGCTCCGGACGAAAAAGGCGAGATGGTTACCTGGGCCGTGGAGTGGGGCGGCGGCGGCCAGTTGAGCCGTGATGGAATTTCGCGCGACACTTTGAAGGCGGGCGACCATGTGATCGTTACAGGCAACCCGGGACGCAATCCGGAAGATCATCGCATCCGGATGCGCAGCATCAAGCGCCCGTCGGATGGGTTCGCGTGGAGCGGCCTCGTTCAGTAGAGCTTGCGTTCAGTAGAGCCTGGGCTCATCACCCCAGTTTGCTCATCAACTGGTGAATCTCAGTTTCCTGTTCCTTGTTGGGTTTATCCGCCAGAGCCGACTGGCATTCCTTCTTCGCTGTCTCGCGATCGCCTTTTTGCATGAGCGCCATCGCATAGTGGTAGTGGTAGGTCGGGTTCTGCGGAGCCTGCACCACCAGTGTCCGGAAGGTTTCAATCGCGTTATCGGTCAAGTTCTTCTTGAGGTAGATCCAGCCCAGCGTATCGTTGACCTCCGGGTGGCCGGGGAGCCTCTGTTTGGCTCGTTCGGCGTATGTCAAAGCCTGGTTCAGATCCCCGTTCGATTCGCTGATCAGGTAAGCGAGGTTGTTCAGGGCGAAAGCGTTGTTCGGATCAGTCTTGATCGACAACTCGTAGTATTTGCGGGCGACGTCTTTTTTGCTCTGCGTCTCGTAAAGCATGGCGAGATTGGCCATGAGCGAGGGATTGTCGGGCTGCCCCTGGCGCGCTTTCTCGAGCGAATTGATGCTCTGCTGAATATCCCCCTTGCGCAAATAGGCCTCGGCGATCCGCGTCCACAAGTCAGCCTGCTGCCGCGGCTCCGATACCTTCCCCAACAGTCCCTGATAAGCGGCAATCGCCTTGTCATACTGACCAGCACTGATTTCCGTGTTTCCGAGCTCACGCTGAAGATCCAGGTTCGCGGGCGCCTTCTGCGCTTCGGTTTCAACGAGCTGTACCGATTTTTCGGATTGGCCTTCCATCAGCAACGCTCGCGACTCGCCCAGCAATCCACGCAGGTTGCCCGGTTGTGCCTGGTAAGCCCGGTGGAAAAGTTCCTCGGCATCTTTGACTTTCTTCTGAGTCAAATCGAGGACGCCCATCTCGAGCAGGCTTTCTTCCTGATTTGGTTGTTTTTCCAGAACCGCGTTCAGGAGCGCGCGGGCTTCGTCATAACGCTGGAGGCGCTGCAGGGCGGCCGCCTTCATCACTCTGGCCTGGATACTGGTGGGCGCAATCCTGATCGTTTCGTCGGCGGCACGCAAGGCCGCATCGTTATCGCCGCGGATCAGCGCAACCTGGGTTTGCGCAAGGCGCGCCGGCATATAATCGGGCCTCAACTGGACGGCGGCGTCGAACTCCTGCCGCGCCTGTTCATATTCGCCGCGGGCGAAGTGCGCGCGGCCCAGGTTGAAGCGCGCGACAAAATTGTTCGGCCTCGCCGTCACCACGGACTGCAATTCGGGCATCGCCTCGTTGATGTCGCCTTTGTCCAGAAGGAAGGTCGCCTTCAACCCGCGCGCTTCCGGATCCTTCGAGTCGCTCTTGAGAATCAGCTCGTTTTTTTCGCGCGCCAGATTCGATTTACCCGCGCGAACGTAAGCCTCAATCTCGTGTTTGAGGTAGGTATTTTTGCGCGCCGAATCCTTCTGGATGCCCTCCTCGTACTGTTTGACCGCCTCGTCGTAGGAGCCCACCCGGAGATAAAAATCACCCGACTGGAAATAGGCATCCGGGAACTGTTTGAGGTCGCCTTTCATCTGATTCAGCAGCGCAACGAGTTCCGGGCGCTTGTTCGTGCCGAAATAAAACTGGGCAAGCGTAAGGCGCAATTGCGTGTCTTTCGGGTTGTTCCCGATCGCTTCTTTCAGCACCGCTTCGGCCTCGGGGATCTTGCGCAGCGAGAGGTATACGCGATAGATCTCGTAATAACCGTTCAGGTTTGTTTTGTCTTTGGCGATCAGGCCGCGGAAAAGCGACACCGCTTCAGCGGTCTCGCCGTCGACTACGAGCGTCCGTCCGAGAGCGAGGATGACGACCTGATCGGCGGGCTTGGCGGCAAGAGCGGTGCGATATTCGGTGATGGCGACGCCGAGTTCCTTTTTCGCCCCGGGAAGATCGGCCGCACGATACAGCTTGGCGGTCCGAAGCATCGCGAGGTCGCCGCTCAGTTTGTGGCCCTGCCAACTCTTCGGATTGCGCTTGAGGAGCCCGTCCACATTCTGCTGAATGTCCTTGATCATGGAGTCGTTGTTCGGCTGCGCCTGCGCGGCCACCACGATGATCTCGGAGAGTTTGAGGACGGAATCGTCCGCGTCGTCCGTGCCGGGCTTAAGTAACTCGACGGCGCGGCGGAACGCTCCGACCGAGGCCGCGACCTGGTTTTGTTTGAGGTCCGTCAGCGCCAGGTGGTAGTAAGCCGGGCCGAATTTGCGATCCGCCTCGATCGACTTGCGAAACATGATATTCGCTTCTTTGTACCGGCCCGCATCGTAGTACTTGAGGCCGCTTTGAAGGTACTTTTGCTTGAGGTAATTGGGATCCCGGCTGCAGGAGATCAAAGAGATTGCGGCGAGCGCTAATGCCAGATATCGCATAAAAGTGACATCCCTATTGTCGTACAAAATCGACTGCAAATGTGCCCACAAAGGCGCTTAACCTTAGTGAACGCCGTTTATAGTACCAGTGAACTTTTCGGTGCCTTCCGTTACAATCGCAGCTCCACAAAGCCCGATTCACAAAAGCAAGGCCGGAAAATTGCACTGCGGCAATACGAGGAAGGAGAACAAGATGAACAAGGCAGCATTTTGCGTCGCCGTAGCGTTTCTGGCTGCGGGTGCCGGGTTTGCACAAAGTCCGAAAACCTATACGGGCGAGATTATGGATAGCGCGTGCGCTAAAACAGGCAGCCATGCCGCGATGGAGAAGGAACACGGTATGAAGAACGCGAAGGATTGCACTCTGGGCTGCGTTAAAGGCGGCGCGAAATTCGTCCTCTATGATGGATCGAAATCCTGGGATCTGGACGACCAGACGAAGCCGGAAGCTTTTGCCGGGCAGAAGGTAAAAGTGACCGGAACGCTGGACACCGCGACGAATACGATCCACGTGCAGGATATCAAGCGCTAGCAGGGCACGGAAAAAGTCCCTCACCCGACAAAGGCGCAGGCGAAAACACCTACTCCACAACGAAGAATCAACAGCTTGCCAGACCGGGTGGAGCAGGCCTTTTGGCCTGCGACTTACTTTTTCAGCGCCCTGCTGGAGACTCGACAGCCATATCGCGGACGCTGTGATAGCATTCTCGCAAAACCGGTATGGCTATTACTCTCAAGCCCGTCGATGTGGCAGTGATCGGTCTGGGCGCCGCGGGCGGCGTTGCAGTCCTGCCTTTGGCGCGGGCCGGTTTAAAGATCGCGGGCATCGAAGCGGGCGGGTGGATGGATCCGCACGATTTCCGGCCGGACGAAATCCACAATAACGTGCGCCATCTGGTGACCTCGGTACCCAAGACCCAGCGAGAGGTCCCCACCATTCGGAGCAGCGCGAGCGCACCGGCGACGCAAGCCGCGTTTCATCCGATGATGAATGCCGTCGGTGGCACGTCGATTCACTACTGGGCGCAGAGCTGGCGCCTGAAACCATGGGATTTCAAGACGCGATCGGAAACGATCAAGCGCTATGGCGCGGGGGCTATTCCGGCAGGATCAACCCTCGAAGACTGGCCACTCAGCTATGAGGATCTCGAACCGTTCTACGACAAGGTGGAATACGAAGTCGGGGTATCGGGGAAAGCCGGCAATATTCAGGGGAAACTCGACTCCAACGGCAATATTTATGAGGGACCACGGCAGCGGGAGTATCCGATGCCGCCGCTGCGCGGAAGCGAGTTCTCCGATCACATGGCCGAGGCCGCCCGAAAACTGGGCTGGAAGCCTTTCCATGCCCCTGCCGCGATCAATTCACAGCCGTACAAAGGGCGGCCGGGTTGCGCTTATCACGGCTATTGTGGAACCGGCGGATGCCACATCAGCGCCAAGAACTCGACGGCAGTCACCACGATCCCCGAAGCGCAAAAGACAAAAAATCTGCAAATATTCGACTTCGCGCAGGTGACTCGCATCGTCTCCGGCACGGATGGCCGCGTAACGGGAGTTACTTACATCAAGGACCGAAAAGAATATTTTCAGCCGGCGAAGGTGGTCTTGCTCGGGTCTTATACTTACGAAAATTCCCGGTTATTATTACTCTCGAAATCGAAAGCATATCCCAATGGATTAGCTAATAATCACGGCCAGGTCGGAAGGCATTATTTCGGCCACTGGGGCACGGCTGTCGGAACTATGGCTCTTTTCCCTTTCGACATCAACATCTGGTACGGCTTGCCGGCGCAGGGTGCGACTGTGGACGAGTTTGCCGACGACAATTACGATCACAGCGGGCTGGGGTTCATCGGAGGAACGAGTCTCCACGCGCGCACCGAACTGCATCCGATTGACAGCGCCAGCATGCCGACATTTGGGCGCGCTTCAGGTTGGGGCCGGAACTGGAAGCGATTCGTCGGGCAAAATGCCGCGCGTTTCGCAACGGCGTACATGCAGACGTCGACGTTCCCTTACGAAAATACTTTTCTCGATCTCGACAGCAACGTGCGCGATCCTCTGGGCGATCCGGTCTGCCGAATGACCACGGGCGCGAAGGAGAACGAAACGCGGTCGGTGCTATACGCGCAGAAAAAAATGGAAGAATGGTACCGGGCAGCGGGTGCGATTGAGGTTTTCTCGCCACAGCCAGTGGCGCCTGGCGTGAGTACGCACGCATTCGGCGGCACGCGAATGGGGAACAACCCGGAGACAAGCGTGGTGGATCAGTGGGGCTTCTCGCACGAGGCCCCGAACCTGGGCGTTTTGGGCGCATCGCTCATGGGGACGAGTGGCGCGCGGAACCCTACGCTGACCGTGCAGGCTCTGGCTTGGCGGACGGCGGAGTATCTGGCGAAGAACTGGAAGTCGATCGTGGTCTGACGGAGGCACAGAGATGAGAGCAGCAGTCTGTTTGTTACTGGCGGGTGCGGCAATGCTACCGGCGCAACAACCGGCAGCGCAACAGCCCGCTGCGCCGCTCCCCGATGGCTACATGCCTCTGGCGTTTACTCCGCACGGATCCGCGCCGAATATGAAGGTGCAGGAGCTCGGCCCGGCATCCCGAACGTTCAAAATCACGCTTCGGAAAGGCGACGAGATCATGTCGGCACTGCTGGAATTTGCCCAGAAGAACCATGTCAAGGAAGCCCATTTCAGCGGGATCGGGGCAATCGATTCCGGCCTGTTCGGCTGGTCCGACATTGAGAAAAAAGCCGAGAAGAAAATTGTTCTCGATGGCGAAGCCGAGATCGTCTCGCTGATCGGCAGCATCACTTCAAACGCGGAGGGGAAGCCGAATGTCCACGCGCACATCTCGGTAGCTCTCGCCGACGGCAGCCTGAAAGGCGGGCACCTGTTTGAGGCGCGGATCAGCATTGTGGGCCAGATCTATGTTACGGACGACGGCCCGCAGCCCTGATATAATTCCAGTCGCATTGGAGGCTCAATTTTGACAAAACGCAAAATCGCATTAGCAACCGTAAAATCTCTGGTCCCAGTTTGGATCGCCTGCACCGCTTTCGCGCAGGCCCCGGCCGGCCCGTTGCCTCTGCTCTTCAAGGAAGAATGGAACGCGCCAAACGATGTCGAACATCCTGCCGCGCAGGACTCTGTCGCCAATCCGAACCTGCGGATCAACCTTTACGGCGATGGGATTGGCGGAAAAAATCCGGATCACGGCGTCTGGGTCGTCAAGCATAACGCGCCCGCAATCGAGCCCACCCACATCTGGACCGGCATGTGCACGGCAAGTTGTGCGTTCACCATCCAGGACAAAAATAACTACGTCGATCTCCGCGGCCTGGGGAAGATCAAGTTTGAATACAAAGTCGCTGGTTTCCATCTGCTTCGCCCGGTCATCAAGCTGGCGGATGGAACGTATCTTGTCGGCGACCATACCGACAGCCTCAGCGTGGACTGGCACGAAGATGAAATTTCACTCGCAGATCTTCGCTGGCGCAAGCTCGATCCGAAGAAAGTCATCGAAGACCGCGAAGGCAAGTGGATCAATAATCCGGACCTGAGCAAGGTGGATGAGATCGGCTTCACCGACCTGATGGCGGGCAGCGGCCACGGCCCTGGCGGATGGTCCGACGTGGGCAAGATTGAAGTTTACGGCAAGGCTGTGAAGCGGGACGTCACGCTTCAGACCAAGCTGAATTAGTAAAGAGCCGGCGACCGTGACATGCGACCGCCGGCGTTCCTCTTATTCGACGGCGAATACCCAGATCGCCCCGCCTTCCGGAACTTCAGGATATTGTCCCGGGAAAAGCCGGTTCAGAGTTGCTTCCATTCCCCGCGAATCCCCGCCCCAGCCTGAAAGCACGGCTATGTATTGCTTGCCATCGATCAGGAACGAGGTCGGCGGCGCCAGAATTCCCGAGTTCGTCGGAAACTCCCACAGCAGATTGCCGTTAGTCGCGTCGAACGCGTGGATCTTGCGGTCGTTGGTGCCGCCGGTGAACACCAGGCCTCCCGCCGTGGCGAGCATCGATCCCCAGTTTGGGCTCTTGTCGTACTTATGGGTCCAGACGAGTTTGCCCGTATCCACATTCCATGCCTGCACCTCACCGAAGTGGTCGCCGCCGGGAGCAACCGCGGGGTCGCCTTGCCTCACACCCAGGAAGCGCCTGCCGGCCGTATACGTGACGTCCTCGCCCGTTAACGCTCCGCACAGATTGTTATTGGCGGGAACGTAAATCATGCGCGTTTTGGGGCTGAAGGAGATCGGGGGCCAGTTCTTTCCGCCGTGGTTGTTCGGGCAGAAATCCGTCGTCTTACCCGTAGTCGGCGTGTGCGCCGGATCGAGTTCCGGCTTCCCGGTTTCCGGATCGAGGCGCTTGAACGCGTTCTGGTAGACGTAGGGCTTGCCTTCGATGAATTTGATCCGCCCGCCGGTCGTCGAATCGCCGCGATCGAGGAACCAGAGATAACCGTCGCGGGCAACGTCAATCAGTCCCTTGACGGTGCGGCCGCCGCGCTGGTAGTCGACGAGAATGGGCGGTGAGACCTCGTCCCAGTCCCACGATTCGTTCGGATTGTACTGGAAGTGGCCCTTGATTGCGCCGGTAGCGACGTCGAGCGCGATCGTCGATGCGATGTAGAGATCGTCGCCGGGGCGCTGATCGCCCATCCAGGGGCCCCCGTTCCCTGTCCCCCAATATGCCAGGTTGGTGGCGGCATCGTAATTCCCGGTAACCCAAACCGACCCTCCGCCCGTGCGCCACTGCTCACCCTTCGGCCAGGTTTCGCTGCCAGGTTCTCCGGGCGCGGGAATAGTGTAGGTCCGCCACTGCTCCTTGCCGGAATCGGGATCGAACGCGGCGATGAAACCGCGGATTCCGAACTCCCCTCCCGAGCAGCCGACCATCACCTTACCGCCCGCAATCAGCGGCGCAAGCGTGATGTAGTAGGCGGATTTATTCTCGGCCACCTGCGTGGTCCAGACTTCCTTTCCAGTCTTGGCCTCGAGGGCGATAAGCGTGGCTTCGCCGGAGGCGAAATATACTTTGTCGCCATAAAGTGAAACGCCACGGCTGGTGTCGTGAGCCACGATGGCCGCGGAGGCCCTGGTCCTCCTGTAACGCCAAAGGACGTTGCCGCTTTTCACATCGATCGCAATCACCTGGTCCTCGGGAGTCGAGACGAACATGACGCCGTTGTTGACGATGGGCGCGGCTTCGTGAACTTTCCCTACATTGGTGGACATCACCCATACAGGCTTCAGGCGTTTGACGTTGGCGGGCGTGAGTTGATCAAGCGGGCTGTAGCCCCAGCCGTCGTACGTGCGCCGGATCATCAGCCAGTTCCCGGGTTCGGGATTCTTCAGGCGCTCGGCCGTCACCGCCTGGTAGTTCTTGAGAACCTGCGGCATGGGAACGTCAGGAACCTGCGGCACCTGGGCAAAGGCCACACCGGCGGCCGCCAGTGCGGTAAAGCAGAAAACTCGGATAGGAAGCATAGATGTGTCTCGGTACGTAATGATATACGACGTAAAAGAACCGGCGGCAGAGACCGCCGGCGTTACCCGATCGATTTCCAGTTTTTGAGCAGGTGGTCGGCTGTGCGCCACGCCAGGGCTTGCACTGTAAGGGTTGGATTCCGTGCGCCTGAGGTGCCCATCACGGACGCGCCGAGAACCCCGAAATTAGGCGCTTCGTGCGAGAAACCCCATTTATCCACGACATTCGTTTCCGGATTGTCGCCCATACGGGTACCGCCGAAGGCATGCGTGGTCAAACCGGGTCCGCGGTACGTCCGTGACGCCTGGACTTCAATCGCGCCGGTCGCCCTGAACCACTCTTCCATTTTGTTGACTGCGTACAAAGCCTGGCGCGGCTCGTTCTCTTTCGGACCGCTGGTGATCCTGCAGACAGGATCGCCCATAGGATCACGGACATCCGGATCGAGGTCGAGAAACGTGTTCTCGTAGGGGAAAGTGTTGCACTGAACGTAGGAAGAGACCCAGCGCGCCGAATTCTCGTGCACGAATGCTTTCCACTTCGATCCCCACTGCGGCGCGCGGCCGTAAGTGTCCATGGCGGCGGCTCCGATGGGATGCTTTTCGGTATTCACCTGAATCGAGGCACCGCCGATGAAGCCGAGCCCGGAATGATCGAAGTTGTCGTCGGCCCATTCGTCGACAGTCACGTTTTGCGCGATAGCCCCGTACCAGATATTGAGATCGAACGGGAACAGCGCACTGACTCCCGCGCCTGCCTGGGCATCCCAATGTCCAAAATAATGCCTGCCTACCTGTCCGTGATTGTTGGAGAGGCCGTTAGGATATGCCTTCGATTTCGAGAGCAGCAACAGGCGCGAATTCTCGTAGGTGTAAGACGCGAGTAACACCACTTTGGCGGGCTGGAAGTATTCTTTGCCGTCCTTGAGGTAGTTCACGCCGGTGACCTTGCCGTCGTTACCCGCCACGATTCTGGTCACCTGCGCCTTGTCGGCGATCGTGAGATTCTTCGTTTTGACGGCTTCGGGGATCGTCGTGACCGCAGTCGAATTCTTGGCGCTGATGTGGCATCCGCCGCGATCGCAATAGCCGTGATAGGCGCAGCCGGGCCGGCCACGGTAAGGAACGGAATTGATGGCCGCAGGCCCGCGAAAAGGTTTCCAGCCGATTTTTTTCGCGGACGCCATCATCATGTCGGTGAATTCCGTATCGCGGAGCGGAGGCATCGGGAAGTCGCGTTTGCGTGGCGCTTCAAACAGATTGCCGCGGGGATCCAGCTTGCCGGCGATGTTCCCTGCTCTGCCCGACACGCCCACTTCATGCTCGACGAGATCGTAGTAATTTTCGAGATCGTCGTAAGTCAGCGGCCAGTCTTCGAGGGTGCTGCCTTTCGGAATGGAGTTCGCGCCGTAGCGCCGGATCGATTCCGAACGCGCCTTGAAATCCCACTGGCTGTAGCGCCAGCTCTGCGCGTGGTAATGGATCGAAGTGCCGCCCACGGCGTTCATCATCGGATGTGTTGCGCCCTGCCGCGCGCGCTCGTCGGGGCTCGTGCGGAAGGTGGGTATTTCGAGCTTCGCTTTCGGGACGGAAGTGACGAGAGCGCGCACGTTGTTGTAGATTTCGTCGGGCTTGAAGCTGTGCGGGTCCATCCACCCGCCCGCCTCGATTCCCACCACTTTGAGCCCGGCGCGCGCCAGAGGCAAGACTGCAACTCCGCCAGCCGCTCCCAATCCGATCACGGCAACGTCGGCCGGCTTCAGATTAATGGCCATGAGTGTCGCCGGCCGGCATGGACCCCGTGCCGTAGGCGGATTTGCGATAAGGTTTGGGCGGAGTACTCATTTTCTGATCGTCGGGAGCCGCGGCGAGCCTCGGCCCGGGATAGCGGATGAGGTCCCAACCGGCGAAGTTTTTGTTGCCGCCGTAGTACGGATCGCTGAACATGCCTTCGAGCGTCAAGCGGCGCACGCGGGCGAAAAATTGCTTGGCGACGGGGAAACCGGCGGCTGTGCCGTTATCCATGCTCGTGAGTAATTGGTCCCGCAGTTCCGGCGTGAGATCGGCGAAGGCGGCGTTGTGCGTGGATCGCGCCAGAGAGTCCACGCCCGCGAGCCCGTCGAGAAATGCAGTCTTTTCGGAGGCAAGCGCTCCGGCGAGCGAGCGATCGATGTAGGTCGCGGCGCCGCATTCGACCGCGCCGGGACCAAGCTCGTCCTTCGGAACAATGCGGTCGATGAAGGCTTCGAGCGTCTTGAGTTGCGCGGGCGAGAGAGCGGTAGCGGACGTTTGCGCTTTCGCCGTAAGCGCTGCCAGAGGGACGAAGGTCGCGGTTGCGATCAGCGTTCGCCGCGTCATGTTGAGAGGATCTCGATCGTCGGGCATACGGGCTTCTGCTCCTTGCAAGATCGTATCAGGAAGACGCGGCAAATAGAACCGGCGGCAAAGACCGCCGGCGTTACCATAAAGGAATTATGCGTCTGATCTGGAGTCTAATGGTTTTAACGTGTATGGCCAACGCCCAGTCATCCCCAACTTCGCCAAAGCTTGACCTGCGCGGCGACCGGTTCAAGCCGCTCACATACGAAGAGATGACGCCCGAGCAGAAGGCGATGATCGACCACCTGCTCGCGGGGGATCGCGGCACGGTTACCGGCCCGTTCAATGTTCTGCTGCGCAGCCCCGAAATGGGCGACATGGCCCAGAAATTCGGCGCGCAGATGCGCTACCATTCCTCGATCCCGCGAAAGCTGAACGAATTTGCGATCCTGATCACCGCGCGCTATTGGACGTCGCAGTATGAGTGGTACGCGCACTCGCGCGACGGCCTGAAATACGGGCTGAATCCGGCTCTGGTCGAATCGCTTTCGACCGGTCAGCGGCCCGCGCCGATGGAGCCCGACGAAGAGATCATTTACAACTTCTGCAGCGAACTGCTCAAGACAAAACAGGTAAGCGACGCCACATTCAAAGCCACAAAGGACAAGTTTGGCGAGCGCGGCGTGGTCGATCTCATCGGCACCATTGGTTACTACAATCTGGTTTCGATGATCCTGAATGTGGATCGCTATCCGTTGCCAGATGGAGCGAAGCTGCCGCTGAAGGCGCAGGCGCTTCCGTGAGATCTACGCGATTTGCAGGAATTCTGTTCGGCTTCGCGTTGACCGCGGCTGCGCAGATGACGGTGTTTTCGCACGCGGCAGTCTTGATTGACGGCAGCGGGAACACTCCGTTGCGCGATGCCACGCTGGTTGTTTCGAATGGGCGGATTGTGGCTTTGGGCCCCGCGTCGAAGGTCAAGACGCCCGCGGGCGCGCAGGTGGTGGATCTTTCCGGTCAGACGATCATCCCTGGAATCATCAATCTCCACTCGCACATCGGCGAGAATACCGCTGGCCGCATTCGTACTTTCGCTCTGTATGGCATCACCAGTACGACCGGACTCGGTGGCGATGGCGAAGAGGTTTTGAAAATCAGAGCCGTGCAGCGCCAGGGCGATATTCAGGGCGCGCGGGTTTATACGGCGCAGCGGCGTTTCGAATTCGATCAGGATCCGGTAGCAGCGCGGGCTATGGTAGGTACTCTCGCCGGACAGGGTGTCGACATGGTCAAGATCGTGATCGACGATCGCCGCGGCACCGCGCACAAGCTGCCACGCGAGGTTGCGCTGGCTGTAATCGACGAAGCGCATAAGCGGCGACTCAAAGTCTTCGCGCACATCCACGATTACGAAGACGCGAAGTTCCTGGTGGATCATGACATCGATATGCTGGCGCATGAAGTGCGGGATCGGGATCTGGACGATGCGCTGATGTCTGAGATGAAGCAGAAGCGTGTTGTCATTACCGCGACGTTATCGCGCGAGCTTTCCACGTTCGTTTTTGCGGATTCGCCCGCGTGGCTCACTGAGCCTTTTTTCGTCAACGGCACCACGCCGGAACGGCTCCGCAAGGCGGAGGAATTGAAAGTAAGCCAGGCGAAGGATCCGGAGATTGCGCTGAACCGCAGGGATTTCGAAATGGCGTCGCGCAATCTGAAAAAGATGGCGGAATTCGGGGATCGGATCGGATTTGGCAGCGACGACGGCAACGGGCCACCTCGTTACGAGGGTTTCTCCGATCACCTGGAGATGGAGCTGATGGTCAAGTCCGCCGGGATGACGCCTATGCAGGTGATTCAGGCGTTTTCAAAGACGAATTCCGAGGCGCTCGGCGTCGAGAAGGACTTCGGCACCCTGGCTAAGGGTAAAGTCGCGGACTTCGTGGTGCTCGGAAAAAATCCGCTGGATGACATCGCGAACACGCGGACTGTCAGTGCTGTTTACATAGCCGGGAAGAAATTCCAGTAACTCCTCTTTGTTTCGGAAACGCGACTTGACGTCGCGTCTCCCAATAAAATGCGGGGCGCCCCACCCGCCTGATTCCTGTCAGGCGGAACAGCCTTTTTGGTCTCCCGGAAGGAACCGGGGCCGCACCAATAACGGGAGCGCCTGCCGCCCATTGTTTCTACATTCACCGCACATTGCCTCGAGGAGTATACGGCTTAGTGACCAGATACGTC